>DAOQXO010000034.1:0-22893 GCA_035342635.1 Steroidobacteraceae bacterium
TCGGGCTTTCTGTACGAGATCGACGCCATGCCGGCACCGATCCGCGCCATCACCCGGATCGTTCCGGCGCGCTACTTCGTCGACTCGCTGAAGACGGTGTTCCTGGCCGGTGACATCTGGGCCGTGTTCCTGCCCAACCTGGCGGCCATGGCGGCGATCGGGACGCTGTTCTTCCTGATCGCCATACGCGCCACGCGCAAGAACCTGGAGTGAGCTGGTGTCGACCTCCGCATTCTCGCTCACCCGCCTGCGCGCGCAGTTCATCAAGGAAGTGCTCAGCATCCTGCGCGACCCGCGCAGTCGCATGGTGGTGTTCGTGCCGCCCATCCTGCAGTTGCTGGTGTTCACCCTTGCCGCGACGCTGGAAGTGCGCAACGTCGATATCGCCGTCTACAACCAGGACTCCGGCCGTTGGTCGCATGAACTGATGCAGCGCCTGGACAGCGCCCGCTTCATCACCGAGGTGCGACACGTGGACAGCCCGCGGCACTTGCATGCGCTGATCGACCGCGGCGAGGTGATCGCCGCGCTCGCCATTCCCGCGGATTTCTCGCGCGCGATTGCTGCCGGCGGCAGCGGCCGTGCGCAGGTGCTGGTCGACGGCCGGCGCAGCAACTCGGGCCAGATCACCGTGGCCTACCTCGCCACCATCGCCGCCGATGTCGGCGCCGAGGTCGTACCCGACGCCCAGGTGCCTGTCCCGGTGGTGGTGCGTCACTGGTTCAACCCGAACCTGGTCTACCGCTGGTTCATCGTGCCCGGCCTGACCGGCATCCTGGCGTTGTTCAGCGCGCTCCTGATCACCTCGTTGTCGATTGCACGCGAACGTGAACTCGGCACTTTCGACCAGTTGCTGGTGTCGCCCACTTCGACGCCGGAAATCATCATCTCCAAATCACTGCCGGCACTCGCCATTGGCACGCTGCTGGGCCTGTTCATGATCAGCGCAGGCGTATTCCTGTTCGGCATCCCGTTTACCGGCTCGTTCGCGCTTCTGCTCGCCAGCCTGGTGCTGTTCATCCTGTCGGTGGTCGGCATCGGCCTGATGGTTTCCGCGGTCAGCATGACCCAGCAGCAGGCCATCCTGGGGGCGTTCGCCATCGGCGTGCCGGCGGTGCTGATGTCCGGTTTTGCGACGCCGGTCGAAAACATGCCCGTCGTCCTGCAATGGCTGGCCCAGGTCATTCCGCTGACCCACTTCCTGATCATCGTCGAGGGCAGTTTTCTCAAGGCCATGCCACCCGGCGACATTCTGGCCAGTCTGTGGCCGCTGGCGATCATCGCACTCACCACCCTGACGATGGCCACCGTATTCGTCCGAGGACGCCTGCAATGAAAGCCGACACCCCCACCCCTTTCCTTCGCGCAACCTCCACCAGCCTGACTCCTGGGCGTGTGCGTCCGCACGTGCTGGCATTGTCCTGCGTGCTGCTGACTGCCTGTGCGACCGTAGGCCCCGACTACCGCGGGCCGCCGCCGGTCGACGTCGGCGGCGGCTGGACCGTGCCATCGGCAGGCGCATCCCAGGCTGCGGGCTTGAGCCACTGGTGGTCACTACTGGAGGACCCGATCCTCGATCGCCTGATCGCCACGGCGTTGGCACAGAACCTGGATCTGCGCCAGGCCGCAGCACGCATCGATGAGGCACGCGCCCTGCGCGATCGTGCGGCGGGTGGGACATCACCAGCAGCAGGGGCGGGTGCGAGCGTCAACCGCCGTCGCCAAAGTGAGCACGGCCCCTTGCCCATCGGCACCATCCCCGGCCTCGATGCCACGCAGACCATCTACGACGCGGGCTTCGATGCGGCCTGGGAGGCCGATTTGTTCGGCGCCAGGCGGCGCGTCGTGGAAGGCGCGAGCGCGCGCCTGCAGGCGACCGAAGCCGAGGCACAGGCCGTACGCATGCGCGTCGTGGCCGAGGTCGCGCGGACCTGGTTCACTGCCGCCGGTGCCCGCTACGAGCTGCTCGCACAAGAGGGCACGCTGGACACGCTGCAGCAGACCCTTGAGTTGATACGCCTTCGGCACGCGCTGGGCGACGTGTCGGCCGCCGACGTGGAGGCGGCCTACGCCCAATGGGCGTCAGTCAACGCACTCCTGCCGGACATCGCGGCGCGCCAGCGTGCCGCGGTGCTCAGCCTGGGCGTGCTGCTGGGCGCGCCTCCTGAGCGGGAGCTGGCACTGCTTGACGGCCCCATGGCGCCGAGCACGCTGCGGGCGCTGCCGGTGGGCGAGCGCGCCGATATGCTGCGCCGGCGCCCTGACGTGCTGGCTGCGGAACGGCGCCTGGCAGCGAGTTCCGCCGATATCGGCGTGGCTACGGCCGAGCTGTTCCCCAAGCTCTCAATCGGTGTCGGCGGCGGCTTCCAGGCGCTCGACACAGGCAACTGGTTTGATGCCTCGAGTTCGCGCTTTTCCATCCTGCCGTTGATTTCCTGGCGCTTGTTCGACGGCGGCCGAGTGCGCGCCGAGATTCGGGTACGCGAGGCGGCCGAGCGGCAGGCCGCGCTGGCCTACGAGCAGGCCGTGCTGACGGCGCTGGGCGACGCCGAGCGCGCGCTGGGCGAATATCGCGGCGGGCTGGACACACTGGAGCGCCGCGGCATGGCCCTGGATGCCGCGCGCAAGAGCTACGGCCACGCCGAGGCGCGCTACGCTGTGGGCGACATTGCGCTGGTCGAATTGCTGGCTGCCCAGCGCAACCTGCACGAGGCCGAAACCGCAGCCGCGCGGGCACATGCCAACGCGGCCGTACAATTGGTGGCGCTGTACAAAGCCCTTGGTGGTGGTTGGGATCTGTCCACGGCGCCATCGACCAGCGGCCATCCGCTCCGGGGCGCTGCCGCCCCCGTCGCGTTTTCAAGCCCCTGACTCAACACGAGGAGACCGTCATGCCAATCAACGTTGGAAGTATCGACCGCATTGTGCGCATCGTCATCGGACTGATTCTGCTCAGCCTCGTGTTTTGGCTGGACTCGTCGTGGCGATGGCTGGGGCTCATTGGGATCATGCCTCTCCTCACAGGTCTCGCTGGCCGCTGCCCGGGCTACCGCCTGTTCGGCCTGAGCACCTGCCCGGTGCAGCAGAAGAAGCCGGAGTGAAGTTCCCATGCAACCGGGCTATCTATGGAGTCGCCCACGCAAGCGTGGCGGCGGCTGGAACCCACCAGCCGCCGCGCCTCGCCAAGCCGAGTGAACGATCATTAGGCCGGGCCTTTCAATCGGCACGCTTGCGTCCCGTCACCATGGCCGCGACCAGGTTCTCGCGGTGCTGGAAGCTTGCGACGAGCACGCCGGCCACGTGCAGGATGATCAGCCCGATCGTCGCGTTCGCGAGGAACTCGTGAACCTCTTCGATCCATGCCGAGCCCCAGAAGGCATCCGTGGTCATCATGATGCCGGTCGTGGCGGTACCCGCGAGTGCAATGACGAGCGCCAGGATCATCGCTGCACCGGCCGGGTTGTGGCCGAGGAAACGACGCGCCCGGAATCGCGCGGCATCGCGCACATAAGCGAGCGTCTCGGCCGGTGACCGCACGAAGCTGCTGAACCGCGCCGTGCGCGGGCCGACAAAGCCCCATAGCAGGCGCAGCGCGAGCAGCGTCGCGAGCGCATAGCCATTTACGATGTGGACGTCCTCCGCCTCTCCACCGGTGAAGTAGGCGACCGCAAAGAGTGCGACGAGAGTCCAGTGAAAGAACCTCACGAAGCGGTCCCAGACGACGACCGTGGCCGGCGGCACGACGCCGCCGGCCACGGCCACTTCCCGGGCGGCATCCGTGGCCGCCCCGCTCACTGCTGCCCCACGATGTCGCCGTTGGTCGGATCCAGGAACAGCTCGACCCGGCCGCCGTTCTTGTCCAACACGTAGAATTCGCCGCAGGCTTTCTTGACCTTCGCCTTCTGGACCTTGTAGCCACGCGCCTCGACCCTGGCCGTCAGGGCCTCGATCGACAGCCATGTGGATTGCGGTGCCGCAGTGCACGGGCGGCCGAGACTGCCCGCCTGTGCGGCGGAAGCCGCGCCAAGGGTAGCCAAAGTGGCGACAGCGACAATTGCAAAGTTACGCATCAGTATTCTCCGGTTGCCCGTCCGCCGCACATTGCGGTGGACGATGGCCGCAAGATTGCCGCCAGGCCGCTGACGGACGGCTGTTGACCCATGTCAGCGACATGTCAGGCCCTCGCAATGAAAATGACGATATGTGGAATCGTGCGCTCACCTTGCTCGCCGGTGCTGCACTCGCGGCGCTGCTCGTGAGCGGTCCCGCCGCCGCGGACCCGCCCGATCGCGACGCGCTGCGCGAGGCGGTGAGCCGCGGCGAGATCCGGCCGCTCGCGGAGATCCTCGATATCGTGCGCAGCAAGCTGCCCGGCGAGATCATCGGCGTCGAAGTCGAGAACAGAAAAGACCGCTGGACGTACGAACTCCGGGTTCTCGATCCGAAAGGCCGCCTGTTCGAAGTGCACGTCGATGCGCGCACCGGCGCGATCGAGCGGATCCGGGAAAAGTGACGCGGGTGCTCGTCGTCGAGGACGATCCGCGGATCGCCGCGGACGTCCAGCGCGCCCTCGCGCACGCAGGCTATGTCGTCGAGGTCACCGGCGACGGCGAAAACGCCTGGTTTCGCGGCGACACCGAAGACTACGCGGCGATCGTCCTGGATCTCGGCCTGCCTCGCATGGACGGGCTCGCGATCCTGAAGCGCTGGCGCTCGAGCGACCGCAGGACACCCGTGCTGATCCTCACGGCGCGCGGCAGCTGGGCTGAACGCGTCGACGGCATCGATGCGGGCGCCGACGACTATCTCGTGAAACCCTTCCGCATGGAGGAACTGCTCGCGCGCCTGCGGGCGATCATCCGCCGCTCGGCCGGTCATGCCTCGTCGATGATCACTGCGGGCGAGGTCACGGTCGATGAACGGCACAAGCAGGTGAGCGTCCGCGGCGTGCCGGTCACGCTGTCGCCACTCGAGTACCGGCTGCTCGTCTACCTGCTGCTGCACCGCGGGCGCGTCGTTTCGCAACAGGAACTGGCCGAACACACCTACGGTCCCGATGAGGACCATGACTCGAATGCGCTCGAGGTACTCATCGGCCGGGTGCGCAGGAAACTCGGCACGCCGCTCATCGAGACGCGCCGCGGCTTCGGCTACTTCATCCCGGAGCGCACCGCGTGATGCGAAACTCGCTGCGCCTGCGTCTGCTCGCGGGCGGGCTCGCCGCGATCTTCGTGGCACTGGCGGTTGCCGGTGTCGGCCTCGAGATTCTCTTCGAGCGGCATGTCGCCCGTACACTCGCCGACGATCTCGACGTCCATACGAAACAGCTGCTGTCCGGCATCAGCCTCAGCCCCCAAGGGTCGCTGCTGCTTGCGCGCGAGCCTGCCGATCCGCGATTCGACGATCCGCTGTCGGGACTCTACTGGCAAGTCGAAGCGGCCGGCGGCGAGGTGCTGCGCTCACGCTCGCTTTGGGATGCGACACTGGCGCTGCCGCAAGACACGCCCGCACCGGGCGAGAGCCATCTGCACGAGACGATCGGACCCGGCGATGCACGCGTGCTCGTGCTCGAGCGCGGCGCCGTGCTCACAGCGGCTCCCCAACCGGTCGCCGTGAGAGTCTCGGTGGCCGCCAGCCTGGCGCGTATTTCGGCTGCCGGACGCAGCTTCGGCAGGGATCTCACCATCGCGCTCATGCTGCTCGGCCTAGTGCTTGCGCTCGCCACGACGGTTCAGGTTGTGCTCGGCCTGCGGCCACTCGATGCCCTGCGCGACAATGTATCGGCCGTCAGATCGGGCGAGGCGCAGCGGCTGACGCCCGCCGCACCTGCCGAATTGCAACCGCTCGTCGCGGAACTGAATGCGCTCCTCGCTGCGCAGGAAGAACTGATCGAACGTTCGCGCGCCCATGCGGCGGACCTGGCGCACGGACTGAAGACACCCCTCGCCGCGCTGATGGCCGATGCGGAGCAGTTGCGGGAACGGGGCGAGCACGCGATAGCCGCCCAGATCGCGGCGGTCGGGAACGCGATGAGCCGTAATGTCGACCGCGAGCTCGCGAGGGCGCGCCTGCGTGGTGCGCGCGCGCACCGCGCGCCCGCCGCGACCGAGGTCGCGCCGCTCGTGCACTCGCTCGTCGAGACGCTGGCCAGGACCCCGGAAGGCCAGCGCGTCACGATCGACACGCGGATCACGGCGGAGACGGTCGTGCCGATCGAGCGCGGTGACCTGGCCGAAGTACTCGGCAACCTGCTCGAGAATGCCACGCGGCATGCGCGCTCGCGCGTGCGCATTACCGCCCTTCCGGGTTCGCCGATCACCGTCGAGGACGATGGCCGCGGAATCAGCGCCGAGGACCAGGCCGTCGTTCTGCAGCGTGGCACCCGGCTTGACGAGCGCGGCGGCGCCGGTCTCGGCCTCGCCATCGTGCTCGATGTCCTCGACGGGTACGGCTGGCAACTCGAACTGGGCACATCATCGCTGGGCGGCCTCGCGGCGCGCATCGGGCCGCGACACTAGAAGCGCAGCGACAGCCGCAGCCCCACCACATGGTTGCGGTAGCTGCCGCTGTACTGGCCGCGGTAATCGAGCGCGAGCGTGCTGGCACCTCGCAGCCAGGTGACGCCGGCGCCCAGCACTGCAGTGCTCGTCACCACGTCGCGATCGCTCACCCGCAACGGCTGGGTCGGCATGCCCTGGTAGGCGTAGCCGATGGTCCCGTCACCCAGGTCGAAGTCGTGGTTGTATGCGACCACCGCGTGCCAGTCGAGGACGCCTTTGCGCAGCGGCGTGAACCGCGCGAACCGCGAACCGATCTCGGCGAACATGGCCTCCGCGGACCTGCGCTCGA
Source organism: Steroidobacteraceae bacterium (assembly GCA_035342635.1). GTDB lineage: Bacteria > Pseudomonadota > Gammaproteobacteria > Steroidobacterales > Steroidobacteraceae > CADEFQ01. Next base: position 6,850 of record DAOQXO010000034.1, read on the forward strand.
ATACGAGGTTCAGGCTTTCGGCGCCATCCTCCTGGAACGCGTCTTCCTCGAGGTCGAAGTAGTAGAGCGTGCCGTAGGGCTCCGCCTGCCACGAACCGAAGTCGAACTCCCTTCCTGCGCCCGCGAACAGCACGAGCGCCGCGCCGTCGTGGTCGCTGACCGCCGTGCGTTCTTCGGTGCCGATCAGCAGCCTGCGCGTGTTCTCGAAGGACTGCGTCGAGTAAGTGATACCGCCTTCCACATACGCGCTGCCCCAGCCGCTCGTCGCGTAGAGTCCGCCGGTCCAGCCCTCGACGTCGGCCGACGCGACCGCCTGCGCCGCATCGGCCTGCGTGCTGGCATAGCCCAGCATCAGGCCAACGGTCGTGCGCTCGCCCAGCAGTCGATCGGCGCCGACCAGGAAGCCGCGCGTGTCGTAGTCGTACTCGGTGTACCCCGCGTCGAAGTCGTAATCGCCGGTCGAGTAGAAAGCCGAGGTCCAGGTCTGGGACTTCAGGCTGCGGCCATGGCGGGTCGCGCCGCCGGAGGCGGCGGCCGGCCCGGTCACGGCCGGCAGTCCGGGCCACATCCCGGGGCCGATGACCCGCATCTCGCCGCCCGCGTAGGCGAGCTGTACCGGCGCGTACGCCAGGCTCGACGGGCGCTTGCCTTGCGCGACGGCGCGCGCATTGAACAGGTGCTGACGCAACAGCTGCACCGTCTCGCGTCCGGTGACGATCGTGCTGCTCGTGAGCAAAGCGTACGAATCCGGCGCGAGGCTCGCGTAGGCCCGGCCGAAGCCTGACGACATGTTCTGGATCGTGCCAAGCTGCTGCGCGAAGTCGCCACTCGCCGTACCTGCGAGCACGTCGAGGTTCGCCGCGAGTTCGCGATAGAGTCTGCGGTCCGTCACCGAAGCGAAGGATTCCGCATTCGCGACGACGTCCACGGAATCGGCTGTCTGCTCGAGTGAGAAACCCAGCAGCGGACGCGACTGCGGCAGCGTGATGTCGGTGAACGCGCCCGTCACGCCCGCTGTCGTGTCGACCACCGTATAGCGCGTGCCGTCGGCGATGAACGTATCGCCCCTGCGCTCGACGGCAATCGCGCCGTCGGCCGCAGCGGCGCCGGCGACCGAGAGCAACCCGCGGTCGCCGTCGCTGTGGATGTAGGTCGAAAACGCACTATCCGGCGCAAACGCATAGTCGTCGCCGAGCGAGAGCCCGCCCTCCTCGAGGGTCAGACTGTCGAGTGCCGCGAGCGCAGGCAGGAAGAACGTGCCGTCGCCCGTCTTGACGCCGACCTCGAATCCGGTCGGCGCGCTCGCACTCGCACCGGTGCCCGCGAGCACCAGCGTGTCCGTTCCGTCGCCGCCCGACAGGTCGAACATCGTGCCGTTGCCGTCGTGGACCTGGGCAGTGCCCTGCAGCGTCATCGTGTCATCGCCCTCGCCCAGCGTGACGATACCCACCACTTCGGCGCCGTCACCGAGCGTCAACTCGTCGTTGCCGGCCCCGGTATCGATACCGACGCCACTCGCAGGCATGCCGGCCGCGTACACCCGTGCGATCACGCTGCCGTTGTTGATGACGGTGTCGTCGCCGTCGCCGGTGGTAATGCCGGTCGCACGGGTAGTGACGGTCGCGCCACCGGGGATGTTGCAGGTCCCGGCGGCGCAGCCGCTCGCAAGGTCCATCGCCTCGACCAGGATCTCGCCGTTGTTCGTGACGGCGTCGTTGCCGGAACCCGTCTGGATGCCGATGGCCGTGGCGTTCGAGCTGACGGAGACGGAGCCACTGGGGTCGCCCTCCGTCCGCCCGGCGTACTCGGCATTGCTGCGTCTTGCGTCCACCGCGACATCCGGCGCCGCGGTCACATGGATGGAGCCGTTGTTGGTGATCGAATTGCCGCCGTCGCCGGCCAGGATGCCCGTGGCGGCTGCATTGAAGGTGGTGCTCGCGCTCGCCGTCGGGTCGCCCTCGCCGCCGCACCACCAGCCGAAGAACCAGATGCAGACGCCACCGCCCGCGCTCACCGCAGTAAACGACTGCGCGGACGGTTGCGCCAGCACTTCCAGCGTGCCGGCATTCAGGACCGTGTTCGCGCCATCGCCCAGCTCGATGCCGAGCGCAGTCGCGGTCGCGCTCGCCGCCGTACGCCCGGTCGAGTCGCCAAAGACGTCACCGTCCGACGCGACGTTGATGGTCGCATTCGCGATGGCCCGCACCTCGATGTCCTGCGACGTCACCTCGTTGTTGCCGTCGCCGAGCTGGATGCCGCGCGCCACGGCGGTCGAGGTACCGGTGCCTACCGCGAGCCCATCGCCGTCCAGCCCGTTGCCGTTGGCGGCGGCATAGCTCGGGAAGCTGGCCTCGACGACTTCCACGGACACTTCGATCACGAGGCCGTTGACGCGGGTCCAGGTGTAGCTGTCGACCGGCGGTTCTCCGCTTCCGGCGGTGACCGCGACCTGCCAGTAGGTGGCCGAAGCGTTGATCGTCGGGTCGGCGTCCCCGCACACCGGAGCCGGCGCCGTGCAGGCGATGATCTGTCCATCCACGAAGGTGCCCGGCTCACCACTGTCGGCCAGCGCCTCCACTGCCGCGACCGGCACCCATTGGTACACCGTATTGTCGTCGTCGTCCGTCGTCGTCGTCGCGACGTAGTGGTTGCCGGCGCGGTTGACTTCCGGCGACAACACGCAGGCCTCACTCATGCAATAGACGAGCGTCCCATCGGGGTACTGGTCGCGCACGTCCGGGTCGGTGAGGTCCGGCAGCGATGTCACCGTCTCCGCCGCAGGCCCATCGGGATGCTGGTCGTCATCGGTAGCACCCTGCAGGCGGTACACGGTGAGTTCGGTCACGACGTCTTTCATCGTTCCGGCCAGCGCCTGCACCGTGAGGCTGCCTTCGTTGGCCACGTCGTTGGCGCCGTGCGCCGCCGAGATGCCGGTGGCGATGGACAGTGCGGTGCTGTTCGCGCGCGACTCGCCGTCGCCGTCGAACGAGAAACTCGCGCCCGACGAGTAGCTGAGCGCATAGCCGGTCGCCTGGGTGAATACGCTGAGGTCGCCTTCGTTCGCGAGCAGGTTCGTGCCGAGACCGCCTTCGAGGCCGATCGCCTCGGCCCGCGCCACGCTGACCGAACCGGCGAGTTCGTCGCTCGTGAAGGAAGCCGAACTCGAGGCGTTGTTCTGCGATTCGGCGATCGTGTGCGCCTCGACGCTCAGCACGCCGGTGGAAACGACCGAGTCGTCGCCGTCGCCGCCGTCCATGCCGACCGCCCGGGCGCCCGCTTCAGCGCGACCCGTCGCGTCATTGCCGCCGCTGAAGGTGGCCTTCGCACCGCCCGTGGTCGTCAGCAGCGCCTGCGCCGTGACCAGCACGGTGCCCTCGTTCCGCAGCAGGTCGTTGCCGGTGCTGCCGGTCATGCCTTCGCCCGATGCCGCACCGGTCAGGATGGCATCGGTGCCGGACCCTCCGCCGAAGGTGTAGGTGACCGCGGCCGCCGTAACCGTGCTCCCGACACGCACGTCTATGCCGGCCCCTTCCTCGTTGACCAGCGTGTCGTCGTCCGCGCCGCCGGCGATGCCGGTCGCGTGTGTCACGCCGCCCGATGTCGTGGACGCCGAGGATCCGCCAAAGGTGGCATCGGAACCGCCCGTGGAATGCAGCACCGATTCGGCGTCGATCAGGATATTGCCGCCATTCGTGATCGAATCCTGGCCGTCACCGCCCAGGATGCCATCGGCCACGGTCGTCGCCGTGAGGTTCGCGCCGACGCCGCTCGTGCCCGCGAACCCGTAGCTCGTGCCGTCCATCGTCAGTCGGGACATCGCATCGATATCGAGGTCGGCGTCATTGCGGATGCTGTCGTCGCCCGCGCCGCCGTCGAGGCCTGCGGCATGGGTCTCGGCACCGGAAGTGCCCGCAACCGCGGCAGTACCCGCGATCGTCGTCGAACCGCCAGTCGCGTCGAGCGTCGAGAGCGCATCGACCGTGATCGTCCCCGCCGTCACCAGGGTATCGGCGCCGTCACCGCCGGCGAGACCCAGCGCCTCGGTGAACGCCACGAGCCCCGAGCTGGAGTCGTTGGTGCCGGCCAGCGTGAAGTTGGCGCTGCCGCCCGACTTGATCAGCAGCGACTCCGCCGACACCTCGAGGCTGCCGAGCGACTCCAGGTCATCCGCGCCCTCGCCACCATCGAGGCCCGTGGCGATCGTGATGGCGCCCGACCGGCTGCTTGCGCCCGCCGCACCGAACAGGCTCAGCGTCGAGTCCGTCGCGCGGCTCAGGGCATTGGCGATGACGACCAGCTCGCCGTCGTTCGAAAGCGTGTCGTCGTCGGCACCGCCGCTCATGCCCGTGGATGCCGTGCGGGCCGCGGCCACTGATTCCGTCGAGGCGGAGCCGATCGCGCCGGCCGAGAATCCGCTGGCGCTGAGCAGTGACATCCAGCGCGCGTCGCCGACCGCGTCGGCCGCGGGACCGACGCGCAACGTGCCGGTGTTGACCAGCAAATCTGCGCCGTTGCCGCCGTCGAGACCGGTGGCGGAAGTGTCGACCTCGATGCCCGTGTCCGCGCCGCCGAAGCCGATGGCCGAGGCTCCCACGCCCGTGGCCGTACTCACCGATCTCGCGCTGATCGTCAGTTCGCCGGCATTGCGGATGTCGTCATCGCCCTCACCGCCACTCGCGCCGGAGGCATTCGCGCGCGGGAGCGTCTTCGCGCTGCCCTGCGCCGAGCCGAAGATCGTGATCGCGGCGCCGCCAGAACTGGTCGTCGCCAGACTCGCCACGCTGACGCTGCCGCCCTCCTCGTTGAGGATCATGTCGTCGCCGTCGCCGCCATCGAACCCGACGGACCTCACGGTCGAGCTGGTATCCGCACTCGACAGCGAGTAACCGGCCGCCGACGCCGCGACACTGCGGGCAATCGTCGCCGCATCGGCCGTGATCGCGATATTGCCGGCATTACGCAGCGTGTCCGCACCCGCGCCACCGGCGAGACCGGCGGCCTCCGCGACCGCGTCGGCGTTTGCGGCCGAAAGCGCGAAGCCGACCGCGGAGCCGCCGATGGACTGGCCGATGGCATCGGCCTGCGTGTGCAGCGTGATCGCGCCGAGGTTCTCGACCCAGTCGTCGCCGTCTCCGCCCGAGAGCCCCGTGAGAATCGCCTGCCCCGTGGAATTCGCGCTGGCGAGCCCGGCGAAGCCGGCGAACGACAGCGTGCGCGCGACCGCGTCCGCGGCGGCCGTCGCATCGATGCCGCCCTGATTGATGAGCGTGTCATCGTCCGCGCCGCCGTCGAGGCCAGCGCCCTCGGCCATCGCGATCGCGTTCGAGGACGCTCCCGCCACGCCAGCCAGCGCGAGCGACACCGCGTCGGCCGCAGTGCTCGCCTCGCTGCGGACGGTGACCAGGCCGGCCGCGGCATTGCGGATCCCGTCGGCGCCGTCGCCGCCGCTCGCGCCGGTGGCGAGCGCATTCGAATGCGTGCCATGGCCGAGCTGCGTGCTGAGGCCGCTGCCGGCGGCGCCGGTGGCGGTGAAGGCGATGTTGAGACCGTAGGCGAGCGCGTCGGCGTCGGCCGTCAGGGTTCCCTCGTTGAGCAGCTCGTCCGTGCCGGATCCGGCCGCCATGGCGGTCGCATGGGCGTTCGAGGTCGAGACCGCGTCCGCGATTGCAACGCCGAACAGCGGCGCCACGGCGACGGCCGTCGCGATCGCCGTCGAATCCGCCGTCGAGGTGATCGAACCGGTGTTCGTGGCCTCGTCGTCACCCGCGCCAAGCGCGATGCCGAAGGCATCGGCATTGCCGGTCGTGCCACCGTCCCAGGTGGAATTGCCGGCCGCTGCGATACCGCTGGCCGCCATCGTGACGCTGAGACTGGTGGCGAGCGCCTCGGCCCCACTGTCGATCTCGCCCGCGTTGGTCACGAGGTCATTGCCCGTGCCTGCCTCAATGCCGGCACCCGACGCATTCGCGGTCGAGCTGCTCGCCGAGACACCGAAGCCGCCGGCGACGGTCACACCGACCGAAGCCGTCGTCGCCCGGGCAAGCGTCCCGACCCGGGCGCCTTCGGCGTTCGTTACGGCATCGTCTCCGCCCGCGGCGCGCAGGCCGTCAGCCACGGCGGTCGCAGTCGTGCCGCCGTCCCATACATTGTCGACGGACCCGGCGGCGCCCGCCGAAATCGCGACATTGACGGTCACCGCCGTCGCGTCGGCAAGCACATCGACGTCGCCCGAGTTCTGGATCTCGTCGTCGTCATCGCCGGCGTCGATCGCACTCGCGTCCGTGTCCGCCGTTGCGGTCGATGAGGCGACCGCGGCGATGCCCCCGACGGAATAGGTCACCGAGGGCGCCGTGACCGTGGCGTCGACGTCGAGTTCGCCGCTGTTGACGATCAGGTCCTCGCCACCTGCACCGGCGATGGCGGTCGCCGTGGAAGTGCCGCGGGTGCCGCCGTCGACCGAATTGACGGCAGCGCTCACGCCGGCGCCGGTCAGCGCGACGTTGACACCGACGGCTACCGCGTCCGCGGAGACGTCGAGGCGGCCGCTGTTGTCCACCTCATCGTCGTCGCCACCGAGGTCGATTGCGCTGGCGTGCGCTTCGGCACTGGCGGTGGAGATCGAGGCCGCGACACCCGCGACGCTGAAGCTGACCGAGGTCGAGGGCGCGACCGCCGAGGCATCAATCACCATGTCGCCGCTGTTGATGACCTCGTCGAGCCCGGAGCCCGTCGCGATGCCCGTCGACTGCGTGGCGGCGTGCGTACCGCCGTCCCACACATTGTTGCCGGCCGCCGCGACGCCGAACTTCGTGCCCGCGGCGTTGACCGAATTCGCGTCAGCGAACGCGTGCGCCGTGATGAGGCCGGTACTCTCGACGTAGTCGTCCCCGGTTCCGCTATCGATGCCGGTCGCGGTGGACTCTGCATTCGATGTGGTGATGGCGCCCGCGGCGCCCTCGACCGCGACAGCGACCGCGACGCCAGTAGCGGACGACGCCGCGTCCGCAGTGATCGCACCGTCATTGATGATGCTGTCAGCGCCGCCACCGACCGTGAGGCCGGCCGCCTGCGCGCCCGCATGCGTGCCGCCGTCCCACGGCGTTCCGCCGGCGCCGGCGAGGCCGGCCACCGTGACGGATACCGACGCAGAGGCCGAATGCGCGTCCGCGTCGGCCGTGAGGTCGCCGGAATTGCGGACGACGTCGTCGCTGTCATCCTCACCGACGTCGATCGCGGTCGCATCGGCCAGCGCATCGGCCTTCGAAACCGCACCCGCCACGCCAGTCACCGCAACCGAAATGGCCGCCGAAAGCGTGCCGGCATCGGCCGTCGCGCCCACCGCGGCGGAGTTGTCGACGAAGTCCGCGCCGTCGCCCGTTGCAATGCCGCGGGCGCGCGCGTCTCCCAGGGTTCCGCCGTTCCAGGTGGCACCGACGCCGGCGGAAGTCACACCGACCGACGCGGAGGCGCCGAGGCTGGTCGCGCTCGCGGCGACGGATCCGCTGTTGATCACGCTGTCCGCGAACACGCCCTCGCCCGCATCGATGCCGATCGCCTCGGACTGGCTCAGGCCCTCATTCGAGAGCACCGCGGCGACGCCGCTCACCGCGACGCTCACGTCCACCTGGCCGGTCGCCGAGCCCGCCGAGGCGGCGATCGCGCCACTGTTGAGGATGTCGTCGGACCCGAAGTCCGTGTCGATACCCTTGGCGGTCGTGATTGCGGTCGTGCCGCCGTCGAAACTGCCACTCGCCGCGATCGACACGCCGGCGCTCGTGAAGGCGGCGCTGACTGCCGCCGCAAAGGCATCCGAGTTCACGGTCAGATCGCCGGAGTTCTCCACCGTATCGTCGCCCGCGTCGTCGCCGGCGTCGATCGCCGTGGCATCCGAGACCGAGGTCGAGCGCGAGATCGCGCCGCCAACGCCGGTCAACGCCACGCTCACGCTCGCGGCAGCCGTCACCGCATCGGAGTCGAGGCCGATGGCGCCCGTGTTCAGGATCCCGTCCGCGCCGCCACCGGTCTCGATGCCGCGCGCACGGGCCGTGGCCTGCGTACCGCCATCCCAGACGTCGCCGCCGGAGACCGCCACGCCCGTGCTGGTCGCAGAAACGGCCGCCGAGAAGGCCAGCGCATTCGAATCGACTGTCAGCTCGCCCTGATTGTCGACCGTGTCGGCGACCGCGTCGCCGCCGAGGTCGATCGCCACGGCATCCGTCTCCGCCGTCGCCGTCGCAACCGCGCCGGCGACTCCGGTCGCCGTCACGCTCACCGCGGCCTCGGCCGCCAGTGCGTCGGCGGTGGCGGCAATCGTGCCGGTGCTGACGACGCCGTCTGCGCCGTCGCCGGTCTCGATGCCGCGCGCGCGCGCGGTCGCGCCGGTGCCCCCGTCCCAGACGGCACCGAGTGCCAGCGCTGCGCCCGTATTGGTGAACGTGACATTCGCCGTGGCGGCGGCGGCCTCAGCGGCGGCATTGAGCGCACCGCGATTGATGATGGTGTCGCTGTCGATGCCGGCGCTCGCGTCGAGCGCCGAGGCATCGGCGGTGCCGGTCGAGGTCCCCGAGGCGCCGGCGAACCCGGTGCTCGTGACCGCGACTGTCGCGGAGCCCGCGAGCGCGGTTGCGGTCGCAGTCGTCTCGCCGTCATTCTCGATCGTGTCGCCGCCCGCACCCACGTCGATGCCGCGCGCGCGCGCGGTGGCCGTCGTACCGCCGTCCCAGACCGAGTCGGCCGCGATGGCAACGCCCGTGTTGACCACGCTGACCGACGCCGAGGCGGCCGCCGCGTCCGCCGCCACGTCCAGGATGCCGGCGTTGTACACCTGGTCGACGCCCGTGCCCGCGCCGGCGTCGATGCCCGCGGCCGTCGCCTCGGCGGTCGAGGTTGCGGTCGCAGCCGCGACGCCGCTGCTCGCCGTGACGGCCACGCTCGCGGATGCGGTGGTCGCGATTGCATCCACGTCCATGTCGCCGAAGTTCAGGATCGTGTCGGCACCGTCCGCCACGACCTCGTCCTTGTCGAGGCCCATCTCGTCGGTGCCGATCGCGAGCCGCGTGCTCTCGCTCTGGTTACCCCCGTCGCCCGCGATGCCGATCGCCTTCGCCTCGGCCTTGGTGCCGGAGTCCCACACCGCATCCGCAGCCACGGCGACGCCGGGCCCCGAGGTCACCGACACGCTCGCGGTCGCCGCCAGCGAGTCGGCGTAGGAGGTGAGGAGACCTGTGTTTTCGATCCGGTCGTCGCCGCCGCCGCCCTTGATGCCGAAGGTTTCCGACTCCGCGCTCGAGGTCGAGACCGCTGCCGACATGCCCTTCGGACTCACGGCAACGGACGCCGTCGCCGCAGTCGAGATCGCCTGCGCCAGGATGTCGCCCTCATTCAGCACGACGTCGTTGCCGGTCGCGGCCTCGAGGGTCCCCTCGTACACGACCTGGGCACGCTCGAGGCTCGCCTCGAAGGTCACGGTCGTGGCCTCGATCTCGCCGCTGTCGGCATCGATACCTGCCGCCGACGCCTCGGCATGCGTGCCGCCGTCCCAGGCCGAATTGCCCGCGACCGCGAGACCCTTGCCCGTCACGGCGACGTTCGCGAGAGCCGCCGTGGCCGTCGCGTTGCTCGTCAGTGCGCCGGTGTTCTCGACCGTGTCATCGCCGTTGCCGGACTCGATGCCACCGGCATGCGCCTCGACTTTGGCCCGGCCCAGCGCCAGCGCGCTGCCTTCGCCCGTGACGCCGACGTCCGCCGCGAGCGTCGTCGCGAAGCTGTCGGACGTGACCTCGCCCGAGTTGAAGATCCGGTCGGCGCCATCGCCGGAGACGTGATCTTCGATTTTCTCGTAGCTGCCCGTGACGGCGAAGTCCGTGAAGTCGATGTCGGTCGTGATGACGGTCGACGTCTGGTGGTCCGAGCCCGCGCTCGAGATGCCGACGGCCTCGGCCTCGACCTCGTTGTCGCCACTCAGGAAGCCCGCGTTCGCCATGGACGAGCCTTCGGTGGAGACCGAAACATTGGCGGTGAGCGCCGTCGCGGTGGCATCGGTCGTCAGCGTGCCCGAGTTCGTGATGTTGTCTGCGCCGCCGCCCGCATCGAGGCCGCGCGCCGTGGCTTCGGCCTTCGCGTCCACGTCCGCCTTGGCGCCGCCCTTGACGGTTACGGCGACCGCCGCCGCGGCCGTATCCGCGACCGCGGTCGTATCCACGTCGCCGGTGTTCAAGAGTTCATCGTCGCCGCTCGCCGCGATGGCCGTCTTCTCGTAGCCGAAGCTCAGGCCCGAGCTGCCTATATTGACCGCGACGGTTTCGACGCTGTCCTCCTGGCCGCCATCGCCCGCGATCCCGGTCGCGCTCGCCACGGATTCGGTCTCTGCCGAAACCTTGGTCTTGGCCTTGCTGCCGTCGCTCGACTGCTGGCCGACCGCTGCGGCGACGCCGCCGGCCGAGCTGTCCGCGAGCGTGGTGACGAGTCCGCTGCTCTCGACGCGGTCGTTGCCGCCGCCACCCTGGATGCCTGCGGCCTTCGCTTCGGCCGTGGCCTTCATCTCGGCCTCCGCCGCGCCGTCGATCGCGACGGTCACGCCGAGCGTCGCGCTGGTTGCATATGCGCTCGCAGTCACGTCGCCGGTCGCGAGGATCACATCGTCGCCGCGGTTGGCGGTGCGTTCGCGGCTCGCCGAGCTGTCGAGACCGGCGCCGCCGAGCGTGAGTTCGAGCGATTCGACGACGAGCGCGCCACTGTCGCCGGCGATGCCGGTCGCGGTGGCGCCGGCTTCGGCCGAGACCTCGGCCTTGGCGTTCTCCTTCGGGCCCGGCTTCTGCGCAAAGGCCACGCCCAGCGCGCCGGCAGTCGACGACGCCTCGGCCGTCGCCGATCCGGCGCTTTCCACGAGGTCGTTGCCGCCGCCGGCGTCGATGCCCGAGGCGTGCGATTTCGCTTTCGACTCCAGCTCGGCCGCCGACGCGCCATCGATCGTCACGGAGACGCCGGCTGCACCCGTGAGCGAATTTGCGGTCGCGGTGATGGCACCGCGGTTGACCAGCTGATCGTCGCCGGAAAGCGCCCCGGCATTGTTCAGCAGCGTGAGGTCGAGCCCGTCGGCGCCGATCGCCAGGCGGTACTCCGCGACCACGTCCCTGCCGCTGTCGCCGGCCAGGCCCGTGGCCGTTGCCTCCGCCTCCACCGTGGCCTTGACCTCCACTTCGGCCTCGGCCTTTTCCTCGACCTTCTGGGCGAAGCCGATCGACAGCGCGCCCGCGCTCGCATCCGCACTCGCGGTCAGTTCACCTTCGTTGTCGACGAGGTCGTTGCCGCCGCCGCCATCGATGCCGGCGGCCGTCGCCCCGGCCTTCGATGTCATGTCGGACGACGCGGAGCCGTCTATCGCGACCGCGGCTCCCGCGGCCCCCGCGAGTGCCGTGGCCGTCGCCCCGACCGCGTCGCTGTTCAGTATCGTGTCGTCGCCGTGCTGCGTCGTCTGCTGCCGGTTGCGCTCGGCGAGGAGGCCGTCCGCGTCGATCGTCATCGAGATCTCGGTCGTGATATCCACCGCACCGCCATCGGCCGCGATGCCGGTGGCGACCGCGGCAGCCTCGACCTTCGCATCTACCTTCGACTCGGCTTTCTCGCCGCCCTGGTCGAAGGTGACCGCAAGCGCGCCCGCCGTGGCATCCGCGCCCACGGTGAGCACGCCGCGATTGTCCACCGCATCGTCACCGCCGCCCGCACTGATGCCGATGCCGCCGGAGTCCGCGGTCGAATTGGCCTCGGACTGCGCCGTGCCTTCGGCGTTGACCTGCACGGTCACGACGCGGGACCCGGCGAGCGCCGAGCTGTTCACCGTGACGGTACCCGTGTTCACGACGTCATCGACACCGGTCGCGGCCGTCTCGCTCGTCAGGTAGGTCGTCGAAATACCGGAGCGGCCGATCACCGTGTCGACCGTCGAGGAAGAACTGGCGGCCGGGCCGTCCGCGTCGATGCCGGTCGCGCGGGATTCTGCAATGGCGTTGGTGCTGGTGTGTGCCTTGCCCTTCGCGGCTTTGTTCTCGTCCGCCCCCTGCCCGGCCGAGATGGTGGCGCCGACGACCCAGGCGGCTGCATCCGCGGCTGCGCCGATGCTGCCCGCATTCGTCACCGCATCATCGCCTGCGCCGCTGTTGATTCCGCGACTTGCGGCCTTCGCCTCGGCATTGATGGTCGCCTTCAGGCTGCCCTTGGCCGCGGCGCTGACGCCGACCGCCACGCTGTCGCTGATCGCGCTCGCGGTACTCGTGACCGCGCCGAGATTCGCGACCGTATCGGCACCGCTCTCGAGCGTCTCCGACCACTCCACGGTGACCTGGATCGCGTCGTCGGGCAGGCCGAGCGTCACATCCAGATCGCTCTCCGTGCTCGCCCCGTCGGTGTCGATGCCGACGGACCCGGCCGTGGCCTTGGCACTCGCGTCCAGCTTGCCCTGCACCTTGCGCTCGGCGTCGTTCTCGTCCGAAGCATTGACCTCGACCGCGATCACACCGCTGGCCGCGGTGGCACTCGCGACGATCGTGCCGCGGTGGGCGACCTGGTCATTGCCCGCATCCGCCTGGATGCCGCCCGCCTTCGATTCGGCAACCGATCCGGCCTTGGTGGAAACGGAGTTTGAGAACGACGCCTGGATGCCGGCCGCAACGCCGCCCGTGATCGCAGCCGCGGAACTCGACAGTTCCGCGCTTGCGATGACCACGTCGTTGTCCGCACCGGTATCGAGACCGGTGGCTTGCGAAGTGGCCTTGATCGAGACGTCGGCCTTCTGGCTCCCGGTCGGCAGGAATTCATCGTCCACGGGCAACACGTCGGCGTAGGCGGACGTCGAGTCCGCGGTCGAACTGAACACCCCCGCGGCATCCACGAAGTCGACGCCGCTGCCGGTCGCGACCGTGATGCTGGTCGCGCTGCTTGCGGACTCGCCGGGGTTCGAACCGATCAGCGTACCGACCAGGGAGAAGGCATCTAGATCGGCGTCGATCGTGACGGTGTCGTTGCCCGCGAGCGAGCCGAGCAGCGTTGCGCTCGCCTTGCTGATCTCGGCAATGATGCTCGCGATCAGCGCGTCGACCTGCTCCGGGGTGAGGACGGCGATCGTGTCATCGCCCTCCGTGCCGGGGATGACGGTGACGTCGACGGTCTGATCGGCCCGGGCGAGGCCGGCGGCGGCGAGGCATATTGCCGCCAGCGCCCCAAAGGTCCTGCGAAACCGCTTGGCTCCGCCTCGGCGTGCCTTCATAGCCGTACCCCCTGCCGCGGACTACCTCTATGTCGCAGGCATGGTCCGCAAGTGTGGTGGCCGGGGCATCGGGCCATCCGAAGAAGCCCTGGGCCGTCGGTCAGATACTAGTGGACAACTTGAGGCAACGCAGCAATTTATCGCCGTCCGCACAAACAATGCTGCCGTCGGAGAAATCGCCGAAGAGTGTCAGCCGGCATGTGTCGGCCGAAGTCATGCCGACATATTCCTGGTCGTACGCCGTCATCACCAGTCGATGGCCAGTTTCACTGCGAGACTGCGGCCGGGACGGGAGTAGAAGCCGATGTTCGCATCGTTCGCGCCGACGCCGCGCACGCCGGACCAGTCCCAGTATCGGCGGTCGCCGATATTGACGACGCCCACGTTGATGCGCACGCCGCGCCAGGGTTCGGCCCAGGCGTAGGCATCGAAACGGACGTAACCGGGCGGGGCAAAGTACGGGCCGTTCTCGTGGTCGATGCGATCTTTCGCCTGCGTCCCGACCATCGCGGCTTCCATGCCCCACCGATCCGACAACGCCTCGTAGCGCAGGCCGAGCGCGATGCGCGCCGGGTCGATGCTGTTGAGTGGCTGCCCGCGGCGCAGATCGTCACCCTGCGCCCAGGCCAGCGCACCGCGCAGCTGCCAGTGGCCGGCGCCATCCGGGCGCCCGGGCAGGTTCCAGAGCAGATCGGCTTCGACACCGCGGATGCGGGCGCGGTCACGGTTGATCGACTGGAATACGAGCAATCCGGTGTCGGGTTCGATGCCGAGATTCGCGCGCGATTCGATCAGGTCCCGGTAGCGGTTCTCGTACAGCGAAACGCTGGCGCGCAGCGTGTCGCCGACGTGGCGCCAGCCAAGTTCCAGCCCCTGGCTGCGTTCCGGGCGCAGGTCCGGATTGGCGCGCACTTCGTAATTGAATACGGGCAGGATCAGACCGATGTTGACATCGCCGAAAGGCGGCGCGCGAAAGCCGCGCGCGTACTGTACGAACAGGCTGTGACCGCCGCCCGGCGACCAGCGCAGCGCGAGACGTGGCGTGAGCTGCTGTTCGTCGATATCCACCGGAGTCGCGTCCGGAAAATCCTCACGGAAGATCGCGTCGGGTTTCGCGCGCAGGCGATACCACTCGGCACGCAGGCCCGGGATCAGTGCAAAGCGCTCGCCGAGGCTGATCTCGTCCTGCCAATAGAGCGCCAGGCTGTCGGCGTCGGTATTCGGGAAATCACGCACCGGCAGAGGTTCGCCGAGAATCAGCGAGCTGCTGTCGCCGGTGGCGAGATTGGTTTCGAGCCCGTCGCGCAGACCCTCGTAACGCTGCGTGGTGAGATCGATGCCGAAGACCTGCCAGTGCCGCGCCCAGCGGCCCTCGTGACGCGACTGGCCGAGCAGCCCGAGGCCGATTGCGCTCGCGTCGTATTCGAAGCGTCGCCAGCGCAGCGATTCGAATGGCGTGGCACGGTCGGGCAACCGGTACTGGTCGCTGTCCTGGCGCACCGAAGTGTCCTGCACGTATAGCTGCGCTTCCAGCGACTGCAGCCACGGGCGCTGCGGCTCCCAGCGCGCGGCGAGACTCGCGCGATTGCGTCGATCACGATCGTCGGCATCGAGGCGATAAGTGGTGCTGAAGCGCCCGCTGCCGAAGCGCAACGAGTTGACCGCGGTCTGGCGCTCGCTGCGATTGCCCTCCAGGGTCAGCACATAGCGACCGGCATTGCCGGCGTCGTGCACCAGCTTGGCGAGGGCGCTGTCGCGCCGGTAGTCGATGGAGTTGGGGCCGTCCTCGTCGCGCCATGCGCGGTTGTCGGCTTCATGGCCGCTGCGCTGCCCGAGCACGATCATGCCTTGCCAGCGGCCCGAAGCGCTCTCGCCCGCCCAGCTCGCTGCACCCAGCAGGCTGTCATCCACACTGTCCCAACCCATGCGCAGCCCGAAGTGGCGGTTGTCGCCGGGCGCGAGCAGGTCCTCCGGATTACGGGTGCGGAAGGCCACGACGCCGGCCAGCGCATCGCTGCCGTACAGCGTGGATGCAGGGCCGCGCAGCACTTCGACGCGCTCGATTGCCTCGAGGTCGACCAGGTCGCGGCCCGCCGAGGCGAATTGGCCGATGCTGTACGCATCCGCGAGCGGAATGTCATCAATCAATATGCGGACGCGATTGCCTTCAAGGCCACGGATGGAGAAACCGTTGCTGCCGAAGCGATGGCTGTCGCGCGTGACGTCGACGCCCGGCACATAGCGGGTCAGGCCTTCGAGATCGCGCACCAGATGTCGATCCAGATCCGCGCGCTCGACCTGAGCGACGCTGGCGACGACCTGGCTGAGCGGCTCGGCAACGCGGCTCGCTACGATGACGACGGTGTCGAGCGCCATGGAGTCGGCGCCCTCGGCCGAAACCTCGACGCCGGACTGGCCGACGGCGATGCCGGGAAGGAGTGCGAACGGCAGCAGGCGAACAAGCATGGCGAGGCACCAGGCGATATACGTGATTGCCGATTTTTCCCTGGTGCAGGACCGGATTCCCCTGATGCAAATCAACGGTCGCACCGCTACTGTTCGGTTGATGTAGATCAGGGAGCGATGCATTCGGACAGGGAATACTCCGGGCAAGGACGATCCACTCTTGTATTTTACTTCACTTGGAGCAGGTATCCGCCATGAAACGGCCACGCCACTTACTGCTGAACACACTGATGCTCGCCATCGGCGCTGGCGCGACATCGTTCGCCGTCGCGCAGAGCGATTCCGGTAAGGATGTCTACCTGCAGAACTGCGCCGCC
>DAOQXO010000035.1:0-21979 GCA_035342635.1 Steroidobacteraceae bacterium
ACCGAGCCGGGGTTCACCTTGGCGAGGTTGGCGTACTTCGGGGCGGTGCCGTGGGTCGCCTCGAACACCGCATGCCCGGTGACGTAGTTGATGTTGGCGCCCGGCGCGATGCCGATACCGCCGACCTGCGCGGCAAGCGCGTCGGAGAGGTAGTCGCCGTTGAGGTTGCAGGTGGCGAGCACGTCGAACTCGTTGGGGCGAGTCAGTACCTGCTGCAGCGTGATGTCCGCGATGGCGTCCTTGATGATGATCTTGCCGGCCTTCTGCGCGGCAGCCTGCTCCTCGTTCGCAGCCTTCTCGCCCTTGGCGGCCTTGGTGCGCTCCCACTGTTCCCAGGTGTAGGTCTGCTGCGGGAACTCACGCTCGGCGAGCGCGTAGCTCCAGTTGCGGAACGCGCCTTCGGTGTACTTCTGGATGTTGCCCTTGTGCACGATCGTGACGCTCTTGCGCCCGTTGGCGATCGCGTACTCGATCGCCGCGCGGAACAGCCGCTCGGTGCCTTCCTGCGACACCGGCTTGAAGCCGATGCCCGAGGTCTCCGGGAAGCGTATCTTCGCGTAGGCCTTGGGGAAATGCTGCTTGAACAGTTCCATGAACTTGCGGTTGTCCTCGGTGCCGAGTTCGAACTCGATGCCCGCGTAGATGTCTTCGGTGTTCTCGCGGAAAATCACCATGTCGACCTTCTCGGGCGCCTTGACGGGCGAGGGCACGCCCTTGAACCAGCGCACCGGGCGCAGGCATACGTACAGGTCGAGCATCTGGCGCATCGCGACGTTCAGCGAGCGGATTCCTCCGCCAACGGGCGTCGTGAGCGGTCCCTTGATCGACACGAGGTACTCGCGACAGGCCGCCACGGTCTCCTCGGGCAGCCAGGTGTTGAACAGCTTGTTCGATTTCTCGCCAGCGTAGACCTCGAGCCAGTGGATGCGGCGCTTGCCGCCGTAGACCTTGGCGACCGCGGCGTCCAACACGCGCACGCTGGCGCGCCAGATGTCCGGGCCGGTGCCGTCACCTTCGATGAATGGGATGATCGGCTGGTCGGGAACGACGAGCTTGCCGTTCGCGATCGTGATCTTCGCGCCGCCGGCGGGCGGGGTGACGCTGGGGGTGGGGGCGGTCGACATGTACGGGAACTCCTTGGAATCAACACTACATTCTAACATGTAGAATCCCCCGGGCAGCCTCGAGGGGGCACGGGATGGGCAAGAACGTAAACGCGGCCGATCTGCCGAAACTGCTGCGAGTGAAGCCGCGCTCCCGCGTGACGTTGGGCGATGCGTTGGCGGATGCCACGCACGGCTGGCAGAAGCGCGAGGCCGAGGCCGTGTTCGAGCGCAACAAGAAGCGTCTCGAGGAGCTGCAGTACACGCTGTACGCAGAAGGCGTGGAGTCGTTGCTGGTCGTGCTGCAGGCGATGGACACCGCCGGCAAGGACAGCACGATCCGCAACGTAATGACCGCGTTCAACCCCCAGGGCTGCACCGTGCACGCCTTCAAGGTGCCGAACGACGCCGAGCGCCAGTACGATTACCTCTGGCGCGCGCATATGCGCGTGCCGCCGCTCGGCTCGATAGCGGTGTTCAACCGCTCGCACTACGAAGATGTCCTGGTCGCGCGCGTGGAGAAGCTGGTGGGCCCCGCAGTGTGGAAGCGCCGCTACCGGCACATCAATGAGTTCGAGCGGTTGCTGACCGACTGCAACACCCGCGTGGTGAAGTTCTTCCTGCACATCAGCAAGGACGAGCAGAAGGAGCGTCTCGAGGAGCGGCTGGACGATCCCGCGAAACACTGGAAATGGGACGCCGCCGACCTCGACAAGCGCAAGCAGTGGCGCGACTACATGGAGGCGTACGAGGCGACGCTTGCGCGCTGCTCGACGGCGCACGCGCCCTGGTATGTGGTGCCCGCCAACCGCAAGTGGTTCCGCAATCTGGCGGTGTCGCAGATCCTGGTGAACGAACTCGAATCGCTGTCGCCGAAGCTGCCGGTGAGCAGCATCGACCCGGCCGACTACCGCATTTTCTGATCCAGCTCGCGGGCGGCGATCGCGAGCCATTCGCGCTGGGTGCGCCGGTAGTGCGCCGGCGCGATGCGCGCCTGTTCCAGCAGGTCGCCCAGCACTTTGCGGGCTTCCTCGTCGCGCCCGGCGCTGCGCAGCAGCTGCGCGTAACGGACGGAGGCCTCGGCGCCCGGAAAGTACGCGGCGAGCGCGGCGTATTCTTCCAGCGCCTTGGCGGTGTCCCCGGTCGCCTCGACCGCGCGCGCATAGAGCATGTGTCCGTCCGGGCTGCGAAAGTCGGGATTGGCGGCGATCAGCGCATCGAGGGTGTCGCGCGCGCCGGCCGCGTCGCCGCTCGTGAACAGCGACTGCGCGAGACCCAGCATCAGCTGCGGGTCGTGCTCATAGAGTCCGGTGAGCGCCGCGCGGTACTCTGCGATCGCCTCGGCGTGCCGGCCCTGCTTCGCGAGTTCGTCGGCGTACGCCTGGCGTGAGGCGACATTGCCCGCCACCCTGGCGCACTGCTCCGCATTGCGCAGGTCGCGCCCCGGATCGAGCACGCGCGATACGCCGCGCGCGGCGCGGCGCGCGCCACGGCTGCGGATGAGATCCGGAACGAGCTCGACGGCGACATAGGCGATCACGCCGGGGAAAGAGAGCAGCGCAAGCACCCAGATCCAGATCTGGTTCCGCCCGGTCTTGATGCAATGGATGATCAGCAGTGCCTGCAACGCGATCGAGACAATCAGGTAGAGCATGCGCGCAAGTCTAGGGAAGCACTGGCTTGCCTGCCAGTGAGCGCCGGGCAGTCGCATGCTTGCCGTGCGGCAAGGGTGGGTCGAGAATGCCGCATACCGCGTCGCAGGATGCGCGCGGATCAACAGGGAGGACACGATGAAGACATCCAGGCGCAAATCCGGCAAGGCTGGGCCGCTGGTCGAGATCCGCAAGCCTGTGCGCGTGCGCGCGTATCGCGGCCGGTTTCGGCCGTTCGAATCGACGAAGTTCCTCGATCCCAAGGCGCTCAAGGCGCTCAGGAAGGGCAGCATCGAGGTCGGCACTGTGGAAGGGGCCGGGTTCAAGCAGACGATCTCTGCCGAGATTCGCGAAGGAAAGGTGGTCGGGTACCGGCCATTGGAATGCGAGGGCTGCAAGCCGAAAGGCGCGAGGAAAGTGGCGCGGCCGGAGCTGAAGGCGGCGATGCGGCAGGTGGCGGCTGCACTGGTGGAGGGCGGCCATGTGAAGCCGATGAGGCCGATGGCCATTCGCGTGTCGCGCCGGCTCGGATTCCAGATTCCGATCGGGCCGATCATCATCATCATCGGGGACCCGGCGCCGGGCGGGATCTTCGATCTGTGCTTCGAATGGTGGGATGGCAATACGCTGTGCTGGTGGTGCCTGATCGGCGCGTCGGGCTGCATCACGTTCGGCTGAGTGAGCGCTGACGCGTGAGCGGGCGCTCGCGCGTCAGCGTCGAGTCGCGAGCGGTGCGGCGTATGGAATCCGCGCAGCAAGCAGTCGCTTTGTCTGTGCGCGCGTCTCAGGGCGCGACGTACGCAATCTCGACGAATGCCGTGCGGCCGCGCCCCGGAAAATACCGGTACTGGCCGAACGCAAAGTCGGCGCGATCGGCATAGGCTGCATCGGCGAGATTGAGCGCGCGCAAGGTAACGCGCCACGCCGGCGCCGGCGTCCAGCTCGCGCGCAGATTGAGCAGCGTGTGGCCGGCATATTCATGCGCGTTCGAGGCATCGAGCCAGTAGCGCCCCACGTGCAGCACTTCGAACTCGGCGTCCAGGTTCGTGGCCGTTGACCAGCCGATGCGGAGCGCGTGCACATTGCGCGGGGCGGTATCCACATCGTTGCCGTCGGTGATCGTCTCGCCGCCCTCGACGGCGGCCGAGAACGCGTAGCGATGCCAGGCGACGCTGCCGGCGGCGCTTGCGCGCCAGTAGGGCGACAGGCGCCACCGCAATTCGTACTCGATGCCGCGATGGGTGGTCTCGCCGCCGTTGACATTGAAGCCGCTGCTGTCACGCACGATGACATTGCGCTTGTCGAGCGCGAAGGCCGCGAGCGACCAATCGAAGTCCCCCATTGCGGCACGCCAGCCGATCTCGCCGCCCTGCAGGCGCTCGGAGTCGAGGTCGGCGATGTCCTGCTGGCGCTGCAGGCGGTAGAGCTCCGTCTGCTCCGGCGGGCGAAAGCCGCGCGACCACGACAGGTAGAGGCGGTGGCGCTCGCGGGGCAGGTACATCACGTCGATCTTGGGGGCCACGTTGTCGAACTCGTCGACGCGGTCGGCAGGCCGGCTGTAGAGGCAGCCGGCGGCGCCGCACGGCACGCCGTTCTCGTCGGTGTTGCCGGCGATCATGCGGTTGTCGTAGTCGTAGCGTGTGCGCTCGATGCGCAGGCCCGCGTTCAACACCCAGCGCGGATCGGGCCGCCACCCGAGGGTGGCGAAGGCGCCGGCGGTGCGCCCGTCGACGCCATAGTCGTAGTGCTTGCCGGCCGGGCGGATCGCATTCGCGGCGGGCGTGCCGTCGGTCGCCGGGCCGTTCTGTGTTTCGCGCAGATCCGAGTCGGAGGCTTCGAGGTCGAGGCCCGCCCCCCAGCTCCAGGCCGCGCCCAGTGGGCGGCGCGTCGAGGCGGACACCATGGCGCTCGACTGCGCGTTCTCCTCGAGCGGTTTGCCGATCAGGAAGTGCTGCAGGAACTGCATCTGCGAGCGGCGCACGATCAGCCGCACATCGGCGGCGCAGCCCTCGCAGGTCGAGCGCGACCACGCGGCCGAGCCGCGCGCGCTCCACGCGTCGCGAAAGGCTTCCGGATCGGCGTTCGTCTGCACGATCGCCTCGTCCTTGTACGACTCGTAGCCGCGGATGTAGCCCGCGCTCTCCTGTTCCAGCCAGGTTCCTGCGGCACGCACGCGCAGCGTGCCGCCGGCCACGTCGGCCTCGTCGTACAGCAGGTTCAGCTTGCCCTCATCGACACCGGAGTCGTCACGGAATCCGCCATCGTGCGTGTAGTGTCCATAGGTGCCAAAGCCCCGCGTGCCGCCCGGTGTGCGGGTCGCGACCTTCACGCGGCGATAGCTGTCCTGCCCGCCTTCCAGCGCGAGACCGAGGCGCGGCAGCTCCGCGACCGACGGCGTGAGGATGTTGATGATGCCGTGAACGGCACTCGCGCCATGGATTGCCGAGCCCGGCCCGCGCAGCACCTCGATGCCACCCGCCTGCTCGGTGTTCACTTCGAACAGATCGTTGACGTTGCAGAACCCCACCGGCCGGATGGCGAGGCCGTCCTCGGCCGCGAGGAAAGCGCCGCAGGCGCCCGCGCCGGTCAGCACCGGCGAGCGGACCGACACCAGGCTTTCCTGGCCGCCGCCGCGCTGCACGTAGACGCCGGGGATGCGGTTCACGGCTTCCGAGTAGTGCGTGGCGCCGACCCGCGTGATGTCCCCGGCATCGACGAGGCCGACACTGGCCGGCACGTCGATGCGCGGCGCCGGGAGCCGCGTCGTCGTGACGACGAACTCCTGCAGCGTTGCGTCAGCCGCGTGGGCGCCCGCCGTGGCGAGCAGGAAGGCGAACGCGCCCCGCCTCATTTCGGCAGCGCGTAGGCGATGACATAGTCGCCCTTGGGCGTGCCGAGCCCGCCGTGGCCGCCGGCGGCGATCACAACGTACTGGCGCCGGTCCGGCCCGGCGCGATAGGTCATGGGGGTGGCCTGCCCGCCGGCGGGCAGTGCCCGCTTCCACAGTTCCTTGCCGGTCTCGATGTCGAAGGCACGAATCTGGTTGTCCATGGCCGCGGCGACGAACACCAGGTCGCCCGCGGTGACGATCGGCCCACCCATGCTGGGCATGCCGAAATCGCGTGCGGGCAGCCATGCGGGCGCGACGCCGCGGGTGCTGCCGAGCGGCACCTGCCATGCGATCGCGTTGCGCTCGATGTCGATGCTGACCAACGTGCCCCAGGGCGGGCGCACGCAGGGCAGCTTGAACGGCGAGAACAGCGGTTCGCGGCGCATGCCGTACGGGGTGCCGCGTTGTGCCGAGAATTCCGAGTGCGGGTAGTCGCCGGATTCGCGCTGCCGGCGCAGCAGTTCGCGCGGCGCGAGGGTCACGACCATCGGGATGTGGTTCACCACGGTGATGATGTGATTGCGGCGCACGTCGTGCGCGACACCGCCCCAGTTCACGCCGCCCACATAGCTCGGATACAGGATCGTGCCTTCGAGGTCCGGTGGCGTGTACGCGCCCTCGTTGCGGTATTTCGCGATCAGCTTGCGGCACTTGCCGCGATCCCAGAAGGTCAGTCCCCAGGCGTCGTCCTCCGTGAGCGGCGCATGCGAGACGAGTGGCGGTGTCGAGGGGAAGGGCTGCGTGGGGGAGGCCACTTCGCCGGGCACCCGCGATGCCGGCACCTTGCGTTCCTCGATGCCGTAGACGGGCTCGCCCGTCTCGCGATCGAGCACGAATACCAGGCCGGACTTCGTCGCCTGCACGACCGCCGCGACCGAGCGCGTCTCGCCCTCGATCTCGATCAGCGTGGGCTGCGCTGCCAGGTCGAAATCCCACAGGTCGTGGTGGATCAGCTGCCGGAACCAGCGTACCTCGCCGGTGCGCGCGTCGAGCGCGACGAGCGAATTCGCCATCGCGTTGTTGCCGAGGCGCTGGCCGCCGTAGAAGTCGGGACTCGCCGAGCCGGTCGGGATGAAGGCGAGGCCGCGTCCCGGGTCCACGGTGATCGGCGCCCACGCATTGCCACCGCCCGTCTGCCGCGCCTGTTCGGGGCGCCAGTCGCCCCAGGCGGGATGTGTTTCCGAATCGGGCACCGGATCGAAGCGCCACAGCAGCGCGCCGCTCCTGGCATCGAAGCCGCGCACGATGCCGCGCTCGAGCTCGACGCCGCGGTTGTCGCCGATCGCGGAGCCGACGATGACGACATCGTCGAAGGTCGCGGGCGGCGAGGTGACGAGAAATTCGCCCGGACTGGTCGGTCGCGCATCGGGGGCGAGCGCCACGGCGCCACCAGGGCCGAAATCCTTGCAGGGCTCGCCGCTCTCGGCATCGAGGGCGATCAGGCGCGCATCGAGCGTGCCGGTGAACACCCGGCGGCGGCAGGCACCCTGGCGAGCCTCGCCCGGATCCTCCCACACGGTGACGCCGCGAGAGGTGCCCTCCGAATAATGCTGGTTGCGCGGTATCTGCGGATCGTGGCGCCAGCGTTCGGTACCGGTCGCGGGATCGAGCGCGATCACGATGTTCGTCGGCGTCGACAGGTACAGCAGGCCGAAGGCCAGCACCGGCGTTGCCTCGAATGAGAGCTTGCCGGCCCGTTCGAAGCCCGCACCGAGCTCGCCGGTGCGATAGGTCCAGGCGACCTCGAGCTTGTCGACGTTCGAGCGATCGATTTCATTGAGCGACGAGTAGCGCTGCGCGAAGACGTCGCCGCCGTAATGACCCCAGTCACTCACGATGGGCGACTGACCATGGGCGACCGCGGCGGCCAGCGACAGCAGAAGCAGGCTCGAGCGCAACATCGCGGCATTATGCGCGATTGCGGGGCTGGTATCCTTGCGGCCGTGAGAGTCCCGCGGCTCATCGCCTGGCTGTGTGTCGTGATGCCGATCTTTGCGGCGGCGGCCGATACGCGGCCGCGCGTCGGGCTCGTGCTGTCGGGCGGCGGTGCGCGTGGCGCGGCGCATGTCGGCGTGCTCAAGGTGCTCGAGGAAATGCAGGTGCCGATCGATGCGATCGCGGGCACGAGCATGGGCGCAGTCGTCGGCGGGCTTTACGCGAGCGGCCTTTCCGCCACCGAGATCGACGCCGCGCTGCACGGCCTCGACTGGGGCGACGTGCTCGGCGACCGTCCGCCGCGCCGTGACCTCTCGTTCAGGCGCCGGGAGGAGGACCGCAACTTCCTGGTGCGCCTGCCGCTCGGCCTGCGCGGCGGCGAGTTCCGCCTGCCGAAGGGGCTGGTCCAGGGCCAGCGTCTGCACGACCTGTTCCGCAAGCTCACGCTGCCGGCCGCGACGATCGGGGATTTCGACGCGCTGCCGACGCCGTTTCGCGCGCTGGCGACCGATCTCGAGACCGGCGAGCGCATCGTCCTCGACTCGGGCGACCTCGCCACGGCGATGCGCGCGAGCATGTCGGTGCCCGGCGTGTTCGTGCCGGTCGAGCGCGACGGGCGCCTGCTCGTCGATGGCGGGCTGTCGGACAACCTGCCCGTCGACGTCGCGCGCGCCATGGGCGTCGACGTGCTGATCGTGGTCGACACCGGCTTCCCGCTGCTGACGCGCGACAAGCTCTCCACCGTGCCGATCATCTCGAACCAGATGCTCGCGATCCTGATCCGCCGCAACAGCGAACTGCAGCGCGCGTCGGTCACGGACGGCGACATACTCATCGACCCGGCGCTCGCCAACGCGTCGTCGTTCGATTTCGAGCGCTTCGCGGATTCGATCCAGGCCGGGGCCGACGCGACGCGTGCCGCGGCATCGGCGCTGGCGCGGCTTGCCGTATCGCAGCCGCGCTACCAGGCCTATGTTGACGCGCGCGCGCAGGTGCGCGCGAGGGAAATTCCGCAGATCGGGTTCCTGCGCGT
Source organism: Steroidobacteraceae bacterium (assembly GCA_035342635.1). GTDB lineage: Bacteria > Pseudomonadota > Gammaproteobacteria > Steroidobacterales > Steroidobacteraceae > CADEFQ01. The sequence continues at coordinate 8,614 of DAOQXO010000035.1, forward strand.
CGCGGAGGGCTCGCAGCGCTACCAGCGGCCGATCGAAGACCTTTTCGAGGAGTTCGTGGGGGCACCGCTCGATGGCGAGGCGATCGATGCGCGGGTCACCGAGCTCTACGGCCTCGGTAACCTCGAGACGCTCGACTACCAGATCGTCAGCGACGAGGCCGGCCGGGAAGGGCTCGAGGTGACGGCGACGCGCAACTCCTGGGGACCGAACTACGTGCGCTTCGGCCTGAGCCTGGGCGACGATTTCGAAGGCAACTCGGCCTACAACGCGAGCGCGCGCTTCGTGCTCGCAGAGATCAACCAGCTGGGCGGCGAGTGGGTGTGGGACCTGCAGGCCGGCGAGTCGCCGCGTGTTGCGACCGAGGTCTACCTGCCGCTGTCCTACCGCAATCGCTGGTTCGTGCTGCCGCAAGGCGAGTACGGCGCGCGCAATGTCGGCCTTTTCGATACCGACGGCAGGCGACTCGCCGAGTATCGCATCAAGGGCGCGCGCTACGGGCTCGACTTCGGCCGTGAGTTCGGCGGCGCGTTCGAAGTGCGTGTCGGCGTGCATCGCGAGGACGGTGAATCGCGCGTGCGGGTCGGAGACCCCGCCCTGCCGGTGTACGAATTCGATGTCCGGCAGCTGTATGCGCGCATCGCCTACGACAGCCTCGACGATGTGGGCTTTCCGCGCACCGGCACTTCGCTGTTCATCGACTGGACAGGCGAGCGCGACCTGTCCGGGACCTCCTCGGATGCGGATCTCGTCAGCATCGACTGGCAGATCGCGCGTTCCTGGGGGCGCAACAGCGCCGTATTCTGGGCGAGCGCCGGCTCCAATCTCGACTCGGCGCCCGGTGACGTGCGCAATCTCTTCCCTCTCGGCGGCTTCCTCAATCTGTCGGGGCTCGCGCCCGGCGAGATCGCCGGCCGCCACTTTGCCATCGCGCGCGCGATCTATTACCGCCAGATCGGCCGTCCCGGCACGGCCTTCCTCGATCTGCCGACCTACCTCGGCATGGCGTGGGAAGTCGGCAACGTGTGGGAGGAACGCAGCGACATCGCTTTCGATTCGGCGCGCAACGACTTCAGCGTGTTCCTCGGGGTGCGCAGCCTGCTCGGTCCGCTGTATTTCGGCCTGGGCTACGACGACGGCGGCGAGATGGCCTATTACCTCTCGCTCGGCCGCCTGTTCTAGGCGGCGCCTACAGCCCGCGGCTTTCGGCGAGCTTCTCGACCTTCTCGAAACGCAGCGCCGGCTTGTCGCCGGGGCGCGAGTATTCGTGCCTGCGGCTCATTTCGGCGAGCGCGGCGTCGCGTTCCGCGACCGTCGTGTACCAGTGCGTGCGGCTCCAGTCGGCGCCCAGCAGCTTGCGGAATGGATCGTTGCCGTGGAGGCTCACGCGCAGGCCGTAAGGTCGCTGGCTGCGGCTGTCGGGATTGCCGCGCAGATTGTGCGGTTGTGAAATACCCATCGGGCGCGAAGATTATCAGAAGCGGCGATCGCCCGCGCCCTCGCGGTCCGACCAGTTGAGGATACGGCGCGTGACGAACAGATAGACCTTCTTGCCGCTCGCCATCCAGGCGCGCGACAGCACAGAGGGCGTTGCCAGGATGCGCCGCTCGCGCGCCGTGAGCCGTCCCGGCAGGTAGCTGCGCTTGTGTTTCAGCATGTGTCGCAGGTCGTCGTGCGCCAGCGCCCGGAACAGCCGGCCGCGCCGGCGAGCGGCCCAGGCGAGCTGGAAATCGACGAGCGCCGGGAGGCCCTCCGGGGTCACGAGCCAATTCGGTTCCTTGGCGAGATCGTTGTGCACGACGCGGTGCAGGTGCAGGCGGCGCAGCAGCGTGAGGGCGTCCCGGAAATAGTGCGGGTCCGCCGGGCGCGCGCGCTGCATGGGTTCGCCGGCCAGCCATTCGCGACTGAGCATGCCGGCGCGATGGTCGATCAGGCGCGGTACGGCGCCGACGCCCTCCAGGCGCCGCAGCGCGCGCGCCTCGCGCCGCGCCAGCCAGCGCGCGAGCGGCATGACCCACGCGCGCGCGGTGCGCGTGTCGCGGCACACATGCAGCGGCCGGCCGGCATCGTCCAGGACGAGGAACACCGAGCCGAACAGGTCGCGCTTCAGCTCGAGTTCGGTCACGGCAGCACGGCGAGCCGCGGCAGCACGCCGGAGCCCTGCAGCGCGCCCGCCGCGAGCACCAGCGCATAAAGCAGGAAGAACGAGCCCGCATCGACGAACGCTTTCCACAGGATCGGCGGATAAACGAGCGTCTCGGCCGGCATCGACCAGCGCGAGAACGCCGGCCACCAGCGCGGCGTGCTGGCCGCGTAACGCGTGTACTCGCCCGGATGACGCTCGCCGAGCCAGCGCTCTTCGCGTCGCGCGGCGCTGCCGAAGAGCGCGGCGAGCACGATCGCCGTCGCTGCCACGAGGGTGAACGATCCGGTGGCGAGTGCGAGGCCGATGCCGCCGACGAACGACAGCGAGTAGAGCGGGTGGCGGCAGAGCGCATAGGGACCGTGCGTCACGATGGCCGCGTCCTTGCGCCCCGCGATGAAGACCGAACACCAGATCCGCCCGAGGCAAGCGCCGGCGACCAGCAGGAGCGCCGCGGCCTGCAGCAGCGCACCGGGCGGGTGTCGCGGGGCGCACAATGCAGTCGCCACGAGCAGCGCGACGAAGTAGAGGAGCGTGAGGCGCAGGCGCGGAGTGCTGGCGGAGCGGGTCATGGGCGCGGCGATTGTGGCACATGACCTTGAGTCGGGGGCCGCGCGCGCCCACACTGGCCACCCTTCACGGAGGCGATCCTCATGCCACTGTTCCAGAAGAGGGCGCGCATGCCGACCGCGGCCGATGCCTTGCCGGGCCGCGACACGCCGCTGCCGGTACCCGCCAGGCACTACGTCAACGGCAATCCCCTGCAACCGCCGTTCGAGGCGCCGCTCGAAGAAGCCGTGTTCGGCATGGGCTGTTTCTGGGGGGCTGAGCGGCTTTTCTGGCAGTTGCCGGGCGTCTTCTCGACCGCTGTGGGCTATGCCGGCGGCTACACGCCGAATCCAACCTACGAGGAGGTGTGCTCGGGTGCCACCGGGCACGCCGAAGTCGTGCGGGTCATTTTCGATCCGCGCGTTGTCAGCTATGCCACGCTGCTGAAGGTGTTCTGGGAGTCCCACGACCCCACGCAGGGCATGCGCCAGGGCAACGATCTCGGCACGCAGTATCGATCGGTGATCTACGCGGTGGGGCAGGAGCAGCTGCGCGCTGCCCAGGAATCACGACATGCCTACCAGGCGCGACTCGATGCCGCCGGCAAGGGCCGGATCACGACCGATATCGCCGAGGCGCCGCGGTTCTATTACGCCGAGGACTATCACCAGCAGTACCTCGCCAAGAACCCAGGCGGGTATTGCGGCATCGGCGGCTGCGGCATCGCCTATTCCGCGTAGGCGCGCTGCCGTGCGCCTACAGCCCCGGGATCGGCGGCAGGATCTCGAACACGCGCTCTTTCGGCCTGCACAGGCGCGTGCCAAGCGGCGTCACGACGATGGGCCGGTTGATCAGGATCGGATGCGTCGTCATCGCATCGAGCAGCTGCTCGTCCGTCAGTGACGGATCGCCGAGGCCGAGCTCGGCGTAGGGCGTGCCATTCTCGCGCAACACCTCGCGCACCGTGAGTCCCGCCGCGCCGATCAGCTCGACGAGCCGCTCGCGCGTCGGCGGATTGCGCAGGTAGTCGATCACCGTGGGTTCGATGCCCGCATGACGGATCATTTCGAGCACGCTGCGGGATGTCCCGCACCCGGGGTTGTGGTAGATCGTGACGTCCATGGGCGCCTCGGGAACCTGCCGGCCCCTTACTCCGGGGGCGTGTTCTGGGGCGGTGTTTCCGGCTCGAGCGGATAGGTCTTCACGCCCGAGTCACCACCCGTGGCGGGCGTGGTGGTCGACGCGCCCGGTGCGGTCGGCTCGGTGACGGTCTCCGCGCCGGCCGGTGTGGTGCTCGCGGTGACTGCCGCCATGAAGCGCTGCGCGCCGTTCGAGGTCGTGGTGACCTTGCCCTCGATGATCTCGTTTGCCTCGACCTTGCGGCCATAGAACTCGGCGTTTGCCTTGTCGTCGATCGTGATCGCGCTGCCGTCGAGCGCGACGCCGGCGAACAGGCCCTTGCTGCGCGAGTACGAATACACCTCGGCCTTGAACGCGGCATCGGTCGCGGCCGATGCCTGGCGCCCGACCGGACCTGCCGCCACGGAGGCGTCGGCGCCGAGGGTCACCTTGCCGTCGGCGATGCCCTGGATGCCTTTGCGGGTGGTGAACACGAGCACGACGTCGCTCGACTGCGCGCCGATCTGCGGGCCGAAGCTGCCGCCGCTCAGTCTGACGAATACCGGGTTCGAGAAGCGGCCGGCCTCGTCGCGCACGACCATCGCGCCTTTGCCATGGCGGCCGCCGAGCCAGAAGCCGACCTTGACGACGTCGGGTACGACCACGAGGCCATGGGCCCGGTCGAGCAGCCACTGGGGAATCTGCTGGTCACGCGTCGACTGCAGCTCGGTGAGCACCTCGGTGGCGGTGATCAGTCTCGCTTCCTCGCGGCCCTGGGCATGAACTGTCGCCATGGACAGACAGGCGCACGTCGCCAGCAGGGCGGTCCACGCACGGGATTGGGGTGCACGCATCTTTCGGTCTCCTCGGCTTGCCACGCGGCACGGCGGGCGCAAGCTTAACGCAATCAGAACCAGATCGAGAGGAAGACCTGGAAGATGTTCGCGTCGAGGGAGTAGGGACTCTCGGTGCCCGGTACGAGGACCGTTTCGCGCACGTCGAGGAAATCGTCGTAGTCGATGGTCATGAAGTCATAGCGCACGTTCGCCTGCGCCTTGTCGATCCACGGCAGGCGCGCGATGCTGAAGTCGTAGCTTGCGCCCACGCCGAGGGTGACGGCCGTGAAGGTCGAGAGCTCCTTGTCGCGCGCGAGGAAGTTGGCATAGTCGCGGCGCGGGAAGAGATCGGCGTAGAAGTCGGCCTTCTCCTGCGTGTAGTAGCGCACCGAGCCGGAGAAGATCCAGCGCTGCCACATCGGGTGCGTGTACGACACCTCGGCCGTGTGCGCGTCGATGCCCCACGAGTCGGTGTAGAAGCGATACCAGCCCTCGAGGGCCGCGCGCCACGGCAGGTAGTAGCTGAGCCGGAGCGAGGCCGCGTTGCTGGTGCGTGTCGCGGGGTACACCTCGGGCTGGTACGAATAGCCGTTCGGCGAGCCGGGGTCCACGTAGCGCACCGACCGGTAGGGGCTGTTGAGGAAGCCCTCGTCGGTGATCACCTCGAAGTTGGCCTGCCCGATCATGCTGCGTGTCAGCACCTGGGTCAGGCCGACGGCGTAGCTGCGCACTTCGGAGGCGCGCGTGAAGGTCGGATCCTTCGCGCCGCCGATGTTGCGGTAGATGTCGTTGTCGCCCTTCTTGAAACTGAACGATATCGTCGTCAGGTCGCCGAACATGTCCTGGCTGACCCCGGCGTACCAGGTCGCAGCTTCGAAGTCGCTTTCCGAGCTGTTGATGTAACCGATGCTGTAGGTCGACTTGCCGCGCAGGTAATCGGCGGTGAGACTGTACTGGGTGCGCTCTTCCTCGTACGGGCTCGCGGTCGTCACGACGTCGATCGACGCGCTCGAAACCATGTCGACGTAGTAGTTGGCGGACACCGAGACCTTGTCCGCAAAGCCCTTGCGCACGAGTACCGACGGGCCGTCGATGACGACGCCGCCGCCGTCGTAGCGGTGGTAGAGCAGGTCGGCGCGATCCTCCGGCAGCACCCCGGCGATGGTCGGGGCTGCGAGCAGGCCGCAGAGCGCTGGCAGCCAGGCGCGCAGGCCGGAGATGCCCGTCAATTGCATCCGCAGCCTCCGCCGGCGCCACCGGTGCCGCCGCGCGCGCCCTCGCGCGCCTCGTAGACGTGGTCGAGGTAGCTGCTCGATACCGGGTGGCGGTCGAAGGCCATGATCGGATCGGCGAGGTTCTCGCGCTCGTACGGCTTCACCCACGGTTCGATCGGCGCGCAACCGGACAGCGCGGCGACGGCCGCGACCACGGCGAGCAGGCGACGAGCGTACCGGCGCGAGGCGTTCATTCGCGCACCAATGCCCGGATCTGGTCGAGGTAGGTGTTCTCGTCGCCCGGCTTGTAGCCGCGATGCAGCAGGCGCACGTTGCCCTTGCGGTCGATGATCACGCTGTTCGGCATGCCGTTCACCTTGTACATCTTGCTCACCTTGCTGTCCGTGTCGAACGCGACCGGAAAGCTGACCGGCGAGTGCCTGGCGAGCCACTCCTCGGCGGCCTTCGGATCCGGCTCGACGTTGACGCCGATCATGGTGAAGCCCATCGGCTTGTACTTCTTGTAGATGCCCTCAAGCAGCGGCATTTCCTGCCGGCACGGGCCGCACCACGTGGCCCAGAAGTTGATCATCACGACCTGGCCCTTGTACTGGGACAGGGTGACCTGGTCGCCGCCGAGCGCCGGCAGCGCGAAGTCGGGCGCGGGCCCGGCTGAATTGGACGCGGCCGCGGGGACGGCGAGCAGCAGTGCGAGTAACAGTGAGCGCATCATTGGTACCTCTAGAAGAACACGGTCAGGTTCAGGTACGCCTCCAGGTTGTTGACCAGCTCGTTCTTCCCGAAGATGTCCGACTCGTACACGCGATCCTGTACCTCGATGCTGACCGCGAGCCAGTCGGTCGGGAGGACTTTGTAGCCGCCGCCGAAGTTCAGCGTGAAACGCTCGTCGTCCGCGAACTTCGTGCTGCCGACACCGCCCAACACATAGAAGGTGCTGTTCATGGCTTGGTTGCGACCGAGAAACACCTCGCCAGGCAGGAAGTTATAGCCAATGGACAGGCCGTAGTATGTGAGGCGCCTATCAGTCCCCAGGTTGAGCGGATCGGAGCCGGGATTGAGGATCTCGAAGCTGGTCAGGCCGAGCTTGGTCTGGCCACCCTCGGCGCGGAAGAAGAAGTCCTCGGTGACGTGATATGTAATGGACGCCCCGTAGACCGGGTTCGAGCCGAAATCGTCGACGCTCATCACGCCATAGAAGGCACCGACCTCGATGTTCTCCTGGTCGATCTTCGCGACCTTGATCTCGCGGCGCTCGACTTCGGGCTCGATGACGCGCGGCGGCGGCGCATTGTCAGTGTCCGCCGGCGCGGACTCGCTCACCGGCGGCGGCTCGTGCTGCCAGGGCCAGCGCAGCGACGCGCAACCCGGCAATGCCGTGCTTGCTGCGAGCATCAGAAAAAGAATGCGAGTCCGACTTTCCATTCCTCGAGTTCCTCGTTGTCGTTGCGGCTCGTGAACACCACGCGGTTCTTGTATTCGCCGCGGACGAAGAAGCGCCGTGTCAGGTAGAAGCGGAAGCCCGCGCCGTAATACGCGGACTCGTCGTGCAGGTCGACGGCCTGCGGGTTCTGCGGATCCTCGTTGACATTGAACAGCCCGCCGCCGAGCGTGACGAACGGCGACAAACGCCACTCCGGGAAAAACACGTGGTTGAGGCCGATGTCGAGCGTGTAGCCGCTGCGGTCGGCCGGGGTTGCGTTGCTCGTCACGCCGAGGAACTGCGACACCGAGGCATCGATTTTCAGGTGGTCGTTTAGCGAGAAAGCGAGGTAACCGGAGACGAGGTTGGCGCCGTCGAAGTCGCCGACCATGCCGCCCGCTTCCCAGCGATGCGAACGGTAGCCGTTGCGATCGCCCAGGTCGATCGTGAGGTAGCTGCCGTCTGCGAGCTGCGTCCTCACCATGTCGCGCTGTGCAGCCCAGCCTTCGATGCCGCGCTCGGTGCGCACCTTGAGCCAGTCGGTACGCCGCTTGAGGATCTCGACGGACTCGCCGCGGCCGACGACCTGCGTGACCGGGTAGCCGCGTCCGGGCCCGGTGCGCATTTCGAGGTACGGCTCGGCCACGAACACCTGCAGGTATTCCTTCGCGGCGTGCGCCGCGGGAGCCGCGACGAACAACAGGAGAAGTCCACCGAGCAGGACCGCAGATTCAATTGACCGGCACGTCAGGATCGAACGGATTGTTGAAATACTGCGCTCCAATATCGACCCATTCCGAGATCAGGCGAAGCTCGGCCGGCGAGAGATAGTCCGCGTGGGTTCCGCCCGCCGCAAAGCGACTGAAAAAGCGAGTGGACCCCCGCGCGTTACCGGCGCTCAAAGGCGGAGGATACGGTATCGGGGCCGTGATCGGCAGTCCCGAGACGGGGTCGACCCCGATCTCCTGCTGACAATCGATCAGCGCGCCCGTCACCGGGTCGAGGCACTGCTCATTGTCGACGAACAGCAGTTCGCGATAGGCGGCGAAGTGTTCGGGCTCGTCCTGCGAGTCGCCGTCCTGCAGGTCGAGGTTGCCGGCGGGCACCATAGGTGCGGCGGCGGCGCTCGTCGTGTTGTGGCAGCCCGCCTGCGAGCAGGTGTGGTCCGCGAGGACGGCCGAGGTGACCGGGTCGATCTGCTGGCGCGGAAGCGACCACAGCGGGTGGATGTGCCGCTCGTAGTTGATCACGATGCGGCAGGTCGCTGTCCAGCGCGCCTGGCATTCGGGAGTGGTGGGGGGCGGCGTGAACAGCGCGCCATAGTTGAACGCGATATCGGCGTCGGGTGCGCGCACCGCCGGGTCGGTCCACACGTCCTGGTATACGACGTTCACGGACGGATTGACCGATGCGCAGTTCGGGCTGTCGGTACAGACGGACGACACGCGCGCGCGCGTCCGCGCCATTGTTTCGCCGGCCTCGGGCAGGAAGGTCGCGACCGTGTTCGGGAACGGCGTGCCGGTGGTGAGCGCGCCGGTATAGGCGACGCCGAACAGGTCCGCGCGGCCGTGCGAAGTCGGATTCTGCGGATCGCGCGTGTGGCAGCCGTTGCAGCTGCGCACTTCGCCGGGCCGCAGCTGCAGCCAGTTGTTGTGGCGCGGGAAGCCCGGCAGGCGCCGGCCGTTCGCGTCGAGGATGGCGAACTGGAAGGCGACGTTCGCCGGCACCTTGATGCGCACCGAGCCATCGGGCTCGATCGGCGCGTAGGCCAGAATCTCGCGCATGAAATTGGTCGCCCCGAACGCGGCGTTGTCGATATCGAGCACGTCGTCGTCGGGAATCGAGACCATTTTCTCGATGCGGATGAAGCGGGCGAGGCGCTGGTCCGCGCTCGTGAGCGCGGGATCGGCCATGGCGCGGATGCCGCCGCCTGCCGGAGGTGCGGCGCGGTCGACGCCGTCGAAGTCGTAGATGCTCGCGATGTCGAGTATGCCGGCGCCCTCGGCGACCAGGTCCGGGTCGGCATCGACGCCCGCGGTCTTGTCGAGGATCACGGCGGGCAGCGGCCGCGGCTGGGCGATCACCACGTCGGTGATGATGCGCCCGGCTTCCGGCGTCATCAGCGGCAGGAAGGCGCGCGCGCCCATGTCGTACATCCACACGCTGTACTGCGGAGGGGCGGGCAGCGCGGCCGGATCGTCGACGACGTCGTCGGTGCAGGGGCGCGACTGCCCGTTCAGCAGCGCGAGGCACTGCGCCCAGCTGACGATCATGCGGTTGGTGCCGTCCCACAGCGGGAAGGCGTCGTGGAAGCGCCCGCCGCGCGAAATGCCCGGCACGGTGCTCACGTCGTTGCCGGTGGCCGGTTGCTGTGCGGGTCCGGTGAGGCCGAGGTTCGCGAGTGTCGGCTGCGTGTTCTCGACGTAGCTGCCGACGTCGACGATATGCAGGTTGCCACCGAAATCGGTATCGGTGCGCGGGCGCACCAGCACCATGATGCGCCCGTTCGGCATTTCGCGGGTCTTGACGAACTCGATGTTGCTGTCGTCGGTGCCCGTCGCGTGGCTCTGGGCGCCGTACAGCAGTTCGATGCCGGTGCCGTCCGGGTTGGCCTGGTAGAGATGTATGCCGTTGCGGCCGCCCGGGGCATTGTCCCAGCGACTCCACATGATCTTGCCGCTGCGGAGCACCGTCGGGTCGATGTCGTGATCGGTGTTGTAGGAGACCTGGCGGATGTTCGTGCCGTCGGGATTCATGACATGCAGCACGAACGCCGGCTCGTTGCGATTGGTCGTCTGCGCCTCGAACTGCGGCTTGCCCTCGTCGATCAGCACGGCCTTCGAGCCGCGCTGGCGGGTCGAGGAAAACAGGATGCGCCCGTCGGGCAGGTAGTGCGGCGCCACGTCGTGACCTTCCTCGGCGATGATGTCCGAGGTGATCACCCGGCGCAGTGTGTCGGTCGCGAAGACGTACTCCCAGACGTTCCAGGTCGGCGGGTCCTCCTCGTCCTGGTTTTCGTCCAGCGGGCCGCGCATCGCAAACACGATCGCGGTGCCGTCGTAGGCGACGTCGACGTCGCGCACGTCGTACAGGTCATCGCCCGTCACGCGTGCGGTGATGTTGTGTTCGGGCGCGGTCGGGTCGGCGCGGTCGCGGTAGTAGACGTCGGCATCCGCGTCCGGGATGGCGTCGCGCTGCTGCGTCAGGTCGTCCTGCTCGACGGGCAGCGTGCGCTTGATGTACGCCATCGGGAAATCGGCGGCGACGGGATCGGCGTCCTGGCCGCTGCCGATGTCGACATTGGTGCCGGGGCTGCATGCGGCGAGGACACCCAGTGCGGCGCACGCGGCAGCGGCGCGGACGACGACTCGCATCGTGTGACGCGCTGCGCTTTTCCGGCGCTCGCAGGTGCTCATGCGGAGATCCTCATGTGACGTAATCATGCTCGCTCAATCCATCTCGTCAATCTGCCGAGGGCATCACAGCGCGCAATGTCGTGCCGCGCTTCCCTGTCGCACGCGATCAGGCACCCTAGTTATGCGTACGAGGGTTGCGGTGGTGTGACGGCAGTCGCAAAAGACCGCCGAAAGCATAACCGCATGACGTAATGAAGCGGGATGTCGTCAGTCGGCGACGTCTGCGCACTGAGACATTCCGGGGGGGTTACTGCGGTGCGTATATTTGCAGCCGCAATCGAGGGCTCTGCACATGAACATCGATGAACGGGTCAAGGCGGACTCCATCCGCAGGCGAATCGCAGGCGCGGCGTGCATGCTGGCGCTGCTTGCCGGCGCGACGGCGGCTGCCGGGCCGCGCGAGCAGGCGAAGCGTATGCACGACCGGCTCGCGGGCGTGCCGCCGACGGAGGAGGTGCTCGTCGATATGGCGGCGGACATCCAGGCGGGCAATGCCGTCGCGGCCGCCGAGACCGCCATGCAGAACCGTGCGTTCTACGACGTCACGCTGAAGAACTTCGCGACCCCGTGGAGCAACCGCGACCAGACGGTGTTCGCGCCGCTCAACGATTACACCGCCACCGTGATCGGCATGGTGCGCGACGACGTGCCGTTCAATACCGCGCTGTCGGCCAACCTCGTGTACGTGAGCAACGCACCGGGCCTGCCGGCCTATTCGGCGACCGGCAATGCCCACTACGAACAGGCGGAGGCGACCGGCGTCGACCTGCAGGCGACACTGGTGGCGCGCGAGCAGTCGGCACTGCTCGGCATTCCGGCCGAGGCGACCGCCGGCCTGATCACGACGCGCGCCTCGTCGGAGGCGTTCTTCATCGACGGCACCAATCGCGCGATGTTCCGCTTCACGCTGATGAACCACCTGTGCCGCGATCTCGAGCAGGTGCAGGATCCGACGCTGCCGCCGGATCGCATCCGCCAGGACGTGAGCCGCAGCCCGGGCGGCGACAGTCGCGTGTACCTGAACAACTGCATCAGCTGCCACACCGGCATGGACCCGATGACGCAGGCGTTCGCCTACTACGACTTCGACGAGACCCAGCAGCGGCTCGTGTACACGCCGGGCACGCCGAACGCGAAGTACTTCGCCAACGCGGACAACTTCAAGCCCGGCTACGTGACGCCCGATGACAGCTGGGACAACTACTGGCGCAGTGGCCACAACCGGCTGCTCGGCTGGGGCTGGGGCACAACGACGACCACGGGCGCCGGCGCCGGCGCGAAATCGCTGGGCGATGAGCTCGCCAACAGCGAGGCCTTCGCCAGCTGCCAGGTGCAGAAGGTGTTCAAGACCGTGTGCTTCCGCGCGCCGCAGAACGCGGCCGACCGTACCCGCGCGGCCGCGATCGCCCAGAGCTTTCGCAACAGTGGCTACCGGCTGAAGACCGTGTTCGCCGAAACCGCCGCCTATTGCATGGGAAATTGAGGTGAGCGTCATGAACCGCAACGTGCTCCTGGCAACGGTCCTCGCCGCTCTTGCCGCCTGCAGTGGCAGTGGTGCGCCGACCGAAGTCAATCCGGTCACGACGCCGCCTCCGGTCGCGGACTACACCGGCCCGGCGCCTGCCAATGCCGACGTGCAGGCGTTCCGCATCAACCTGTGGGAGAACATCAAGGCGAGCAACCGCTGCGGCAGCTGCCACAACGCGGGCGGCCAGTCGCCGACCTTCGCGCGCAACGACGACGTGAATCTCGCCTACCAGGCGGCGGTGGCGCTCGTCGACCTGACCCAGCCCGACCAGTCCCGCCTCGTGACCAAGGTCGCCGGCGGCCACAACTGCTGGCTAGCCTCGGCATCGGCCTGCGGCGACACGATGACGGTGTGGATCCGCAACTGGGCGGGCTCGCTCGCCGGCGGCGGCAAGACCATCCAGCTGCAGGAACCGCCGATCAGGGAAGTCGGCGACAGCAAGACCTTCCCGGACAGTTCGAGCCTCTACGCGACGACGATCCTGCCGCTGGTGCGCGGTCAGGGCCAGTGCCTGCGCTGCCATACGCCGGCCTCGGCCACCGCGCAGGCGCCGTACTTTGCCGCCCAGGATGCCGACGCGGCATACGCGGCGGCGCGCCCGAAGATCAATCTCGATGCGCCCGAGCTGTCGCGCCTCGTCGTGCGCCTGCGCGAAGAGTCGCACAACTGCTGGACGTCGAGCTGCCTGAACGACGCGTCCACCATGGAAACGGCGGTGCGAGCGTTCGCGAACGCCATCGCGGTCACGCCGGTCGATCCCACGCTCAGGCTCTCCAAGGCGCTGACGCTCTATGACGGCACCGTGGCCGCAGGCGGCAATCGCTACGAGAGTGCCCAGATCGCGCTGTACGAATTCAAGACCGGCATGGGCACGACCGTCTACGACACGAGCGGCGTCGAGCCCGCGGCCAACCTGACCATGTCCGGCTCGATCGAATGGGTCGGCGGCTGGGGCCTCAATGTCCGCGAGGGTGGCAAGGCGCAAGGCACGACCGCGGGCAGCAGGAAGCTCGCCGACATGATCAAGACCACCGGCGAGTTCACCATCGAGGCCTGGGCGGCGCCCGGCAACGTCGTGCAGGAAGACGCCTACATCGTCAGTTACTCGGGCGGCACGATGGC
>DAOQXO010000036.1:0-21417 GCA_035342635.1 Steroidobacteraceae bacterium
CGGCGAGGCTGTCGCCTGCCCTGCTCGCCGCCTCAGTACCCGTCACTTGCCGGCCGCTCCTCGGGCGCCGCGACATCCCGTGTCGTGCTGACACGCAGGCTCTCGAGGCGCCTGCGGTCCGCGCGCATCACGCGAAACTCGATGTCGCCGATCGTGACCGACTCGCCGCGACGCGGCAGGCGACCGAAGGCCTTCATCACCAGTCCGGCGACGGTGTCGAACTCGTCATCCGGGAAATCCGATCCGAAATATTCGTTGAATTCCTCGATCTCGGTGACGCCGCGGACGGTGAACTGTCGCTCGGCGTCCTTGCGGATGTTGATGTCCTCGTCGACGTCGAACTCATCGTCGATCTCACCGATGATCTGCTCGATCACGTCCTCGATCGTGACGACGCCGGCCACGCCGCCGTACTCGTCGACCACGATCGCCATGTGGTTGCGGTTGCCGCGGAATTCCTTCAGCAGCACGTTGACCCGCTTCGCCTCGGGCACGAACACTGCCGGGCGCATGCACTCGCGGATGTCGAAACTGTCGGTGCCGCCCTCGGCAAAGACGCGCAGCAGGTCCTTCGCGAGCAGGATCCCGACGATGTCATCACGGTCGTCGTCCATCACCGGAAAGCGTGAGTGGCCGGATTCGACCACCGCCGGCAGGATCGCGGACGCCGGGTCGTTCCGCCGCACGGACACCATCTGGGCGCGCGGAATCATGATGTCGCGCACGCGCAGGTCGGCCACGTCGAGCACACCCTCGATCATCTCGAGTGCATCGGCATCGAGCAGGCCACGCGCCGCGGCCGCCCGCAGGCTGTTGAGCAGCGACTCGCGATCCTCGGGCTCGCCCCCGACGGAGCGCTTCAGCCGCTTGAGCCAGCGCCCGGTCGCATTGCCGTCGGTGGTGTCGTTCGGGTCCCTCGTCATGTCACTCCCTGGTGAGATACGGATTCTGAATACCGAGCCGGCGAAGCACGGCGATCTCGCGCCGCTCCATGCGCCGCGCGTCGTCGTCGCCCTCGTGGTCGTAGCCGACGAGGTGCAGTGCACCGTGCACGATCAGGTGCGCCCAGTGATCGGCAAGGGGCTTGCCCTGCTCGCGCGCCTCGCCCCGGACCACCGCGGCGCAGATCACCAGGTCGCCGAGCGGCCGCGCACCCCCGGTGGCGAGCCCCGCGGCCGGAAATGACAGCACGTTCGTGGGCTTGTCCCGGCCGCGCCAGGCGGCGTTCAGCCGCCGGCTCTCGGCGGGCGCCACCACGCGCACCGCGAGCTGGCGCCCTGTGCCGCGCCGCCCGAGGGCCGCACGGGCCCAGCGGGTCATCGCGGCCGGCGCCGGCGCCCAGGCGCGCGTGCCGTGCGCGACTTCGACCTCGAGTGCAGGCGTCATGGGGCGCTGCGCCCGGTGTCGCCGCGCGCCTCGTAGGCCTGCACGATCCGCTGCACGAGCGGGTGGCGTACGACGTCCTGCGCATCGAAGAACGTAAACGCCACGCCCTCGACGCCCTGCACGACATCGATGACGTGGCGCAGGCCCGACTGACGGCCGGTCGGCAGGTCGGTCTGCGTGACGTCGCCGGTGACCACGGCCCGCGAGCCGAAGCCGATGCGGGTCAGGAACATCTTCATCTGCTCGATCGTCGTGTTCTGCGCCTCGTCGAGTATCACGAACGAATCGTTGAGCGAGCGCCCGCGCATGAAGGCGAGCGGCGCGACCTCGATCACGTTGCGCTCGATCAGGCGCGCCGTGGCGTCGAAGCCGAACATTTCATAGAGCGCGTCGTACATCGGGCGCAGGTAGGGATCGACCTTCTGCGACAGGTCGCCCGGCAGGAAACCGAGGCGCTCGCCGGCCTCGACGGCCGGGCGCGTCAGCACGATGCGCCGCACGCGATCGGCGTGCAGCGCCTCGACCGCGCAGGCGACCGCGAGATAGGTCTTGCCGGTGCCCGCCGGGCCGATGCCGAAGGTGAGATCGCGCGCGAGGATGTTGCGCACGTACTCGCGCTGGTGCGGGCCGCGCGGGCGGATGAGTCCGCGCGGCACACGCAGGATCGCGCCGTCGCCGCGCCCGGCGTCTCTCCCACCCGCCGACGGCTCGCCCGCGTTGACCTCCGGGTGCAGGGGCCGGTCCGCATCGCGCTCCTCCTCGCGCAGCGCGAGATGCACTTCCTCGGGGGTCGCGCCGGTACCCGCGCCACCTGCGGCGCTGCGCGCGAGCAGTGCACGCAGCACGTTCTCCGCCGCGTCCGCCTGCGCGCCCGTGACACGAAATATATTGCCGCGACGCCTGATCCGCACGCCGAGGCGCGATTCGACGAGCTTCAGATTCTCGTCGAGCGGTCCACACAGGTCGGCGAGACGCGCATTGTCGGCGTCGAACTCGAACTCGCGGACCGGTTGCGCCGCGCGGCTCACGAAGCCACCGCGCGCAACGGGCTATCGAGCAGGCGCCCGCGCAGCGAGTTCCTGAGCGCCGCAGTGATCGTGACGTCGGCGAAGCGGCCGATCAGCTCCGGCGGTCCGGCGAAATTGACCCAGCGATTGTTCTCGGTGCGCCCTGCGAGTTCCTGCGTGCTCTTCTTCGACGGCCGCTCGACCAGCACGCGCTGCACGCTGCCGACCATGGCGCTGCTGATTGCGCGTGCCTGCGCATCGAGTTGCGCCTGCAGGCGCGCCAGGCGCGCCTGCTTCTCCGTGTACGGCACGTCATCGGGAAGCGACGCGGCCGGCGTACCGGGCCGGCGGCTGTACAGGAAGCTGAAGGACTGATCGAGGGCCGCCTCGCGCACCAGTCTGAGGGTGGCCTCGAAGTCACGCTCCGTCTCACCGGGAAAACCGACGATCAGGTCGGTGCTGATCGCGATGTCCGGGCGGACCGCGCGCAGCCGGCGCAGCTTGTCCTTGAATTCGAGCGTGGTGTAGCCGCGCTTCATCAGCGCGAGGATCCGGTCCGAGCCGCTCTGCACCGGAAGGTGCAGGTGATTGGCGAGCTGCGGCACGTTCGCAAAGGCCTCGATGAGGCTGTCGGTGAACTCGAGTGGATGCGAGGTGGTGAAGCGGATGCGTTCGATGCCCGCCACGGTCGCGACATGGTGGATCAGCGTGGCGAGGTCGACGATCGCGCCGTCGGCCATCTGCCCCGCGTAGGCATTGACGTTCTGGCCGAGCAGCGTGACCTCGGCGACGCCCTGCGCGGCGAGCTGGCGCACTTCCGCGAGCACGTCCCCGAACGGCCGGCTGACTTCGTCGCCGCGCGTGTACGGTACGACGCAGAAGCTGCAGTACTTGCTGCAGCCCTCCATGATCGAGACGAACGCCGTCGCGCCTGCTGCGCGCGGCTCCGGCAGGTGATCGAATTTCTCGATCTCGGGAAAGCTGATGTCGACGACCGGCCGGCCGGTGCGTTTGACGTCGCCGATCATGGCGGGCAGACGATGCAGGGTCTGCGGGCCGAACACGAGGTCGACGAAGGGCGCCCGCGCGATGATCGCCTCCCCTTCCTGGCTGGCGACGCAGCCGGCAACGCCGATCAGCACCTCGGGACGCTGCTGCTTCAGCAGGCGCCACTCGCCGAGCAGCGAGTACACCTTGTCCTCGGCCTTCTCGCGCACCGAACAGGTGTTCACCAGCAGCAGGTCGGCGCGCGCCGGATCGTCGGTCGCGACCAGGCCCTCGGCCGCATGCAGTACGTCCGCCATGCGCGCGGAGTCGTACTCGTTCATCTGGCAACCGAAGGTCTTGAGGAAGTAGCGGCCAGGCATGGGGGGCAGGGGGTCCAAACCCGGCAGTTTATAGATATCGCGCCCTCATCGGGATCTTATTCAGTAAAATCAATGATTTAGAACGGGATATCGTCGTCGAAATCGTCCTTTTCGGTGGAACTGGTCACCGGGGCCTGCGAGTACTCGTCGCCGGCCTGGCGGCTGCGGCCGCCACCCTGGCCACCGGCCGCAACCCCGCCGCCGCCACGCGCGCCGAGCATCTGCATTTCATTGGCGATGATTTCGGTCGTGTAACGGTCGTTGCCCTGCTTGTCCTGCCACTTGCGGGTGCGCAGCGAGCCCTCGATGTACACCTGCGAACCCTTGCGCAGGTATTCGCCGGCGATCTCGGCAAGGCGGCCGAACATGGCGACGCTGTGCCACTCGGTGCGCTCCTTCATCTCGCCCGACTGCTTGTCCTTCCAGCTCTCGCTCGTGGCGATGCGCAGGTTGGTGACCGAACTGCCGGACGGCATGGCGCGGGTTTCCGGGTCCTGGCCCAGGTTGCCGATGAGAATGACTTTATTGATGCCGCGTGCCATATGGATACCTTTCGTGCCTGCGGCCAAGTATGCGTGGCGGTGGCCGCAGCTGTGAATGATTAATCGGGTGGAAACGCGCGGATTCTTTCACGCCCCGCCCCGCAGGGCCAGTCAGGGCCAGACCGTCGGCGGATTCGGGAAGTCGCCATCCTTGCGCAGCGGGATGACGCAGAAGCGGTGCCCGGTCGGGGCCGCGAGGATCCACCAGTCGCGCACCTGCTGCACGCGCCGCGCGCCGAGGTTCTCGAGGCGCTGCACCTCGGCCTCCACATCGTCGGTGATGATGTCGAGGTGCAGGCGGCTCTCGTGGGACACGCGCTGCACCTCGATGTGCAGGCCATCCTCGCGGATCTCGAGCGGCACATAGCCCGCGTCTTCCTCGGCGGACGAAGGCCGCAGTTCGCGACCCAGCGCCGCGCCCCAGAAAGCGGCCGCGCTCGGCAGGTCGTCCACCCGGCAATCGATGATGAACCCGGCCAGCGCGCTGCGATGCATGCCGGCAGTTTACCGCACACCCGAGGGGTCCTGGCAGGCGGACATGCTGCCGATGCCGCGCCCGGAAGTGCTCACGGCGGACGACCCCGATGCCGCCGCGCGCTCAGCCCTGCCCGAACACGGCGCCGCCCGCGTGCAAATACTCGAGCTCCGCCGCCGTGGACTCCCGCCCGAGCACGCGATTGCGATGCGGGAAGCGGCCGAAGCGCTCGATGATTTCGAGGTGCTGGCGCGCATACTGCAGGTAGCCTCCGAGCAGCGCCTGCCAGGGCTCGGGAGCCGATTGCGCGAGGTCACAAAAGAGCCGCACACATTCATGCTGGTCGGCGAGTGCCTCGCTGTGCTCGAACGGCAGGATCATGAACGCCTGTTCCACCGGCGAGAGCCGCGCCAGATGGCTCGCCGCGACGGCCGCGCGAGATGTCGCCAGCGCCTGCGGATCGCAGTCAAAGGCGCGCGCGCTGCCGCGCCACGCATTCCTCGGGAACTGGTCGAGCAGCAATACCAGTGCCAGCGCACCGCGGGGCTCGGCCTGCCAGGCGGCGAGATCGCCGCGCGTGGCCGCTTCGAGCGTGGGCATGAACCGGCTGCGGATCGCTTCGTCGGTTGCGGCGGAACTGCCGAACCACATGCCCGCGCGCTCACCGGCCGCGACGGGATCCCGTGCGGCCGGGCCGAACCAGAAGTCGAGGATCGATTCGGCGGATGCCTGCGTCATCGCGCCATAGTCGCCCACGCACGGCGAAACTGCCACACTTCGGCGAAACCACCCGCTCGCCGAGGCCCCATGCGTCGCGCCCTGCTCCCGTTGCTGCCGTTCGCGTTGCTGCTTGCACCAGGTGCTGTCATTGCCGCATCGGCCCCGGCCGCCGAAGCCGTCACGTCAGTCACGCCAGCCACTTCGCTGACCGCCGCCGCGGCCGAGCGCTTCGCGCAGCTCGCGCTCGATTGCGTGCAGCGCGAGTACCCGAACAAGATCTCGCATGTCCTCGCGAGTGACGAGGACGTGCGCGCGCCGCGCGCGCTGACCCCGGTGTTCTACGGCTGCTTCGACTGGCACTCCGACGTGCACGCGCACTGGCTGCTCGCGCGTCTCGCACGCCTGTATCCCGACACGCCGCTCGCCTCCGCGGCGCGCACAGCGCTCGCGCGCAGCCTCACCGACACCGGCATTGCCGCCGAAGTCGCTTACCTCTCCGGGCCGGGGCGCGCTTCGTTCGAGCGGCCCTACGGACTCGCGTGGCTGCTCGCACTCGGCGCGGAACTGCGCGCGTGGGACGACGACGATGCTCGCGGCTGGGCGGCCACGCTCGCGCCGCTCGAGCAGGCTGCGGTGGAGCGTCTCGTCACCTGGCTGCCCAAGCTCGCCTACCCGATCCGCACCGGCGAGCACAACCAGACCGCCTTTTCCTTCGGCCTCGTGTGGGATTGGGCGGCGGCGACGGGCGACGATGCCGTGCTGTCGCTGCTGCGTGACAAGGCCGCGCAGTTCTACCTCGCGGATGCCGACTGCCCGGTGCGCTACGAGCCCTCGGGCGAGGATTTCCTCTCGCCGTGCCTCGCCGAGGCGGACTTCCTGCGCCGCGTGCTCGCGCCGGCCGAGTTCGCCGCGTGGCTGCGGGACTTCCTGCCCGGCATTCCGCGCAGCAGGCAGCCGTGGCTCGCGCCGGGCATCGTCACCGACCGCAGCGATCCGAAGCTCGCGCACATCGACGGTCTGAACCTGAGCCGCGCATGGATGCTGCGCGGAATCGCAGCCGGCTTGCCTCAAGGCGATGCGCGCCGCGCCGCGCTGCTCGCCGCGGCGGAAGAGCACGCGGCTGCCGCCCTGCCCGCCGTGACCGGCGAACATTACGAAGGCGGCCACTGGCTCGGTACCTTCGCGGTCTACCTGCTCAGCGCCGGCGGCGGAGAATCTTCCGGAACACCCTGAGGGCGTTGTCACGCATCATCGCGCGGTGCGACGCCGGTCGCATCGCGGGTGGCGTCCGGCGCGGCGAGCTCGATGAGTTCGTAGCGCTGGCCACCGATCGCCACGTCCTCGCCGATCCCGGCGCCGATCAGGGATTCCGCCGCCGGTGACACCCAGCTCACCAGACCTCGCGCAGGGTCGGCTTCGTCCTCGCCGACGATGGTGATCGTGCGCGTCGCGCCGTCCGCCGCGCGCAGCGTCGCGGTGACCCCGAAGCGCATGGCCTCCGGCACCGTAGCGACGGTCACCGGCCGGGCGCTCGCCTTGCGCGCCCGCCAGTAGCGCAGGTCGCGCTCGAGGCCGGCGAGCGCGGCGGCGTCGTGGGTCCCGGCGGCGGCACGGCCCGCCCCGGCGGCGTTTTGGCTGCATCTCGCGACGACCGCGGCAGCTGTGCTCGGTCTCACGGTTCTGGCGAGCGGGCCCGCGCCGGCGCTTGCGCAGACCGCCGCAGGCACGGTGATCCGCAATATCGCCGCGGTGCGGTTCAGCGGCGCCGGGGGCCAGCCTGAGATCATCCACACCAACGAGGCGAACCTCACGGTGCTGCCGCCACCGTCGCGCGCGACGCTGCGACTGCTGCGTGCAGCGACGGGGGCGAACGCGAGCGCCGACTCGATCCTGGCATCGGCCTCCGTCACGCAATGCCTCGGCGCGAACGGCAGCGAGATGCTGCCGCCGCCGTCGCTGCCGGGCGGCGCTCCACTCGACCCGCAGCAGCCGCTGACGCTGGTTGCGACCACGGTCGTGCATGGCGGCGAGCCGCTGTACTTCCTGTTGCATGACACCGACCAGAACCTCGACTCCACCACCGTCGACACGGCAGATGTCACCGTGACCTCGGCGAGTGGCGACATCGAGCAGCTGCGACTTCTCGAGAGCGGACCCGACAGCGGCGAGTTCATCGGCTACATCCAGACCCGCGCCGCCGCGGCGAACGCCGGCGATTGCGAACTGCAGGTCGAGCGCAACTCGAGCCTCGAGTCCGCCTACGCCGATCGCAGCGATCCCGCCGACACGGCGCGTGCCGGTGCGCTCGTCGATCCGTTCGGCCTCGTATTCGACGCGCGTACCGGTGCGCCGGTGGACGGCGCGCGCATACGGCTCGTCACGGCGGGCGGCACGTCGGCGCAGGTGTTCGGCGACGACGGCATCAGTACCTACCCGGCCGAGATGGTCACCGGCCAGCCGGTCACGGATTCGGGCGGCACCGTCTACCACTACGCGGCGGGCCTGTTCCGCTTTCCGCTGGTTGCGGCGGGCACCTACCGACTCGAAGTCGTGCCGCCGCTCGGCCATGCCTTCCCCTCGCGGGCGACGGAGGCCGACCTGCAGCAACTGCCCGGCGCCCCGTTCGCGCTGGGCCCGGGATCGGCGGGCGATGTCTTCGTCGTGTCCGGTCCGACGCCGACGAACGTCGACATCCCGCTCGATCCCGCAGGCAGCGCGCTCGTACTGCAGAAGGCCAGCATGAGCGCGGTGGCGGCGGCGGGCGACTTCGTGCAGTACACGCTCAGCCTGCGCAACGCGGGCACCACGGGCGCCTTCACCGGCGTCACGATCGTCGACCGGCTGCCCCCCGGTGTGCGCTATCGCCCCGGTTCGACGCGCCGCGGCGAGCTACGCGCAGCGGATCCCGCTATCAGCGCGGACGGCGGCGTGCTCAGTTTCGCGCTCGCCAGCCTCGCGGCCGGCGAGACCGTGGTGCTGCGCTATGTCGTCGAAGTCACCGTGGCCGCGCGGGGCCCCGAACTCACGAACAGCGCGCAGGCGCATGCCGACGGTGGGGCGCGCTCGAATGATGCGGCAGCCGTGATACAGCTGCGCGAGGAACTGTTCCGCACTCACGCGATTGTCATGGGCCGTGTCGTGGCGGGTGACTGCGAGCATGAAGCGCGTGCGCTGCCGGGCGTCGCGGGCGTGCGCGTCTACCTCGAGGACGGCCGTTACGCGATCACCGACGAGGATGGCAAGTACCACTTCGAGGACGTCACGCCGGGCACGCACGTCGTGCAGCTCGACACCGTGACGCTGCCGGCCGGCCGCGAGGCCCTGCACTGCGCCACGCGCGTGCGTCATGCCGGACGCGCACACTCGCAGTTCATCGACGTGCGCGGCGGTGCCCTGTGGCGCGCCGACTTCGTCATCCCGGCCGCCATCACCGGGCCGGCGCCGAGCCCTGCACCAGCGGCCGCTGCAACGGGCGTGGCGCGGGCACAGGCCGCCGTGAGCCAGGCTCGCGCGACGCGCGCCCCCACGCCGGACTTCACCCTCGAAGAACTCGAGCCCGGCAACCGGTGGCTGTGGCCGGACCCCGGTCGCAACCCGCAACGCCCGCTCCGGCGACGAGCACCGCCATGTCAAGCGTGTGTTCGACCGCGGTCGCGGTCGCGCGTGTCCCGCGCTCGAGCACCGCGTGGCCGAAATTGTTGTATGAGGTGAACTGCCACTGGTATTCGGCGAAGGCGGCCACGGTCGCGGCGTCGAGCGGCCGCGTATTGAGCCGCACCGATGCCGGGTCGTACCACGCGCAGCGATAGACACGCATGCGCACATAGTCGTTGGCGACCGTGCGGGGCACCCGTCCGAATTCGAAGTAGCGCGCCTCTTCGGTCGTCGCGACCAGGTCGGAGTACGTGGGCGCCGCGAGCGCTGCGGCCTCGGAGGCCGCGAGCGCCGTATTCCAGTCGTCCGAGCAGGCCGCGAGATGGTAGGTGGTGACCTGCCCGTAACCGGACGGCACCGGGTCGAGCGCGAAGCCCTCCGGAGTCCGTTGGCGGTCGCTGTAGAGGAGATTGGCGACCTGCAGGTCGGACAACTCCACGGGCCGCGCCGCCTGCGCGGGTGCGCCCGGCGCGGGCACGGACGACTCCCCGCCCCCACCGCAACCGACCAGGACCAGCACTATGCCCCACCAGAACCGCATGAATGGGCCTCCTGCCGGGGTTATCGGCGCGGCCGGCGGCGACTTGAGTCGCCGGGACACCTGAGGGTCGTCGGGCGGTAAACTTAATGGTTTGATCCGGGCCCTCCGGATTGGATGGGGCATGCAACACATCCGCATCCGCGGCGCGCGGACCCACAACCTGAAGAACATCGACCTCGACCTGCCACGCGAGCGGCTGATCGTGTTCACGGGCCTGTCGGGGTCGGGCAAGTCCTCGCTCGCCTTCGACACGCTCTATGCCGAGGGGCAGCGCCGCTATGTCGAATCGCTGTCGGCCTACGCCCGCCAGTTCCTGTCGATGATGGACAAGCCCGATGTCGACTCGATCGAGGGGCTCTCGCCCGCGATCGCGATCGAGCAGAAGGCCGCCTCGCATAATCCGCGCTCGACGGTCGGCACCGTGACCGAGATCCACGACTACCTGCGCCTGCTGTATGCCCGGGCCGGCACGCCCCGCTGCCCCGACCACGGCACCGACCTCACCGCCCAGACCGTGAGCCAGATGGTCGATCAGGTCCTCGCGCAACCGCAGGGCGCGGCCGCGATGCTGCTCGCTCCCGTGGTCGAGGACCGCAAGGGCGAGCACCTCGAATTGTTCGGCGACCTGCAGGCACAGGGCTTCGTGCGCGCGCGCATCGACGGGCGCGTGCACGAGTTCGACGCCCTGCCGAAACTCGACCCGAAGAAGAAGCACACCATCGAGGCGGTGGTCGATCGTTTCCGCGTGCGCGCGGACGCCGCGCAGCGCCTGGCGGAATCGTTCGAGACGGCGCTGCGCCTGTCGGGCGGTACCGCACGCCTCGCATTCATCGACGACGCTGCGCGAGAGCTGCTCTTCTCGAGCCGCCACGCCTGCCCGGTCTGCGGCTACAGCGTGCCGACGCTGGAGCCGAAGCTGTTCTCGTTCAACAATCCGGCCGGCGCATGCCCGGCCTGCGACGGGCTCGGCACCCAGGAACTGTTCGATCCGAAGCGTATCGTCCTGCACCCGCAGCTGTCGCTGGCGGGCGGCGCGGTGCGCGGCTGGGATCGCCACAACAGCTACTACTTCCAGATGATCCAGTCGCTCGCGCGCCATTTCGATTTCGACATCGAGGCGCCGTGGAACGAACTCGGCAAGCGCGTGCAGGATATCCTGCTGTTCGGCAGCGGCGACACCCGGGTCGAATTCCGCTACGCGGAATCGCACGGCAAGGTCCGCCGCAGCCGCCATCCGTTCGAGGGTATCGTGCCGAACCTCGAACGCCGCTATCGCGAGACCGAGTCGGCACGCGTGCGCGAGGAGCTCGCCAAGTACCTTGGAAGACGGGCCTGCCCCGAATGCGAGGGCTCGCGACTCAATCGTGCGGCACGCCATGTGTTCGTCGGCGATCGCACCCTGCCGCAGCTCACGCGGCTCGCCGTCGGTGCAGCGCACGATTTCTTCAGGACGCTGTCGGTCGCCGGCTGGCGGGGCGAAGTCGTCGCGCGCATCGTCAGGGAAGTCGGCGACCGCCTCGAGTTCCTCGTCAATGTCGGGCTCGATTACCTTACGCTCGATCGCAGTGCCGATTCGCTCTCGGGCGGCGAGTCGCAGCGCATCCGCCTCGCGAGCCAGGTGGGCTCCGGCCTCACCGGCGTCATGTATGTGCTCGATGAACCGTCGATCGGCCTGCACCAGCGCGACAATCGCCGCCTGCTCGCGACGCTCTGCCATCTGCGCGACATCGGCAACTCGGTCATCGTCGTCGAGCACGACGAGGAGGCGATCCTCGAGGCGGACTACGTCGTCGACCTCGGCCCCGGCGCCGGCGTGCATGGGGGTGAGATCGTCGCGCGCGGCACACCCGAGGACATCAAGGCGTCACCCGATTCGCTCACCGGCCGCTATCTCTCCGGCCGCGAGTCGGTGCCTCTGCCGGCGCGGCGCACCGCGCCCGACCGGATGCGCCAGCTGCGCATCGTCGGCGCGAGCGGCAACAACCTGAAGAACATCACCGTCGAGATTCCTGCCGGTCTGTTCACCGCCGTGACCGGCGTGTCGGGCTCGGGCAAGTCGACGCTGATCAACGACACGCTGTACGCACACGTCGCGGCGCATCTCAATGGCACGAGCGTCGATGGCGGCCCCTGCGAGCGCATCGAGGGGCTCGAGCTGATCGATCGCGTCATCGACATCGACCAGGGTCCGATAGGCCGCACGCCGCGATCGAATCCCGCCACCTACACGGGGCTGTTCACGCCGCTGCGCGAACTCTATGCGCAGGTGCCCGAGGCGCGCGCCCGCGGCTACGGCCCCGGCCGCTTCAGCTTCAACGTCAAGGGCGGGCGCTGCGAGGCCTGCCAGGGCGACGGCGTGTTGAAAGTGGAGATGCACTTCCTGCCCGATATCTACGTTCCGTGCGACGTATGCAAGGGACAGCGATACAACCGCGAGACGCTCGAGATCCGCTACCGCGGCAGGACGATACACGAGGCACTCGAGATGACCGTCGAGGACGCACTTGGATTCTTCGGCGCGATCCCCGCGATCGCCGCGAAGCTGCAGACCCTGGCCGACGTGGGCCTCGCCTACCTGCGCCTCGGCCAGAGCGCGACGACGCTGTCGGGCGGCGAGGCACAGCGCGTGAAGCTCTCGCGGGAACTCGCCAAGCGCGCAACTGGCCGCACGCTCTACATCCTCGACGAGCCCACGACCGGGCTGCATTTCCACGATGTCGCGCAGCTGCTCGCGGTATTGCATCGCCTGCGCGACGAAGGCAATACGGTCGTCGTGATCGAGCACAACCTCGACGTCGTGAAGACGGCCGACTGGGTGATCGACCTGGGCCCGTCGGGCGGTGCCGGCGGCGGTACGGTGGTCGCCACCGGCACACCCGAGGACATCGTTCGCACGGCCGGATCGTTCACCGGCCAGTACCTGGCGCCCCGCATTGCCGCTGCGCGCGCCACGGACGACACTGACGGCATTCCCGACCACAAGGACCACTGACCATGGCGAGCAGCAAGAAGACGAAACGCACCGCGGCCGCACGCGCCCGCGCCCGTCCGCGCAAACCCGACAGCGCGCGCCGCGCACCGCTGCAGGCGTACATCCGTGCCGAGCAGGGCGATCTCAGTCCCGTCGATCGCAACTACATCCGCCGCAAGCTCGGCACGCGGCTCGGCAAATTCGTGGACTCGATCGTGCGGATCAGCGTGCGTACCGACGACGTGAACGGGCCGCGTGGCGGGGTCGACCGGACCTGCCGCATCAAGGTCGACCTGCGCGGCTTGCCCACCCAGGTGTATGAAGCCAGGGCCGCCTCGCTCGAGGCCGCGATCGACGGTGCGCTCGCGGGCATCGAGCGCACCGTGCGTCGCACACTGCAGCGCCAGCGCGAGCAGCCGCTCAAGAGGCGGCGCTGAGCGCAGCGCAGATGGCGTCCACGTGCCGGTGATCGCTGCCACAGCAACCGCCGATCACCGCGAGACCCGGGAGCAGCGCCCGCAGCATGCGATGATCGGCCGCGAGTTCGGCCGGATCGCCGGCATCGAGGTCGGTGGATGCGTCAAGCTCCGCATGGCTGCGCTTCGAGGCGTTGGTCCGCAGGCCGCGGATCCGGTTGCGCCAGGCTGACCCGTCGCCATTGCCCGCGAGCACGCCGGCGAAGTGCGTCGGGTGCGCACAGTTGATCATGTAATACACCGGTGCGCCGCCGGTTTCGTCGTCGGTGCGCGCGATCGCCTCGGCAAGCGTCGTCCCGGACGGCAGGGTACCGTCGGTCTCCAGCGTGAACGAGATCACCACGGGCATCGCTGCGGCTTTCGCCGCGTGCACGATCCCGATCGCCTCCTCCACATAGTTCATCGTGAATGCGGCGACCATGTCGGCATCCGTGCCGGCGAAGGTGTCGATCTGTGCCTGGTGGTAGGCACGCGCCGCATCGACGCTCATCTGCGCATTGGCGAGATAGCCGTCGCCGCGCGGCCCCAGGTTGCCGCTCACGACCATGCGCGATGTCGGCGACTCGTGGGCCGCACGCACCTCGAGCATCAGCCCGATCGCGCGGCGGTTCGCGTCGGCGAGTGCCGGGGCGTCGTAGCCGAGCTTCGTCGCCCAGTCGGTGCTCGCACGCCAGGTGGGCGCTTCGAGCACCAGACCGCGTCCGTGCGCGCGCGCGAGCCGCGCATAGCGATCGTAGTAGCGGCGCAGTGTGTCGGTGCCCGCCTCGTCCTTGAGCAGGTCGAAGGCGGCGAACAACGGCAGGTCCACGCCGTCGTGATAGATCAGCGTCGTCTCGAGTCCGCCGTCGGTCATGAAGAACGAATTCGAGAGTTGCGGCAGTCGGTGCCGATACTTGCTCATGATGCCTCCTTGGCAATATCCCTGAATCGCAGCATGTCGATCACGCGCCGCGACGCTCCGTGGTAGAAACCGGTTTCCGGCGCGAACCCGCGCGGATTCTCGAAAGTGCCGAACACGATATCGAACAGCGGCAGGTCGCCGAAGTTGCCCGTGTGCACGTCACGCGCATGGTGGTGCGAGTGGCTCTCGGGGCGCTGCACGAAGTAGCCGAGCCAGCGCGGTGTACGGATGTTGGCGTGCTGGAAGATCGACAGGAACATCGTGAAGTACACGAACAGCACGACCGCCTCGGGCGCGAGCCCGAGCAGGCCGAGGGACAGGCTCGACAGCACGGTCCAGCCGATCATGTCGAGCGGGCTGAACCAGAACGCGCCGAAAGTGTCGAGACGCTCGGCGCTGTGGTGCAGCTGGTGGAAGCTGCGCCAGAGACGCGGCGAGCCGTGCATGCTTCGATGCCACGCATAGACCCCGGCTTGGTACGCGAGCAGCGCGATGACCGCCCCGGCCCAGCGGTTGAGGCCCGACAGGTCGAGCAGCTGCCAGACGGCGAGCTGGTCGGCCCACAGCCAGGGCAGATAAGACGAAACCAGGAAGAAAAGCGCGAATGCGGCGACGCCTTTCGCGCGCCAGCCTCTCACAGCAGGTAGAGTACGGGCAGGAGCCAGCGCCTCCCACAGGATGAGCGCGCCGTAGATGGCGAGGCTCGTCAGCGTTACGGGGTCGAGAAGCAGGTCGATCGGGCTCGGCATGATTTCGTCCTTGAAGCCGTTCAGGCGGGGCGGAAGATTAGTCGCAGGGCGCCCGCGGCACTAAAGCCATACCGGCAAGGAAGCGGACATTTCGGCCATGGCCAGAAAGATTGCCATCCTCGCGATACCCGACACCTCGGCGTCGGTGCTCTACGGCATGTATGACCTTTTCCTGTCGGCCGGGCGCGACTGGCAGTTGATCGTCGAGGGCCGGCCCGGGCCGAAGCTGATCGACACGATGGTCGCCGCCGCCCGCCCCGGTGCCATGCGCGTTGCGAACGGCGTGGAGATTGTCCCGGACTGCACGCTCGCAGACGTCGAGGACGCCGAGCTGATCTGCGTGCCCGAAGTCGCCGTGCCGCCGGGCACGCCGCTCGCCGGGCGCTACGACACCGAAGTCGCCTGGCTGCGCCGCTGCCATGAGCGTGGCGCGACCATCGCCACGGCCTGCTCCGGTGCGCTGCTGTTGGCCGAAGGCGGGCTGCTGCGCGGCGAGGAAGCGACGACGCACTGGGCATATGCCGACGCCATGCGCACCGGCTACAGCGGCATCCGCGTGCACACCCGGCGCGCCATGGTGGTCGCCGGGGAAGGCCAGCGCCTCGTCATGGCAGGTGGTGGCACCTCCTGGCTCGACCTCACGCTCTACCTGATCGCGCGTCTCGCCGGCACCGAAACCGCCATGCAGACCGCGCGCGTCAATCTCGTCGAGTGGCACGAGGTCGGCCAGCAACCCTATGCCTGCCTCGCCCGCAAGAGCCAGTCGGAGGATGCGCTCATCGCCCGCTGCCAGGCCTGGATCGCCGAGCACTACCACGAGGCGGCGCCGGTGGCTGCGATGGTGCGCCTGTCGGGCCTGGCCGAGCGTTCGTTCAAGCGACGCTTCCAGCTGGCGACCGGCATGTCGCCGCTCGAGTACGTGCACACGCTGCGCCTCGAGGAGGCGAAACAGCTGCTGGAAACGGGCAATGACACGATCGAGGCGATCGCGAATGCGGTGGGTTACGAGGACGCGGCATTCTTCTCGCGCCTCTTCCGGCGCCGCGTGGCACTGACACCGGCACAATACCGGCGCCGCTTCGGCGCCATGCGCCGCGCGCTCGGCGCCTGAGCCGCTAGCTCGGCGCGCGCGCGGGACCCGAACGGAACGTCTGGCGCACTTCGCCGCCTTCGACGCGCTCCTCGTAGTCGCCGCGCGTGTAGTCGCCGACCACGCGGCGCCAGAATTTCACGGCCACGGGGTTGCGCAGGTATTCCTGGACTTCCCAGCGTCCGGCAAAGCGATCGAAGATCAGTGCGATGGCGCTCTGCCCGATGCCGAGCCGGCGATGCTCGCGCGCGATGAAGAACTCGGCCATGTGGAAGTCGACGGGGGGTCGGCCGGGCAGCCTGCGCCCCGGCACCACCATGGCAAAACCGACAGGTGCGGCGGACTTGCACACCGTGAGGATCTTCGCACCCGGGTCGGCAAACCAGCGCGCTAGCTGGTCCGGTTCACGGTGGCCGATTTCCCCGAGTGCGGGGAAGATGCCGGTGTTGAGCGGCGCGAGATCGTCGAGGTAATCGCGGTACACGCCCTCGATCCATCGCCGGTCGGAGGCGAGGACGCGCGCGTCGCGCACCGTCACCGACATGCCGGGGTCCGCAGACAACAAGGCCCGGACAGGCGATGTAACTCGCCGGCCGGGCCCTGTGTGAGCCAAAGGCTCTTCAAGCGGTAACTCGTTCGAATTACTTCTTGATCTCGTCGGCAGCAGCCTGCGCGGCGTCGCTGGTCGCCTGGGCGGCGTCCGCAGCCGCACCCTCGACCGCATCGGCGGCCTGGCTGGCAGCGTCGGCAGCGGCATCGGCAGCGGCATCGACCGCGGCGCCAGTCGCGTCGACGGCGGCATCGGCAGCCTCACCGGCGGCGTCGACGGCCTGGCTGGCGGCATCGGCGGCCGTATCGGCAGCCTCGGCGGCCGTGTCAGTCGCCGGCTTGCTGCAAGCAGTGAGCATGAGCGCCGCGAGCGCGGCACCAAATACGAGTTTGAGCTTCATGGATCGTTACCCCAGAAAAGTAGAAGCGAGAGTGGTTTATATGCAGGAATGCGCGCGATTTTCATCGCGCGCGCAAATTCTATAGAGTCCCATCATCTTTTTAAACCGCGCGGCAGGACTGTCGGCCCACAGCTACAGTCGGAATCCGCCTACGAGACCCCAAAATGACCCACCTCGCGCCCGCCGAGCTGTATGCCGACCACCTGGCCAAGATCGCCGACCGCACGGCACAAGCCCTCGCCGCGACCGGCTACGACGCGCTGGTGCTGCACTCGGGCGGCCTGCGGATGGTCGAATTCGACGACTACCCCTACCCCTACAAGGCGCATGCCGCCTTCAAGCTCTGGGCGCCTCTCACCGACACGCCCGACTGCTTCGTCGTCTACCGGCCCGGCGAGCGGCCGCAGCTGCTGTTCAACCGCCCCGACGACTACTGGCACAAGGCCACCGCCCTGCCGGACGCCTACTGGGCCCGTGAGTTCGAATTGGAGCCGGTCTCCACCCTTGAAGCCGCGCGCCAGGCGCTGCGGCTCGAGGGGCGCACCGCCTTCATCGGCGACGTACATGGCTTTGCCGACTGGGGCTTCGCCGCGGTGAACCCCGCGCCGCTCGTGACCCGCCTCGACCATGCGCGTGCCCGCAAGACTCCGTACGAGATCGCCTGCCTCGCTGCGGCGAACGCGCTCGGCGCCCGGGCGCACCGGGCCGCGGAGCAGGCCTTCCGCGCCGGCGAGAGCGAATACGGTATCGCGCTCGCGTTCATGCAATCGATTTCGGTGCGCGAGCAGGAACTGCCGTACAACCCCATCGTCGCGCTGAATGCCGGCGGCGCAGTGCTGCACTACCAGGTGCTCGAGCGCGCGCCACCGGCCGAGCGTCTGTCGCTGCTGATCGACGCCGGTGCCGTACACGCAGGCTACGCGTCGGACATCACGCGCACGTACTCGTACGCGGACGCCGATTTCGCGGCGCTGGTGGCGCGCATGGATGAGGCGCAGCTCGCGTTGTGCGCGGGCGTGAAGGCGGGCGTGGACTGGCGCGACCTGCACCTGACCGCCCACCGCCTGATTGCCGAAGTGCTGCACGATGCCGGCATCATCACCGTCGATGCCGAGGTCGCGGTCGAGACCGGTTTGTCCGGCGTATTCCTGCCCCATGGCCTGGGTCACCTGCTCGGCCTGCAGGTGCACGACGTCGGCGGCACGCTGGCCTCGCCGGAAGGCGGCACGATCCCGCGTCCGCCGGGCCACCCCTACCTGCGCCTGACGCGCGTACTCGAGCAGGGTTTCGTGGTCACGATGGAGCCCGGGCTCTACTTCATCGACTCGCTGCTCGCGGCCGCGAAGGCCGGGCCCCACGGGCGCCATATCGACTGGACGCGCGTCGCGCAGTTCGCGCCCTTCGGCGGCATCCGGATCGAGGACAACCTCGCCGTCACCGCCGCAGGCTGCGACAACCTGACCCGCGACGCGTTCGCCTCGCTTGGCTAGGACTTCGACTTCAGCAGATCGCGGATCTCCTCGAGCAGCACCTCGTCGCGCGGCGGCGGCGGCGGCGGTGCCGCGGGATCCGGGCGCTTCAACTTGTTGATCAGCTTGATCGCCATGAACAGTGCGGCGGCGATGATCAGGAAATCGAAAATCGTCTGCAGGAAGGCGCCATAGCGGAGCACCACCTCCGAACCGTCCGCCGCGGTACCCACCGTGACGGCGAGATCGGTGAAATTGACTCCCCCGACGGCCATACCGATCGGCGGCATGATCACGTCCCCCACCAGCGAGGAGACGATCTTGCCGAACGCCGCGCCGACCACGACACCGACCGCGAGGTCGATGACGCTGCCCTTCATCGCGAATTCCTTGAACTCCGAGGCCAGGCTCATGGGGCATCCCCTTGTCGTTGCACCGCGCACAGAATACATGTGATCGGGCGCGGGCGTCTCGGCACCAAAGAAAAAGCCCGGCGGTGCCGGGCTCTTTCGCTGCTCGACGCGCAAGGCGCGTGAATCAGGCGCCGGCCTTCTTCTTCGCGACCTTGGCCTTCTTCTTCGGTGCCGCCTCGGCCTTCGCCTTGGCCGGCTTCTTCGCCGCCGCCGTCTTCGCCGCCGCCTTCTTCTTCGCAGTCTTCGCCTGCTTGGGCGCCGGCTCGTCCGCCGCCCCGGTGGCAGCCGCGGCCGGGCCATCGACCAGCTGCATCAGCGCCATCGGCGCGGAGTCGCCGGGACGCGGCATCATGTGCAGGATACGCGTGTAGCCGCCCGGGCGCGCCTTGAAGCGCGGTCCCAGGTCGGCAAACAGCTTGTCGACGACGGCTGCGTCGCGCAGGCGCGAGAACGCCAGCCGGCGGTTGGCATCCGAGTCGTTCTTCGCGAGCGTGATCAGCGGCTCGACGACCCGACGCAGTTCCTTCGCTTTCGGCAGCGTGGTGCGGATGGTCTCGTGCCGCAGCAGCGAGACGCTCATGTTGCGGAGCATCGCGTGGCGATGCGGGCTGTTTCGCGACAGCTGCCGCCCGGACAGTTGGTGACGCATGGGCTTCTGTTCCTGGTTCTTACAGCGTGAGGCTGCGCTCGTCGTCGTGCTTCAGGCCGTTCGGCGGCCAGCCGTCGATCCGCATGCCGAGCATGAGGCCGTGGCTCTGCAGCACTTCCTTGATTTCGGTGAGCGACTTCTTGCCGAGGTTGGGCGTACGCAGCAGCTCGACTTCGGTACGCTGCACGAGGTCGCCGATGTAGTGGATGTTCTCCGCCTTGAGGCAGTTCGCGCTGCGCACCGTGAGCTCGAGCTCATCGACCGGCCGCATCAGGATCGGGTCGAACTGCATCTCGGAGACCTTGGCAGCCGCCTCTTCCTCGCCCTGCAGGTCGACGAACACCGACAGCTGGTCCTTCAGGATGCTGCCGGCCCGGCGGATCGCCTCTTCGGCGTCGATCGTGCCGTTGGTCTCGATGTCGAGCACCAGCTTGTCGAGGTCGGTGCGCTGCTCGACGCGCGCCGCGTCAACCGAGTAGGTCACGCGACGGATCGGGCTGAACGACGCATCGAGCTGCAGCCGGCCGATCGGCCGCGTCTGCTCCTCGAACGCCGCGCGCTGCGCCGCCGGCCGGTAGCCGCGGCCGCGCTCGACACGGAGCGTCATCGTCAGCTCGCCGGCCTTGGTCAGGTTGGCGATCACCAGCTCCGGGTTCACGACTTCGATGTCGTGGTCGGTCTGGATGTCGCCGGCCGTGACCGGGCCCGGGCCCTTCTTCGACAGGCGGAGCTCCGCACTGTCGCGCGTGTGCATGCGCAGTGCCACCTGCTTCAGGTTCAGCAGGATGTCGACGACATCCTCCTGCACACCCTCGATGCTGGTGTACTCGTGCAGCACGCCGTCGATCTCGATCTCGGTGATCGCGGCACCCGGCATGGATGACAGCAGGACGCGGCGCAGGGCATTGCCCAGCGTGTGACCGAACCCGCGCTCGAACGGCTCGATGACGACGCGCGCCTGGCGAGGCGCGATCGGCTGGACCTTGACGACGCGAGGCTTCAGGAACTCGTTTACCGATCCTTGCATGGTAACCACCTTTACTTCGAGTAGAGCTCGACAACGAGGTTTTCGTTGATGTCAGGGAGTACGTCCTCGCGGGCCGGCACGGCCTTGAACACGCCCTTCATCTCCTTGTCGTTGACCTCGACCCATTCCGGCAGACCCACCTGCGAGGCGATCTGCATTGCATTCTGGATGCGCAGCTGCTTGCGCGCCTTCTCGCGCACCTGCACGACGTCACCCGGCTTGACCTGGTACGACGCGATAGTCACGGCATCACCGTTCACTTCGATGCCCTTGTGCGCGACGAGCTGGCGCGCCTCGGAACGCGTGACCGCGAATCCCATGCGGTACACGACGTTGTCCAGCCGGCACTCGAGCAGCTTCAGCAGGTTCTCGCCGGTCGCGCCCTTGCGGCTCGCGGCTTCGACGTAGTAGTTCGCGAACTGGCGCTCGAGCACGCCGTACATGCGGCGCAGCTTCTGCTTCTCGCGCAGCTGCGTGCCGTAGTCGGACAGCCGCTGGCGGCGTTCGCTCTTCACGCCGCCCGGGGGCACCGTGAACTTGCACTTGCTCTCGAGCGGCTTGACGCCGCTCTTGAGGAACAGATCGGTACCTTCGCGACGCGAAAGCTTGCACTTGGGGCCTGTGTAACGTGCCATGTATCAGTGACCTCTGCGCGTCAGACGCGGCGCTTCTTCGGCGGGCGACAGCCGTTGTGGGGGATCGGCGTGACATCCGCGATGCTGGTGATCTTGAGACCGCAGGCGTTCAGCGCGCGCACGGCCGATTCGCGGCCGGGGCCCGGGCCACCGACCCGCACCTCGACGTTGCGCAGGCCGTGTTCCTGCGCGGCATTGCCGGCCTTCTCGGCCGCAACCTGCGCCGCGAACGGCGTGCTCTTGCGCGAGCCGCGGAAACCGCAGCCGCCCGACGTCGCCCACGACAGCGTATTGCCCTGCCGGTCGGTGATCGTGATGATCGTGTTGTTGAAAGAGGCGTGGATGTGCGCGATGCCGTCCAGCACGTTCTTGCGTGCCTTCTTCGGCTTCTTCGC
>DAOQXO010000037.1:0-21175 GCA_035342635.1 Steroidobacteraceae bacterium
CAGCAGCGCGGCCTTCACGCCGTGGCCGTGCTCGTGGTCGTGGTCGTGTGCACGATCGTGATCGTGCGCGTGGTCGGCCTGGTCGTCGGCCGCATGCGCGCCACCCCCGAAGCGCAGCGCATGCTCGCCCGCCTCGAGCGCAAATGCGCCCGCCCACTCGAACGGATACTCGGGCTCGAGGAACGAGCCGTCGACCGCGAGTGCGCGCGCCAGGTCGAACGCGCCGATGCCAAGCAGCCTGTCGATCGGCACGTCGGCATTGCGGGCGCGATGAATGGCCGCGGTGCGGTTCATGCCGCGCAGCCGCGATTCGATGCGCGCCACTTCCGCCGCGTCGACCAGGTCGGTCTTGTTGAGCACGATGATGTCGGCGAAGGCCACCTGCTCGGCCGCCTCGCGCGTGCTGGCAAGCTGCCCCTCGAAGTGCCGCGCGTCGACCAGCGTGACGATGGCGTCGAGGACGAACTGCTCGCGCAGCTCATCGTCGAGGAAGAAGGTCTGCGCGACCGGGCCGGGATCCGCGAGGCCAGTGGTCTCGATCAGCACGTAGTCGAACCGGTCGCGCCGGCGCATGAGCTGGCCGAGGATGCGCAGCAGGTCGCCGCGCACGGTACAGCAGATGCAGCCGTTGTTGGTCTCGAACAGTTCCTCTTCGGCGCCGATCACCAGCGCCTGGTCGACGCCGACTTCGCCGAATTCGTTCTCGATCACCGCGATGCGCTTGCCGTGCTGCTCGGTCAGGATGCGGTTCAGCAGCGTGGTTTTGCCGGCGCCGAGGAAGCCGGTGAGCACCGTGACCGGAATGCGGGGCGTGCTCATGCGCGCAGCACCAGATACACGCCGCCGAGCAGCAGCGCGCAACCGAGGATGCGCGCAGGCGTGATCGACTCCTGCGGAAAGCCGAGCCAGCCGTACTGGTCGACGATCAGCGCCGCGACCAGCTGCCCGAGCACGGTCACCGCGACCAGCACCGTCGCGCCGAGCCGTGGTCCGGCAATCGTGACGGTCGCGACATAGAAGGCGCCGAGCATGCCGCCGAGCCACGCCCACCACGGCGCCCCCGCGAAGGCCTCGCGTGAGGGCAACGGCGTGCGCATCGCGAGCAGGAAGGCGAGCAGCGCGAGGATGCCGACCATGAAGTTGGCAAGCGCGGCAACACCCGCCGAACCGAACGCGGTGCGCAGCGCGGCATTCAGGCCGACCTGGACGGTGAGGAAGGCACCCGCGGTGAGCGCGAGCAGCAGCATGCCCGTCTGCATGTCAGCGGCGCCGCGCAGCAATCAGCAGGCGACGGCCGATCGCCGTCGAGGCGAGTGCCGGCAACCAGCGCCAGGCGAGGCGCCGCGTGAGTGGCGCCGATTGGCGCGGCAGCAGCGCGCACGCCGACGCGGAAACGTCGCGGTGCAGATGCATGCTGCGCGCCCGCACGATGAACTCGCCGCGCGCGCTGCGTACGCTCCAGACGCGGGGCGCATCGGTCACATCGACCTCCGCGTACTCGAGGTCGTCGGGCACCTCGCCCGCCGCACCGGCAAAGGCGATCTCGGTGGTGGCGGCGGCGGTGCCGGCTTCCTGGCCGAGCAGGATCATGTTGAGCGGGCCCGTGGCGGGCCGCAGCACGCGCACGCCCGAGAGGCTGGCGATCATCCGGGTAGGATAACCCAAGGGCTCAGCCGGGAACGGTCTCGAGGGAATCGACCAGGATGATTTCGCAGGCACCGGCGCCGGTATCGTCGCGGCGCAGCGACGTGCGCGCGCCGCCGCCGTCCGGATCCTCGACGTCGACCAGCCGGCCCGCGATCCGGATCACTTCGCCGACGCGCAGGCGCCGCAGCGTGCGGCCGATGGCCGCATCCGCCGGCACCATGTGCCAGTTCGCCGAATGGGTCTCGATCTCCTTGCGGGGAATCGGCAGCGCGTCGCCGCGCCAATAGTAGAAGCGCGCGGACTGCGAGATATCGAGCGCGTCGATCACGGCGCTGTCCGACATCGGCCCCCAGCCCACCGCGAGGTCGATCGGCGCAACGGGAGCGAGCGCATCGATGTAGTAGCGCTCGCGGGCCAGCACGCGCACGGTGGCGGTGAACCCCGCGCGCGGCGTGAGGCGGTAATCATGGCCGGCGTCGATGGTGGAGGCGACTTCGAGCCCGACCTGCACCGGCTCGTCCGGCGCGATGATGCCGGGGCGCCGCTCGAGTGGTCGGCTCTGCGCCCACTGCAGGCCGGCGATCACGCCGGCGACGAACAGCAACCACAGCTTCCAGCGCGGTGTCATGCCGAAACCAGCGCCGCCGTCAGTCGCTGCAGATGCATGCGCAGCTCCGGCACGGCGGTCGCTTCCCACCAGTCCGCACGCAGCATGGGACCGACGTAGTACAGGCCCGGGATCGCCTTGCCCGCCGCGTCGAGCACTTCGCCGGCGGGACCCGTCAACAGCCCGAGCTCGAGCGGATCGGGCGTGACCAGCCGCTCGCGCAGCAGCTGCGCGACGAGGACGTCGCGCGAATTGCGCAGGCGGTAATCGGGACCCGTGCAGTTGATCACGTGGTCGACCACCAGCCGCTGGGCGGCGCCGCCGCCGCGCGGCACGAGCGTGACGCGGATCTGGTCCCCCCACGACTCGAGCGCCTTGATGCGCGCGGCGCGCACGTGCAGCAACCCGGAATCGCGCAGCGCGGTGACGGTGCGCTCGATCGCGGGCGCGAGCCGATGGCGGTGCAGATCCCAGTAGGGCCGCACGTGGCGCAGGAAGCGCCTGCGCTCGATGCGCGGCAGTGCCCGCCACAATGCAGGCACGTGCGGGCGCATGAAGGTGATGACGTCGCGCCAGTCCTGGCCGCGCGCCGCCGCGTCGCGCACCATCGAGCGCACGAAGCGCAGCAAGGCGCGCGTGGTGGATGCGGCGTGCAACAGCGCCGCGGAGTCACCGGCGTACGGCGAGCCCTGCGTGGTGCCGTGCGGATGCGGCAGGAAACCGTGGCGCGAGACCGCATGGATCGGCGCCTCGCGCGTACTGTGCGCTTCGAGGCGCGTGACCGTGTCGGCCATCGTGAGTGCCGTGCCGATGATCAGCACTTGATGCTGGCCGCGCATCACGCCCGCCTCGTCCCAAAGGTCGCTCACGCGGTCGAGACCACGACCGACGGCGAGCGATGCGGGGCGCGGATTGCCGATCGCCAGCACGACGATGTCGGCGGGCAGGTCCTGCGCGGAAGCGATGCCGAGACGCCAGCGGCCCTCGTCAGCGCGCTTGATGTAAGTCACCTCCGCATGCACACGCTGCAGCTCGACGTGCGCGGGCGCGTCATGCTCGGCGGCTGCCAGCCGCTCGATCAGGTAATCGCCATACAGCGCGCGCGGCAGGAAATCGCCCGGCGCCACCTCCGGGTGGCGCCGGCGCGCGAACTCGAGGAACTCGAGCGGCTTCGCGGGATCGGCGGACATCGACGCGGCCGGCGTGTTCAGCACATAGGGAAACGCACGCGTCGAATAGGCCACGCCGCGGCCGATCTCGGCGCGGCGTTCGACCAGCACGATGCGGGTCGGGCGCGCAGGCGGCTTGCGCAGCAGTGCCGTTGCGAGCGACGCGCCGCTGAACCCTCCGCCGACGATGGTTATGGTGTGCATCCGTGCCGAGCGTGCCTATCGAGTCCCGCCGCGCGCAACTTCGAGTTCCCATAGCGGCCAGTGCAGGTCCCTGCGGAGCCAGAATCCCGCACCGATCTCGCGAAAACGGCGGTCGAGGTGCTTGCGGTACCACGAGCCGCGGCGCAGGTGCACGTCCCGGTCGGTGCGCGACTGGTCGCAATTCTCGTCCCAGTCCGCCCGGGTCAGCGCGCTGAAGTACAGCAGGCCGTGGCACAGGCGCGGCAGGTTTGCGAGTGCGCGCGTAGCGGCGCGGTCGTCGAGGTACTGCAGCACGTCATAGCACACGACCAGGTCGTACGGCTGCTCGCTGCGATAGTCCTCGAGCGAGGCCTGCACCCAGCCGTGCCTGCGGCACAGGTAGTCGCTGACCTCGATGCCGGTATAGGTCGCCTTCGGCAGCATCCGCCTGAGCGGCGCCTGCAGCAGGCCCACGCCGCAGCCGGCATCGAGGATACGGCGCACCGGCAGGTCCAGGTAAAGTGCGAAGGCGCCGATCAGCCGCCCGCGCGCGCTCATCTCGGCGCGCGAGGTCACTCTGCTGCGCGGGTCGTTGTAATAGCGCTCGTAATAGGCGCGATCGAAGCGGCCGGTCATGGAGGTCGTGACTATACCGGGCGCCACTGGCAAACTCGCCACCATGATTCGTGTCTCCACCCTGTGCGTGCTGCTCGGCGCGAGCCTCGGATTCACCACCGCCACGGTGGCCGGGCCCGCCGCGTTCACCCTGACCTCGGGCAATTTTGCACCGGGCGGCACCCTGGCCGATGAACAGGTCTTCAACAGCTTCGGCTGCTCCGGCGGCAATGTCTCGCCCGCCCTGGCCTGGTCCGGGGTCCCGGAGGGCACCAAGAGCTTCGCGCTGATGGTGCACGATCCCGATGCTCCCACCGGCAGCGGCTGGTGGCACTGGGTCGTCTACGACATACCGGCCGACGTGCGCAGCCTGTCCGCCGGCGCCGGCGCAAGCGATGGCAGGCAACTGCCCCCGGGCGCGGTACACGGGCGCACCGACTTCGGCATCCCTGGCTACGGTGGCGCCTGCCCGCCCGAGGGCGATCCGCCGCACCGCTACAATTTCCGCCTGTTCGCGCTCAAGGTCGAGAAGCTCGGGGTCCCGGCCGACGCGACTGCCGCGCTGATCGGCTTCATGGTGAACGCGAATTCACTCGGCGTCGCCGAAATCCACGCTACCTACGGGCGCTGAAACCATGGTCTCCACCGAACGACGCGCTGTGCCGTGGCTGTGGTTCCTCGTGCCCATCTTCTCGCTGCTCGCGTTCTTCGCGCTGCGCTCCTGCAAGGAAGCGCCGAGCCCGCCTCAGACTGAAATCGTCGAGGGGTTGTAGTCGAACAGGCCGAGCCGCTCGTCGGCCGCCTGTCCGCCGGTCTTCTGCGCATACTTCTCCGGCTCGTGCGAGTGGTACACCTTCACGGCCTGGCGTGATTCGCGCACGACGAATGCCGCCCGAGGAATACGCGCCCCCTCGTACCTTTGCAGTGCCTCGCCGATTTCGGCCGACTCGGCGAATGCCCGTGCGAGCAGCACCGCGTCCTCGATCGCCAGTACCGCGCCGTGGCCCAGGAACGGCAACACCGGATGCGCGGCATCGCCGAGCAGCGTCGTGCGCCCGCTGTGCCAGGTGGTGAGCGGCTCGCGATCGAACAGGCCCCACTTGAACAGCAGTTCGGGCGGCACCGCGGCGAGGAAGGTGCGCACGTCGGGGTGCCAGTCCTCGAATTCGGCCATCAGTTCATCCACCGTCGAAGGTATCGACCAGCCCTCCTCGGACCATTCGGCACGCTCGGCAAAGGCGATGAAGTTCAGCAGTTGCCAGCGGCGCACCGGGTAGCGGTTCACGAGGTGGCCCGGCCCGATATAGATGCCCGACGGCGGGTCGAGCACGCTCTGCGGCACGCGCTCCATCGGCACGAGGCCGCGCCAGGCGATGTAGCCCGTATAGGTGGGTCCGCTGTCGCCGAACAGCAGGCGCCGCACGATCGAACGCGAGCCGTCGGCACCGATCACGACATCGGCCGTGACATGCGTGCCGTCTTCGAAGCGCACCGTAGCCGAGTTCGCCGTCTGTTCGAGGCCCGTGCACCGGCGGCCCAGCCGGATTGCGTCCGGATCATTGGCGCGCACCGCCGCGGCCAGCGCATCATGCACGTCGGCGCGGTGGATCAGGTAGTAACGTTCGCCATACTTCTGTAGCAGCGACCGACCGCGATTGATCCACTGCAGCGCGTGGCCATCCTGGTAGTGGCGTACGGCCTGGTTCTCGGGCAGGTAGGCGTGCAGGTCGAGCGCGGGCCCGAGGCCGAGCCAGCGCAGCGCATGGGCCGCCGTGGGGCCGAGCGACAGCCCCGCCCCCACTTCGCCGAGCTCGGGCGCCTGCTCGTGCACGGAGACCCGAAACCCGGCGCGCTGCAGCCCGAGCGCCGCCGCCAGTCCGCCGATGCCGGCACCGACGACCGCGATATGAAGATCCCTCATGGCCACCAGTGTCCCGCAGGTCCCCCCGCGGCGGCGATAGTATTTGCGCGGGGCGGTTCAACGGGCGGTCAATTCCGGATAGCGGAATGACGCAACGTCCAGCAGGTGGCAGCAGGATAGGCCGGCGGGCCTCCTGCCGGCACGCGTATCATTCGCACCATGCCCCCTGCTACCCGAACACCCCGCGTGGGTTTCGTCAGCCTCGGCTGCCCGAAGGCCCTGGTCGACTCCGAGCGCATCCTGACCCACCTGCGGGCCGAGGGTTACTCGATCGCGCCCAGCTATGACGATGCCGACGTGGTGGTCGTCAATACCTGCGGCTTCATCGATGCCGCGATCGATGAATCGCTCGACGCCATCGGCGAAGCGATCGAACAGAACGGGCGCGTAATCGTCACCGGCTGCCTGGGTACCCGCCCCGAGCGCATCCTCGAACGCCATCCGCGGGTGCTGAAGGTCACCGGGGCGCACGCCTACGAGGACGTGATCGGTGCCGTGCACGAGCACCTGCCGCCGCAGCACGACCCGTTCCTCGACCTGGTGCCGCCGCAGGGCATCAAGCTGACACCGCGGCACTACGCGTACATGAAGATCGCCGAGGGCTGCAACCACAAGTGCAGCTTCTGCATCATCCCGTCGATGCGCGGCCGGCTCGCGAGCCGACCCATCGACGAAGTGCTGCGCGAGGGCGAACAGCTGGTGCGCGCGGGGGTGAAGGAACTGCTGGTCATCTCGCAGGACACGAGCGCATACGGTGCCGACCTCCGCTACGCGCCGCGCGAATGGCGCGGCCAGGCCTACGAGACGCGCTTCCTGGATCTCGCGCGCGGCCTCGGCGAGCTCGGTGCCTGGGTGCGCCTGCACTACGTCTATCCCTACGGCCACGTCGACGCGGTGATCCCGCTGATGGCCGAAGGCAAGGTGCTGCCCTACCTCGACGTGCCGTTCCAGCACGGCAGCCCCACGGTGCTGAAGCGCATGAAACGGCCGGCGCACGCCGAGGACACGCTGGCGCGCATCCACGCCTGGCGCAGGATCTGCCCGGAGCTCGTGATCCGCAGCACCTTCATTGCGGGCTTTCCCGGCGAGACCGAGGCCGAGTTCGCCGAACTGCTGGACTGGCTCGACGAGGCGCAGCTCGATCGCGTCGGCTGCTTCACCTACTCGCCGGTCGACGGCGCCGCCGCCAACGCACTGCCCGGTCAGGTGCCCGAGGAGATCAAGCTCGAACGCCAGGCACGCTTCATGGAGCGCGCGCAGGCGATCAGCGCGTCGCGGCTCGCGCGGCGCATCGGCGCGCGCATGCGCGTGCTCGTGGATCGCATCGACAGGGAGATCGCCATCGCGCGCGGGCCGGGAGACGCGCCCGAGATCGACGGAGTGGTGCGGATCAGGCGGGGCGGCAAACTCAAGGTCGGCGAGTTTGCCGATGTCGAGATCACCGGGGCAGCAGCTTACGATCTCGAAGCGCGCGTCGCGCCCTGAACAGCAGCCGGGTCCCGATCAGCGCATAACCGGCAACCTTCGCCTTGTGCACGATCGCAAGCCGACGCGCGAGCGACGCCCCGGCGAGCACCCAGGTAATGCCCTTGGCGGCCTGCAGCGTATCGAGCGAGGCGCGCAGCGTCCTGCGCTGCAGCTCCGCCTCGACCTCAAGCAGTTTCGCGCGTTCTTCGAGGTTCAAGGGCGTCGCTGTCACGTTTCAGGGCCTCGATCAATTGCCCGAACAGATGGTCACGTCGCTGCAGGCCGCGCCAGAAGAGCAGGCCGCACGCGACGGCGACCAGCGCCAGTACACCGGTCAGCACGCCGAGCACGATGAAGCGGGTCTGCGGCTCGAACGCGAGTGCAACCCACAGGATGCAGGCGAACGCGGCCAGCGCCGCGCTCGTCCCGCAGGTCACCGCGAGCGCCAGCTGGCGCGCGATCGCCTGCTTCTCGCGCTGCAGGTCGACGCTCAGTATCTCGAGCCGGGTCTGCGCGATGCGCAGGCCCTGCGCGCCGAGGCTGAGCGCCTCCTCCAGCACCCGTTGCGTCGGCGATGCCACGACTCAGCGGCGGCGCGACAGCAGTGCGCCGATGATCACGCCGGCGGCGGCGGCAATCGCCACCGACGCCCACGGATTGTCCCGCACGTACTCGTCGGCGGTCGCGGCCGCCTCCTCGGTGAGCTGGCGCGCATCGCTCTCGAGCGACGAGAGGCGCTTGCGCGCACTCGTCACCGTGGCCTCGACACGTTCACGCAGACGCTCCGCGGCTTCCCCCGTCTGCCCGCGCAGCGATTGCAGCATGTCTTCGGCCTGCGCGATCAGATCGCGCAGATCATCGCCGGCCGCGCTGTCGTTGG
The DNA here is from genome assembly GCA_035342635.1 of Steroidobacteraceae bacterium. Classification (GTDB taxonomy): domain Bacteria; phylum Pseudomonadota; class Gammaproteobacteria; order Steroidobacterales; family Steroidobacteraceae; genus CADEFQ01. The sequence goes on from DAOQXO010000037.1 coordinate 8,490, forward strand.
CGGCATCGCCCTCGCGCGTGTTCATGACGCGGCGGGGGCGAGGCCGAGCAACCCGAGCACCTCGTTGCCCTTGTCCTTCACGGCCTGCGCCTTGGCAGCCGCATCGACTGCGTTGCCGGCATTGAACGCATCGTTGGCTTCCGCCCACGTCGTCGTCATCCAGTCGAGGCCGGACTTCGCGCTGTCGAACGCCTCCTGCGAGACGTTGCGCGGCAGCCGGCGCGCCTTGCCGAGGATATCGACCCGGCTCTGTATGGCTTCGACCATCTTCGGCAGGTCGGCGGCGTAGACACTCCACTGTTCCCGCGCGGCCGCATTGGCCGCTTCCCATTCCGCCTTCTTCGCGTCGGTGGCGTCGCGCAGCGCGGCGATGCGGCTCGACAGGTCGGGCGCGGCGGCGACCACGGCCTTGAAGTCGCCCTTGGCCAGGCTGTCCTTCAGGCTCGCGAGGGTCGAATCGACGGCCGACAGGTCATCAGGCAGCAGGCGCGCCGCGTCGTCGCGGAACGCGGCCAGCGCCGTCTCGGCATCCGCGACCGCCTTGGTCGCGGGGCCCTTCTGGTTCGCGCAGGCGGCAGCCAGCACGAGCACCGCCATCGCGGTGATCCAAGTGGTTCGCTTCAACATGATTTACTCCTGGAATGTGTCAGGGAATGCGCAGGCGCTGCCCAGGCTTGATCCGGTTCGGATCGGACAGGATGTCGCGATTGGCCTCGAAGATCTTCGGGTACAGCATCGCATCGCCGTAGTACTCCCGCGCGATCTTCGACAGTGTGTCGCCCTTCTGCACAACGTAGTGCTGCGTGTATGGGTTCTCCGCAGCGGCTTTGGTCGGGTCGGCGACCTCCGGCTTCTCCTCGCTCGCCATGGCATTCCTCCAGCCAGGGGCCCGCAGGCCCGGGGGAACGCCGAGGTTACTCGACCGTGACGCTTTTCGCGAGATTGCGGGGCTGGTCGACGTCGGTGCCCTTCAGGACCGCCACATGGTAGGCGAGCAGCTGCAGCGGAATCGTGTAGACGGCCGGCGCCTGGAAGTAGCTGACATGCTTGGGCATCTGGATCACGGTGACGCCGTCCGAGGGCTCGAAGCCGGCTTCGGGGTCGGCGAACACGTAGAGCTCCCCGCCCCGGGCCCGCACCTCCATCAGGTTCGACTTGAGCTTCTCGAGCAGGTCGTTGTTCGGCGCCACGGTGATCACCGGCATGTCGGCGTCGACGAGCGCGAGCGGCCCGTGCTTCAGCTCGCCGGCCGGATACGCCTCGGCGTGGATGTAGGAGATTTCCTTCAGCTTGAGCGCGCCTTCCATTGCGATTGGATGCAGTGCACCACGGCCGAGGAACAGCGCGTGGTTCTTGTCGGCGAAGCGCTCGGCGAGTTGGTGGATCACCGGGTCGAGCGTCAGCGTCTTCTCGATCAGGCCTGGGATCTCGATCAGCCGCGCGATGAGGCCGCGCTCGCGCTCGGCATCACCGGCATGGTACTTGCTGAGCGCGACGACCAGCATCGACAACGCCATCAGCTGGGTCGTGAATGCCTTGGTCGACGCCACTCCGATCTCGGGGCCGGCGCGCGTCAGCATCACGAGGTCCGATTCGCGCACCAGCGAACTCTCGGGCTGGTTGCAGATCGCGAGCGATGCGAGATAGCCCGCCTGCTTCGCGAGGCGCAACGCCGCCAGCGTATCGGCCGTCTCGCCCGACTGCGAAATCGTCACGAACAGCGAATTCCTGAGCACGACGGGATTGCGATAGCGGTACTCGCTCGCGATCTCGACCGAACAGGGCAGCTTGCAGATCTGCTCGATGAAATAACGGGCGACCGCGCCGGCGTGGTAGCTCGTGCCGCAGGCGACAATGTGCACATGCTCGGTGCGCCGGAAGATCTCGCTTGCGGCCGGGCCGAACGCCGCATCGAGCAAGCGGCCATTGGCGACGCGCTCCTGCAGCGTGTTGGCGAGCGCGCGCGGCTGCTCGTGGATTTCCTTGAGCATGAAGTGACGGTACGGGCCCTTCTCCGCGGCGTCGGCTGACAGCTCGCTTTCGTGCACCGCGCGTTCGACCAGATTGCCCTCGCGGTCGATGATGCGCACGCTCGTGAGTCCCACCTCGGCGACGTCACCTTCCTCCATGAACACGAACCGGCGGGTCACCGGCAGCAGCGCCGCGACATCGGAGGCGACGAAGTTCTCGCCGACGCCGATGCCGATGACGACCGGGCAGCCCTCGCGCGCGAGGATCACGCGATCGGGCGCCGCGGCACTCACCACCGCCAGCGCGTAGGCGCCCTCGAGTTCGGCGACCGTGGCACGCACGGCCTTGAACAGATCGCCGAGGCTCGCGAGGTGGTGATGGATGCGGTGCGCGATCACCTCGGTGTCGGTCTCCGAGGTGAATTCGTAGCCGAGCCGCTGCAGGTCGGCGCGCAGTTCCTCGTGGTTCTCGATGATGCCGTTGTGCACGATCGCGAGCCCGTCGCGCGACAGGTGCGGATGCGCGTTGCGCTCGCTCGGCACGCCGTGCGTCGCCCAGCGCGTGTGGGCGATGCCGACCCGGCCCGCGACCGGCTGCTGATCGATCGCCTGCTCGAGCGCCTTGACCTTGCCCACCGTGCGCACCCGGGCGAGGTGCTGCCCGGCGTCGAGCACCGCGAGGCCGGCGGAGTCATAGCCCCGGTATTCGAGGCGACGCAGGCCCTCCAGCAGGATCGGCACGATATTGCGTTCGGCTACGGCTCCGACGATTCCACACATGGCGCTCTGGCACTCCGGTCAGGATCCGCTATTTTGCCTGATTGCCAACCCCCCTGCTGTGGCACGCTACACAACCTTGGGGGTACTGCCATGAAGACGATAATCGAGCCCTTCCGGATGAAGGTGGTGGAACCGATCCGCCTGACGACGCGGGCCGATCGCAAGGAGCTGCTCGCCGGGGTGCATTACAACCTGTTCGGCCTGCATTCCGACGACGTGCTGGTCGACCTGCTGACCGATTCCGGCACCGGCGCGATGAGCGCCGCCCAGTGGAGCGCGCTGATGCGCGGCGACGAGTCCTATGCGGGCTCGCCGTCGTTTTACAGATTCCAGAGCGCCGTCCAGGACCTGATGCCTTTCCGGCACATCATCCCGACCCACCAGGGCCGCGCCGCCGAGGCGATCCTGTTCTCGATCTTGGGCGGCGCCGGGCGCGTGATTCCCTCCAACACGCACTTCGACACGACCCGCGGAAATATCGAGGCGAGCGGCGCCGAGGCGCTCGACCTGCCGTGCCCCGAGGCGGCCGACTTCGCGAGCACCTCGCCCTTCAAGGGCAATATGGACACCGTGGCGCTCGCGCAGCTGCTCGGGGAGCGCGCCGCGGACGTACCCTGCGTGATGCTCACCCTCACCAATAATGCCGGCGGCGGCCAGCCCGTGTCGCTCGCGAACGTGCGGGCGGTGCACGAACTCGCACGCAGGCATGGCAAGCCACTGTTCATCGACGGTTGTCGCTTCGCCGAGAATGCCTGGTTCGTCAAGCAGCGCGAAGTCGGCCAGCAGGATCGCGGCGTGCGCGAGATCGTGCGCGAGACGTTCTCGCTCGCCGACGGCATGACGATGAGCGCCAAGAAGGACGGCCTTGCGAACATCGGCGGCTGGCTCGCGCTGAACGACGACGAGCTCGCGCTCGCCGCGCGCAACCGCCTGATCCTCACCGAGGGTTTCCCGACCTACGGCGGGCTCGCGGGGCGCGATCTCGAGGCGATCGCCGCCGGCCTCGCCGAAGTCACCGACGAGGAATACCTGCGTTACCGCGTGCGCTGCAATGAGTACATCGGCGAGCGACTGCTGTCGCTCGGCGTGCCGATCGTGCAACCGGTCGGCGGGCATGCGGTGTTCGTCGATGCACGCGGCTTCCTGCCGCACATCGCGCCGCTCGAATATCCGGGCCAGGCGCTCGCGGTCGCACTCTATGAAGTCGGCGGCGTGCGCGCCTGCGAGATCGGCAGCGTGATGTTCGGGCGCCGGCCCGACGGCAGCGAGCGGCCCGCGCGCTATGAACTCGTGCGGCTCGCGATTCCGCGGCGCGTCTACACCCAGAGCCATGCCGACTACCTGGTCGAGGTCTTCGAGGAGATCGCCCGGGACAGCCGCTCGCTGCGCGGCCTGCGCATCGTGCAGGAGCCGCCGATGATGCGGCACTTCACCGCGCGGTTTGCGCCACTGCCGTGAAACCGTATTTCGCCAGCGTGGCGCGCGACTCCGCCTCGCCGAGGTAATCGAGGAAGGCGCGCGCGCCGGCCCGCGCACCGATCGGCAGGGCCGCGGGGTAAGTGATCGGCGGATGCGTCGACTCGGGGAAGCTGCCGACCAGGCGCACTTTTTTTTCGATCAGCGCATCGGTCGTGTAGACGATACCGAGCGGCGTTTCGCCGCGCGCGACGAATGCGAGCGCCGCGCGCACGTTATCGGCGTTGGCGAGGCGGTCCGCGACGCTGTCCCATACGCCGAGACTCGTCAGCGCCGCCTGCGCATAGCGCCCGGCGGGCACCGATGCCGGATCGGCAACCGCGAGCCGGGCGTTGCCCAGCGCCGCCGCGAGCGCAAAGCCCGGCGTGATATCGAGGGCCAGCTGGCTGTCTGCAGGCGCGATCAGCACGAGCCGGTTGCCCGCGATGTCGCGACGGCTCCCCCGATCGATCAGCTGGCGGGCGGCGAGGTAGTCCATCCATTCCTGGTCGGCCGACACGAACACGTCGGCGCGTGCGCCGGCCTCGATCTGACGCGCGAGGGCCGAGCTCGCGCCGAGCGACAGCGTGATCGCGACACCTCTTTCCTGCCGGTACCGGTCCGCGATGTCCTGCAGCGCGTTGGTCATCGACGCCGCGGCATAGACCGTGAGTTCCCGGGGCGTATCCGCGGCGTGCGAGGCCGCGAGCGTGAGCGCGGCGAGCGTCAGCAGGCCGCGGCGGGCGATGGCGAACATGATGGTCCCGGGGCTGGTTCGGACCGGATACTACACATGCCGGCCGGGGAACGGATGACTGCGCAGCGAAACCGACTTGACCAGCGCCCATACGATGCTGCCGGTCGCGAGGCCCAATGCATCGACGGCGTCGCGGGTCACGTAGGCCACGATGCTGGCACAACCCAGGTCGACCAGCACCCTGCGCGTATCGTCGTCCTGTGCGCTGATCGTGGTGACGCGCCCGCGCAATGCGTTGCGCACGCTCAGGCCCTCGGGTGGGCGATCGGAGAGGATCACGTCGCGCGCGAGCACCTGCACGCGCAGCGCCATGCCCGGCGCGGTGCCCGCCGCGCCCACCTGCAACTCGCCGTGGTCGCCGATCGCGACGCGCGCGAGGCCGCGCGCGGCATCGACGTCGACGACGCGGCCATCGAGCACGGCGCCGGCGGCGGCGGGACCGACGATCGCGGTGAGCGCCGGATCGAGGCTGACATCGGCGAGCGGACCCTGCGCCACCACGCGCCCGGCGTCGAGCACCACGAGGTGGGTCGCGAGGCGCAGCACTTCGTCGAACGCATGGCTCACGTAGATCATCGGCAGCGAGAGCCGCGCGCGCAGCGCCTCGAGATAGGGCAATACCTCCTCGCGGCGCGCAGCGTCGAGGGAGGCGAGCGGTTCATCGAGCAGCAGCAGGCGCGGCTGCGCGAGCAGCGCGCGCCCGAGCGCGACGCGCTGGCGCTCACCACCCGAGAGCGTATGCGGACGCCGGGGGAGCAGATCGCCGAGCGCGAGCAGCGCGATCACCTCGCCGCGTTCGATGCCCCGCGTGCGCTCGCGCGTACGGCGCAGGCCATAGTCGAGGTTGCCGGCCACGGTCAGATGCGGGAACAGCCGCGCGTCCTGGAACACGTAGCCGACGCCGCGATTCTCGGCAGCCACGTTGCGACCCGTCGCCGTGTCGAGCAGTACCTCGCCGCCGATGTCGATGCGTCCCGTGTCCGGGGTCAGCAGCCCGCCGATGATGTTCACCAGGGTGGTCTTGCCGCAGCCGGAACGACCGAACAGCGCGACGACTCCGGCCTCGGGTGCCTCGAAGGCCACATCGAGCCTGAAGGCACCGCGCCGCAGACCGGCCTCGAGGCGGATCACGCCTGCCCCAGCGTGCGGCGCAGGCGCCGCGCGAGCCACTCGGCGAGCGCGAGCCCGGCGAAGCCGAGCATCAGCGACAGGGTCGCGATGCGCGCCGCGGCGGCGTCGCCGTCCGGCGTCTGGATCGCCGTATACAGCGCGAGCGGCAGCGTGCGCGTCTCGCCGGGAATATTCGACACGAAGGTGATGACCGCGCCGAACTCGCCGAGACTCGCCGCGAACGCGGTGACGCAGCCGGCGAGGATGCCGGGCAGCATCAGCGGCAGCGAGACGGTCAGGAACCGGTCGACGGGACCGGCGCCGAGGGTGCGCGCCGCTTCTTCGTAGCCGCGATCGACTGCCTCGAGCGACAGGCGAATCGCGCGCACCATCAGCGGAAACGACATCACCGCGGTGGCGAGCGCCGCACCCGCCGTGGTGAAGGCAAGCTGGATGCCGAAGGTATCGTAAAGCCAGCCGCCGATCGGTCCGCGACGGCCGAACAGCACCAGCAACAGATAGCCGACGACGACCGGCGGCAGCACGAGCGGCAGATGTACCAGCGCATCGAGCGCAAAGCGCCCGCGGAAGCGGCCACGCACCAGCAGCCATGCGATCAGCGTGGCAAGCGGCAGGCTCATCGCCACGCTGCGGGTCGCCACGGCGAAACTCAGGCGCAGCGCATCGAGTTCTTCGGGTGTCAGGGTCATGGAGTACCGCGGTGCAGGCGACGGACGAAGGCGCGGCAGTCGCACCGTCGCGGCAACATCATCGCGATCCGTTCCGCAGCAGCCTGCGGATGCCGGGCGCCAGGTCGAGCCGCAGAAACATCCCCGGCCCCTCTTCAGGTTTTCTTGACGGGCTTCTTCCAGCCATCAATCGTCACCTGCTTTGCGCGCCCCACGGTCAGCTTGTCGGGCGGCGTATCCCGGGTGATCGTCGAGCCGGCGCCGATCGTCGCGCCGGCGCCGATGCGCACCGGCGCCACCAGCATCGCGCCCGAGCCGATGAAGGCGCCGTCCTCGATCTGGGTCTTCGACTTGTTGGCGCCATCGTAGTTGCAGGTGACGGTACCGGCACCGACATTGACCCGCGCGCCGATCACCGCGTCGCCAAGGTAGGTGAGGTGGTTCGACTTGCTGCCTTCGCCCAGCGTGCTGTTCTTCACTTCGACGAAATTGCCGATGTGCACGCCGCGCGCCAGCTGCGATGCGGGGCGCAGGCGCGCGAAGGGTCCGATGTGGCAGGCCGGGCCGATCGTCGCGCGATCTATCACGCAGTTCGCGAATACTTCGGTATCCGCGCCGATGTCGCTGTCGCGGATCACGCAGTTCGGGCCGATGCGTACGCGGTCGCCGAGCCGCACGCGCCCCTCGAACACCGCATTGACGTCGATCTGCACGTCGCGGCCCGTCTCGAGATCGCCGCGCACGTCGATGCGGGCGGGATCGATCAATGTGACGCCCGCGACCAGCAGCTCGCGCGCGCGGCGGGCGCGCAGCACGGCCTCCACTTCCGCGAGCTGCAGCTTGTCGTTGACGCCGAGCACTTCACTCGCCTCGCCGACGACCTGCGGCACGACCTTGATCTTCTCCTTCACCGCCATCGCGACGACGTCGGTGAGATACAACTCGCCCTGGGCATTGTCGGCGCGGAGCGCGCCGAGCCAGCGGCGCAGCAGCTTCGCGGGCGCGACCATCACCCCGGTATTGCCCTCGCGAATGCGGCGCACGCGCGCCGAGGCGTCCTTCTCCTCGACGATGCGCTGCACCTCGCCGCGCGCGTTGCGCACGATGCGCCCGTAGCCGGTCGGATCGTCGATCTCGGCAGTGAGCAGCGACATCGACTTCGGCCCGGCGGCCGCGACCAGTCGCTCGAGCGTGCCCACACGGACCAGCGGCACGTCGCCGTACAGCACCATCACGAGACTGCCGTCGTCGATGGCCGGCATCGCCTGCGCGACCGCGTGTCCGGTACCGCGCTGCTCGGCCTGCAGTACCCAGTTGACCGGCGAATCTGCCAGCGCCTTGCGGACCAGCTCGCCCCCGTGGCCGTACACGACGTGGACCGCCTCGGGCCCGAGCGCCGTCGCGGTGGCGATGACATGCGAGAGCAGCGGGCGACCCGCGAGCGGCTGCAGGACTTTCGGCAGGTCGGACTGCATCCGCTTTCCCTGGCCGGCGGCGAGGATCACGACTGTGAGTGGCATCGGACGATTGTATCCGAGCGCAGTGTCCGTGTAGGACGTGCGCCGCGCGAACCGTCGGACGAGGCCGCAGCCTGCGGTCGGAACATCGCCGACGTCGGCGGGGCGAGACAGGCCGAAACACCGTGAATTCCGCGCGCTTGCGTGTCAGACAGCCATGCCGGCGCCGCGGCGCAGCGTGTGTGTCGCCACCTCGGGACATTACGTCGCATCGCGGTGCGCGGTAGGTTTCCTCACCCACCCCTGCCAGGAGTGCAAGATGAAGACCATCACCCTGATTGCCGCCGCACTGGTTGCCGGCACCGCGTTCGCAGGCGACGAGACCATGGCCTCGAAGTCGTTCGAATCGCTCGACAAGAATGCGGACGGCCGCATCACCGCGAGCGAATCGGTCGTCGACAAGAAACTCGCCGCAGACTTCGCCACCGTCGATGCCAACAGCGACGGCGCGGTCTCCAAGGAGGAGTTCACGAAGTGGCAGGCGGCCGCCAAGCCGCAGGCCGAGCCGGTCGAGCAGCCGAAGCAGTAACCCTGCCGGCGAGCCCGAGTCCGTTCCCTGCGGGTCTGGAGCGGCCCGCGGGGAGCGGTTTTCCGCTCGCGGCTAGCCCTTCAGCTTGCGCAGCTTCTCGATGAGCTTGAGCTGGGCGGCGGCGCGAGCCAGCTCCGCCAGCGCTTCCGCCTGCGAGATGGCGTCGACCTTGTCCTTGAGCGCCTCTTCGGCGCGCTGCTTCGCCGCGATCGCGGCCGCCTCGTCGATGTCCTTCGCGCGCAGCGCCGTGTCGGCGAGCACGGTGACCTTCTTCGGCTGGATCTCGAGCACGCCACCGCCGACATAGATCAGGTGCTCGCCGCCCTCCGGCGTCTGCACCCGCACCTCGCCGGCGCGCAGCAGCGTCAGCAGCGGTGCATGGCGGGGCGCGATGCCGATGTCGCCCTCCGAGGCGGGCACGAACACCATTTTCGCGGGGCCAGAGAAAATCTCGCCCTCGGCGCTCACGACATCGACATTGATGGTATCGGCCACGTGGTCCTCAGCTCAGGCTCTTGGCCTTCTCGACGGCTTCCTCGATCGAGCCGACCATGTAGAAGGCCTGTTCGGGCAGGTGATCGTACTCGCCTTCGAGGATGCCCTTGAAGCCGCGGATCGTGTCCTTCAGCGGGACGATCTTGCCGTCCTGCCCGGTGAACACCTTCGCGACGTTGAACGGCTGCGACAGGAAGCGCTGGATCTTGCGCGCGCGGAACACGATTTTCTTGTCGTCTTCCGACAGCTCGTCCATGCCGAGGATCGCGATGATGTCCTGCAGCTCCTTGTAACGCTGCAGCACCGCCTGCACGCCGCGCGCGGTGTTGTAGTGGTCCTCGCCGACCACCAGCGGATCGAGCTGACGGCTGGTCGAGTCGAGCGGGTCCACCGCGGGATAGATGCCGAGCGCGGCGATCTGGCGCGAGAGCACGACGGTCGCGTCGAGGTGCGCGAAAGTCGTCGCCGGCGACGGGTCGGTCAGGTCGTCGGCGGGCACGTATACGGCCTGGATCGAGGTGATCGAGCCGGTCTTGGTCGAGGTGATGCGCTCCTGCAGCGCGCCCATTTCCTCGGCGAGGGTCGGCTGGTAACCCACCGCCGACGGCATGCGCCCGAGCAGTGCCGAAACCTCGGTGCCCGCGAGCGTGTAGCGATAGATGTTGTCGACGAAGAACAGTACGTCACGGCCCTTGCCGCCGTCCTCGCGCACTTCGTCGCGGAAGTATTCGGCCATGGTGAGGCCCGTGAGCGCGACGCGCAGGCGGTTGCCCGGCGGCTCGTTCATCTGGCCGTACACCATCGCGACCTTCGAGTTCTCGAGATTCTCGAGGTCGATGACGCCCGACTCCGCCATCTCGTGGTAGAAGTCGTTGCCCTCGCGAGTGCGCTCGCCGACGCCGGCGAACACCGACAGGCCGCTGTACTGCTTGGCGATGTTGTTGATCAGCTCCAGCATGTTGACGGTCTTGCCGACACCGGCGCCGCCGAACAGGCCGACCTTGCCGCCCTTCGCGAACGGCACCAGCAGGTCGATGACCTTGATGCCGGTGACCAGCAGATCGCTGCCGCCCGCCTGCTCGTCGTACGACGGCGCGGGGCGGTGGATCGACCAGTGCTCCTTGGCGCTCACCGGGCCGCGGTTGTCCTGCGGCGCGCCGAGCACGTCCATGATGCGACCGAGCGTGGCCTTGCCGACCGGCACCGAGATCGGCTCGCCGGTGGTCTCGACCGGCAGTCCGCGCTTCAGGCCCTCGGAGGCGCCCATCGCGATCGTGCGCACGACGCCGTCACCGAGCTGCTGCTGCACCTCGAGAGTGAGGTCCGCATCCTTCAGCTTCAGCGCCTCGTAAACGCGCGGGATCGACTCGCGTGGGAACTCCACGTCGATGACCGCTCCGATGATCTGCGTAATCTTTCCGGTAGCCATTTCGCTTCCTCAATTCCTCAAACTGCTGCGGCGCCGCCCACGATCTCCGCGAGTTCCTTGGTGATCGCGGCCTGGCGTGCCTTGTTGTAGATCAGCTGCAGCTCGTTGATCAGCTTGCCAGCGTTGTCCGAGGCCGCCTTCATCGCGACCATGCGCGCTGCCATTTCCGAGGCGACGTTTTCGACGGCGCCGCGATAGACCTGCGACTCGATGTAGCGCATCAGCACGCCATCGAGGATGCCCGCGGCGCTCGGCTCGTAGATGTAATCCCAGTGCTCGGCGAGGTCGGACGATTCGACCGGCGCGACCGGCAGCAGCTGCTCGACGACCGGCTTCTGGGTCATCGTGTTGACGAACTGCGCGTTCACCATGAACAGGCGATCGATCCTGCCCTCGCGATAGGCGTCGAGCATGACCTTCACGGTGCCGATCAGGTCCTTCACATGCGGGCGATCGCCGAGATGCGTGATGTTCGCGAGGATCGGCAGGCCGAGGCGGCGAAAGAAGCCGAGGCCCTTCGAGCCGATCAGGCACAGGTTCACTTCCGCGCCCTTCTGCTGCCACTCGCGCATCAGGTAGATCGTGTTCTTGAAGATGTTGGCGTTCAGGCCACCGCACAGGCCGCGGTCGGTCGAGATCACGATGATGCCGATCGACTTCGGCTCGCGCGTCACGAGGAACGGGTGCCGGTAGTCGGGGTTCGCCGCGCTCAGATGGCCGATCACGGTGACCATCTTCTCCGCGTACGGGCGCGCGAGGCGCATGCGTTCCTGCGCGCGGCGCATCTTGCTCGTCGCGACCATCTGCATCGCCTTGGTGATCTTCTGCGTGCTCTTGACGCTGACGATCTTGGTGCGGATTTCCTTGGTGCCGGCCATTGCGCTTGCTCAGTAAGCTCCGGTTGCCAGGAAGTCCTCGCAGATCTTCTTCAGGGTCGCCTCGTGCGCCTTCAGCTCGGGCTTCGCGTTGATCGCGTCCATCGAGTCCTGGTAGCTGCCCTTGGCGAACGACTGCAGCGCCGCCTCGAAATCGACGACCTTGCGGCGGTCCACCTTGTCCATGTAGCCGTTGTTGACCGCATAGATCGACAGCGCCATTTCGGCGACCGACATCGGCGCGTACTGCTTCTGCTTCATCAGCTCGGTCACGCGCTCGCCGCGTTCGAGCTGGCGGCGCGTGGCTTCGTCGAGGTCGGAGGCGAACTGCGAGAACGCCGCGAGCTCGCGATACTGCGCGAGCGCGAGGCGGATGCCGCCGCCGAGCTTCTTGATGATGTCGGTCTGGGCCGCGCCACCGACGCGCGACACCGAGATGCCGGCGTTCATCGCCGGGCGGATGCCCGCGTTGAAGAGGTCGGTCTCGAGGAAGATCTGGCCATCCGTGATCGAGATCACGTTGGTCGGCACGAACGCAGTCACGTCGCCCGCCTGCGTCTCGATGATCGGCAGGCCGGTCAGCGAGCCGGTCCTGCCCTTGACCGCGCCATTGGTCACCTGCTCGACATACTCCTCGTTGACGCGCGCGCTTCTCTCGAGCAGGCGCGAGTGCAGGTAGAACACGTCGCCGGGATAGGCTTCGCGGCCCGGCGGGCGCTTCAGCAGCAGCGAGATCTGGCGATAGGCAACCGCCTGCTTGGACAGGTCGTCATAGATGATCAGCGCGTCCTGGCCGTTGTCCATGAAGTACTCGCCCATCGTGACGCCCGAATAGGCGGCGAGGTACTGCAGCGCGGCCGGCACCGAGGCGGAGGCCGCGACGACCACCGTGTGCGCCATCGCGCCGTGCTCCTCGAGCTTGCGTACGACGTTCGCAATCGACGACTGCTTCTGGCCGATCGCGACGTAGATGCATTTGATGCCCGAGGACTTCTGGTTGATGATCGTGTCGACGGCGAGCGCGGTCTTGCCGGTCTGGCGGTCGCCGATGATCAGCTCACGCTGGCCGCGGCCGATCGG
>DAOQXO010000038.1:0-21049 GCA_035342635.1 Steroidobacteraceae bacterium
ACGCCGATCGCCGCGCCGATCGCGCCGACCACCACGCCTTCCGCAACGAGCAGCCGCTCGAGTTCGCCGCGCGTGACCCCGAGCGCGCGCAGCAGCGCGAGCGAGCTGCGCCGTCGCAATACGGACAGGGCCTGCGCCGTCAGGACGAGAAAGCCGCCCGTCAGCACGGCGACCAGCGCGAGCATGCCGAGGTTCGTGCGGTAGGCACGAGTCGCCGACGCGGCGCGCTCGCTGTCGATCGCCGGTGTCACGACGGCGACGCCCGCGGGCAGCAGGGGCTCGATCGCCGCGCGCACGGCCGCCGTGCTGGCGCCCTCTTCGAGGCGGACATCGATGCGCGTCAACAGGCCGAGCCGATCGAACTGCCATTGCGCCGCCGCGATGTCCATGATGCCGAGCGGGCGCGGATAGGCATCGGCGTCGAGCAGCCCGAGCACCCGCAGATGACGGGTCGTCGTGCCGGCGAGCACGTTGAGGCGATCGCCGCTCCGCAGCTGCCGTCGTTCGGCCGCCGTCGCGCTCAGGAAGATGCCGTCGGGCTCGAAGAAGTCGCGCAGGTTGCCCGCGAACTCGCCAAACAGCGCCGGCTGTACGCCCGCTGCGCGAAACGTATCGAGGCCGACGACAGTCAGTCCGTCCACTTTCAGCTCGAGAACCGGGCTCGCGATCGCGACCCCGTCGAGCCGCGCGACGTCTGCGAACAGCGCCTCCGGGAACCCTGGCGGTGAGCCGCGCACGACCAGGTCGGCCTCGCCCGCGAGGCGTCGCGCGGCCTGCTCGAACTCGTCGAGCGCGCCGCGATTGACGAGATGGATCGCCGAGGCCATCGCCGTGCCGAGCGCGAGGGCCAGCACGGTGACCGCGATGCGCGCCCGGCTCTCGCGCCACTGCGCGAACAGCAGGCGCGCCCACGTGCGTGCCGGCGTCATGGCGCGCCGGGCAGCGGCGCGAGACCCTGCGCCGTCAGTGCGAGCGTGCGATCGGCGCTGCGCGCGGCAGTCACCGAGTGCGTGATCAGGATGCCCGCGCCGCCATTGGCGTGGATCTGCTCGCGCAGCAGCGCGAGCACCTGCGCCGCCGTGCGCGGATCGAGATTGCCGGTCGGCTCATCGGCGAGCACGAGTCGCGGCCGGTGCACCAGCGCGCGCGCAATGGCGACGCGCTGCAGCTCGCCACCCGACAGCTCGCGCGGGTGACGCGGCGCGAAATCCGCAAGCCCGACCGCTTCGAGCATCTGCGCGACGCGCGCGGAGCGCTCGCGTGCGGCAACGCCCAGCAGATCGATCGGCAGCGCCACGTTCTGCGCCACCGTGAGGTAGGGCAGCACATGGAAGGCCTGGAACACGAAGCCCATCTGCCGGCGACGCAGCAGCGTGGCGCCCTCATCATCGAGCGCCGAGATGTCGATGCCGCCCAGGCGGATCGTGCCCGCGTCTGGTCGGTCGAGTCCGGCGATCAGGTTCAGCAGCGTCGACTTGCCGACGCCCGACTCGCCCATGATCGCCACGTACTCGCCGGCGGCGAGCGACAGATCGACGCCAGCGAGGATCGGTGGGCGATCCTCACTATAGCGCTTGGTGAGCCCTTCCACCTCGAGCAGTGCGCGCTGCGGTACCTCTTGCATCGGCTGAGTGTAGCGGGACCGTGATCCGGACGTCCCCGAAGTCTCGCTTTGCCCCGGCACACATTCGGCTTCAATGAAAATTCCGCGCGCGCGGCAAGAGTGAGCCGAGCAGCGCGCTGCGATCGATCAGCCGCCGCGCGACGAGGTGCGTGACGACGCCCTGGCGTTGCAGCCGCCCGTGCACTTCAAGCAGGTATGACTCGAGCAGCGGCCGGCGCTGCGCATCGCCGACGCGCTCCCACACGATCAGGTTCGCGTTGGCCGTCTCGTCCTCGATCGTGACAAAGGTGACGCCGCTCGCGGTGCCGGGCCGCTGGCGCGTGAGCACGATGCCCGCGGTGCGCACCTCGCTGCCGTCCGGCAGCGTCGCCAGATCGCTGAGCGGTATCAGGCGCTCGCGCGCCAGCTTTCCCCGCAGCAGCGCGAGTGGATGGCGGCGAAGCGTGAGGCCGGTGCTGCGGTAGTCCGCGACGATGTCCTGGCCTTCGGTGGGCGCGGCGAGCAGCGGAATGCCTTCGCCCGCGCCTGCCCGGGGCGCGGTGGGCAGCGGCGGCTCGCTGCCCGCGACCTCCCAGAACGCGAGATGGCGGTGTTCCGCGAGTCCCGACAGCGCGTCGGCGCCGGCCAGCGCTTCGAGCTCGCGCCGGTCGAGCGCAGCACGCGTGGCGAGATCCTGCACGTCGGCGAACGGCCGCTGCGCACGGGCGGCGACGAGTCGCCGCGCCGCCGCTTCACCGAGGCCGGACACGAGGCGCAGTCCGAGGCGCAGCGCGCGATCGTCCTCGAGCGTGCACTCCCAGTGGCTCGCGAGCGCCGTGGCCGGGCGCACCTCGACGCCGTGCTCACGCGCATCGCGCACGAGCTGCGCCGGCTGGTAGAAGCCCATCGGCTGGCTGTTGAGCAGCGCGCAGGTGAAGGCCGCAGGCTCGTGATGCTTGAGCCAGGCGGAGACATACACGAGCAGCGCGAAGCTCGCGGCATGCGATTCGGGAAAGCCGTATTCGCCGAAGCCGAGGATCTGCTTGAAGATCCGTTCCGCGAACTCGATGCCGTAGCCTCGCTCGAGCAGGCCGCGGGTCAGCTTGTCGTGGAAATGACCGAGCCCGCCGTGGCGCTTCCAGGCCGCCATCGAGCGGCGCAGCTGGTCCGCCTCGCCCGGCGTGAAGCCCGCAGCCTCGATCGCGAGCTGCATCACCTGTTCCTGGAACAGCGGGATGCCGAGCGTGCGCTTGAGCACCTTCTCGACTTCGGGGCCCGGATAGTCCACCGGCTCGCTGCCTTCGCGCCGGCGCAGATAGGGATGCACCATGCCGCCCTGGATCGGCCCCGGCCGCACGATCGCCACCTGGATCACGAGGTCGTAGTAACGGCGCGGCTTCAGGCGCGGCAGCATCGCCATCTGCGCGCGCGATTCCACCTGGAACACGCCGACCGCATCGGCGCGGCAGAGCATGTCGTAGACGCCCCGGTCGTCCTGCGGGACATCGGCCAGCGTGAGCGGCTCACCCCGCAGCGCCGAGACCGACGCCAGCGCGCGCCGTATCGCCGAAAGCATGCCGAGGCCCAGCACATCCACCTTGAGCAGGCCGAGCGCGTCGAGGTCGTCCTTGTCCCATTCGATCACCGTGCGATCGGGCATCGCGGCGTTCTCGATCGGCACCAGTTCCTCGAGCGCTCCCGCCGAGATCACGAAGCCGCCGACATGCTGCGAGAGATGGCGCGGAAAGCCGATCAGCTCCTGCGCGAGCTGGAACAGTCGCGTGAGCACGGGGCTTTCCGGATCGAACCCCGCCTCGCTCGCGCGTGCGACCCGCCCCGCCTCGCGATCCCACCACTGCAGCGTGCGGGTGAGGCGCTCGATACCCGCCGGATCGAGGCCCAGCGCCTTGCCGAGATCGCGCAGCGCGCTGCGCGGTCGATAACTGATCACGGTCGCGGTCAGCGCCGTGCGCTCGCGGCCATACTTGCCGTAGATGTACTGGATCACCTCCTCGCGCCGTTCATGCTCGAAGTCGATGTCGATGTCGGGCGGCTCCTTGCGCTCGCGCGAGACGAAGCGCTCCATCAGCAGCTGCATTTCCTCGTGCGCCGGATCGACCGCGGTAACGCCGAGGCAATAGCACACCGCCGAATTGGCCGCCGAGCCGCGACCCTGGCACAGGATGCCCTGCCCCCTCGCGTAGCGGACGATGTCGTGCACCGTGAGGAAATAGGGTTCGTAATGCAGCTCGGCAATCAACGTGAGCTCGTGCCCGACCCGGTCGCGCACCTTCTGCGGCGCGCCCTGCGGCCAGCGTTCGCGCATGCCCGCCTCGGTGAGCTGGCGCAGCCAGGATGACGCCGTTTCGCCGGCCGGCACGAGTTCCCGCGGATACTCGTAGCGCAGTTCCTCGAGCGAGAAACGGCAGCGCGCGGCGATCTCCACGGTCGCCGCGAGCAGCGGCGCGGGATAGAGCTTCGCGAGCCGGCCGCGCTCGCGCAGATGGCGCTCGCCGTTGCGATACAGCGCATGGCCCGCCTGCGCGACCGGCACGCCGAGCCGGATCGCGGTCACGGCATCCTGCAGGCGCCGGCGCGCGCGCGCATGCATGTGCACGTCGCCACTCGCGACGAGCGGCAGCCCCGCGCGCCGGCCGATCCGCATGAGCGACTCGAGGCGCGCGGCATCGTCGCCTTCGCGCAGCAGCTCGACCGCGAGCCAGGCCTCGCCGGCGAAACGTTCGCGGATGCGCCCGGCCAGCGCCACCGCGCGCGTCTCGTCGGCCAGGTCCCGCGGCGGCAGCCACAGCACGAGACAGTGTTCGAGGAGCGCATCGACGTCATCGAAACCGAGATCGTAGCGGCCCTTCTCCGCCGCGCGCCGCCCGCGCGTGATCAGCCGGCAGAGACGCGCATAGCCCTGGCGGCCGGTCGCGAGCGCGACGAACGCAAGCCCACACCGCAGGTGGAACTCCGCGCCGATGAGCAGCGGCAACCCGCACTGCCTCGCCGCAAGATGCGCGCGCACGGCCCCGGCGACCGAGCACTCGTCGGTGATCGCGAGCGCTGCATAGCCGAGGGCGGCGGCGCGCTCGACCAGTTCCTGCGGATGCGAGGCGCCGCGCAGAAAGGTGAAGTTGGAGAGGCAGTGCAGCTCGGCGTAGGCCGGGGCCGCGCCGCCGCCCTGCACCGGAACGCGCATCGTCATGCCGTCGCGCCGCGCTAGAGGCTGCGCCCGTCGACTTTCTTCACTTCGAGCGTGGCAAGGTCGAGGGACGGGATGCAGCGCACATTGAGCGCCACGACCGCCTCGCCCTTCGGGCCGACGCCTTCGCCGAACGGGGCACAACCGCAGACTTCGCAGAAGCGGTGCCTGATCGCGTGCTTGTTGAAGGTCCAGGTCGAGAGATTCGCCTCCGGCGTGGTGAGACGCAGTTTCTCGCGCGGCATGAAATGCAGCAGATAACCCTTGCGTGCGCAGTGACTGCAGTTGCAGTCGATGACGGTGCCGATGTCGGTATCGGCCTCGAAGGCGATCCGGCCGCAATGACAACTGCCTTGATGGATCATGTCGATGCTCCTCGCGTGAATGACCAGACGGTCAACCAAACACTCCGTGCAGGAACCACGCATGCGGCGGCCTGCGCTCCCGGTAGATCCACAGCAGCGCCGCCGCGCCGCTCCTCACGACGTAGTAGTCGCGCGCGACATCGCGGTCGTCCCACCAGCCGGTCTCGATACGTTCGGGACCCGCGAGCTTCTCGAGCGGACCCTCGTAATGCGGCCAGGCATTGCCGCCTGCCGGTGACGGCAGCGGCAATGGCGTCGACAGCAGCCACAGCGGGCGCCGGTCCGCGCCGATCGCCGGCACCGCCGATGCCGCGGCGCCCGCGCTGGCAGCCTGCCGCGCACCTGCGCCGGCATTGCGATGCACGAGCGGCTCGGCGATGCGCCACGCCGCCTCGGGCCGATGCTCCGGCACGAGGCAAAGTCCGTAGACACTTTCCTCGCCGAGCCGCGCGCGCAGGCGCTCGATGAGTTCGGGCGCTTCGCTCCCGGGCCCGCCGCCGTGTTCTCCCGGCTGCCATAGGGTCGCGCTCGCGGACCGCCGCGGCACGAGCCGGCTGCTCACGAGTTCACAGGCCGTGACCGGTGCTGCCAGCGTGGTCGCGGCGAGGCGCTCGCCGAGCAGGAAACCGATCGGTGCCGCGGCGAAGGCCGGCTGCGCAAAGCGCAGGCGGCAGCGCGTGACGGCGCCACCGCGGTGGTGCAGGCGGCATTCGAGCGCCGTGATACTGCCCTGGCGGCGGCGCAGGAAATCCTCGAGCGCCTCGAGCATCGGAGCAAGGAACGCAACCAGGGCGGGCTGGCTCGTGAGCTCGTACGAGGGCTCGCCCCGCGCGCGATAACGCTCGCGCGGGACCACGGCGCGGCGCGGTGCGGCTTCGCGGCCGACGAGACGGTCGAGTGTAGCGAGGGTTTCATGCCCGAAGCGGCGCGCGAAGCCGGCGCGCGGCAGGCGCAGCGCGGCCCCGATCCCGTTCACGCCCATCTTCGCGAGCCGCCCGAGTGTGTCCTGCGGCAGGCGCAGCGTGGCGAGCGGCAATGGCGCGAGTGCGCCCACCAGTTGCGCGCGGTGCATGACCCGGAATGGCGCGGCGGCGCGACCGCGCGATACGCGCGCGCCGGCGAGCGCCGCAAGCGGCGTGGGCGCGAGCGCGAGCCGTGCGCGCGTGCCAACCCGTCGGCACGCCGCGCTCACCTGCGCGCACAACGCATCGACGCCGCCGAACAGCGCGAGACTGCCGCGCACTTCGAGCAGCACGCCGTCGGGCGGTTCGAGGCTGACTCGCGAAGTGAACTCCCCCGCCGCCGCCGCAAGCCGCTCGAGCAGCGCGCGCTCGGCGCCCGTGTCACGGTTGCGCGTATCGAGCCGCGGCTCGAGCGTGAGCGCCGCCGCGAGCGCCATGCCGGGCGCGACACCTCGTGCATGCGCGGCGCGGCTCGCGATCACGATCCGCTGCACGCGCCGCACCGGCTCGACGACAGCGACCGGCTGCGAGGCATCGCCTTCGCGGCACACGGCATCGAAGGCGAGCGTGGGCAGGTGCAGGGCCAGCCACAGCTCGCCCGCCTCTGCGCTGAGCGCGGGCGCGGGCGCAGGCGCGGGAGAACATGCCGGGCTCGGCGTCGGACGCCGGAGCGCGGCAGCGCCGACCGGCGATCCCCGGCCGGCCGCCTCGAACTCCAGGTCCTCAGCGCTCTTCGGCACGACCATCCCCGAACTGCAGGTGGATTGCCCCGCGCGCTCCGCCGCGGCTTTTCAGCAGCGACACCTCCACTCCGCCTCCGTGCGGCACGACCGCGAGACGCAGCGCAGCGGGTGACGGCTCGCGCGCGGCGCTGGCCTCGCGGAACACGATGCCGAGGGTACGACCGCGCTCGGTGGCGAGCTGCAGGCGACGCAGGCCGCGCGCTCGCACACGCGGCGCCCAGGCGAGCGCCGCCTCACAGGCACCCGAGCCGAGCGCCTGCTCCATGGCCCACAGCGGCGCTGCGGTGCGCACGATCAGTTGCCGGTCGAGTGCGATGCCGCGCTCGGCGAGCGCCGGCGCGAATGGTTCGAACGGCGGCGCGATCCACGCGAGCCAGCGCGCAGGCGTGAGCCCTGACAGTTGCGCCAGGACGGGAACGAGCAGCCGCAGCTCGCCGACGCCGGGACGCGGCGTCAGCAGTTCAACGAGACCCGCACGCGGCCAGCCGCCGCCCGGCAGGCTGGCATCGAGTGCCGGAAACCCCGTGGACCAGGTGGGCAGCTGCGCGGCGCTGCGCCCGCGCCACAATGCGGGATGCTGGAGGAGCCGAGCCAGCGGGTCGTCGGACATCGATGCAATGGCAGCGCGGCGTGCGCATCAGCGGACTTTGGCGAGCGAGAAATGCGGATTCTCGATGACACCGAAAACATTGCCGAAAGGATCGGTCACGGTGGCGGTCAGGATGCCCTCGCCCACGTCCTGCAGCGGATCGCGCACGGCGGCGCCGAGCGACTCGAGCCGGCGCAGCTCCGCCGCCGCGTCGGGCACGCCCCAGTACACAACCGTGCCGCCCGGGCCCGGCTTGCCGTCGGGAACGAGGCCGAGCTCGAAGCCGCCGACTTCGTAGCCAACATAGAACGGCTGGTCGAAATACGGCTCGCGCTCGAGCACGCGCGAATACCAGGCCTTCGCCGCGGCCAGATCGCCGACATGGTAGGCAGCGGTACGCAGTCCCTGGATGCTCATGAGATCTTCCCCCGGCGCAGCACGCCGACGACGACGCCCTCGATGATCATGTGTTCCTGCTTCAGGTCGACGCGGATCGGCTCGAAGTCGGCATTTTCCGGCAGCAGCCAGGCGATGGAGCCTTCCTGCCGGTAGCGCTTGACGGTGACTTCGTTCTCGAGCCGCGCGACGACGATCTGCCGGTTGCGCACCTCGGGCGTGCGATGCACGGCGACCAGGTCGCCGTCGAGGATGCCAGCATCCTTCATGCTCATGCCGGTGACCTTCAGCAGGTAGTGCGGCTTCGGCTGGAAGATGCCCGGATCGATCTGGTAGCGCGCCTCGATGTTTTCTTCCGCGAGGATCGGCCGGCCGGCCGCAACCCGGCCGATGAGCGGCAGGCCGAGCTGCTCGCGCATCGTGTCTTTCAACTGGATGCCGCGGGAAGTGCCGGGGATCAGCGCGATGACGCCCTTGCGGGCGAGTGCACGCAGGTGCTCCTCGGCCGCATTGGCCGAGCGGAACCCGAGTTCGGCGGCGATTTCCGCGCGGGTGGGCGGCATGCCGGTTTCAGCCATGGTGCGCTGGATCAGACGCAGGATTTCGGTCTGGCGGGGCGTGAGGTCGGACATGATGCTGCTGCTGTGATGGTGGCTGTATGGATGTACAGGGTGGGATTCTATACAGGATTTTTCATGCCGCGCAAGAGGCCGCAGCATCGAGGCCAAAAGGCCGCGAACCCGAGGGTCGCAGATGACTGCACCCTTGCGGTCGAGTCGATTGTCGTGTCATGCGGAAGCGTGGGGCATGCGCAACGTGTCGGACAGCACCGACACAGGTGTAGGATCGCGAATCTTGCAATCAGCGACCGAATTTGTTGCAGTTGCGTCGCGTGGCCGCCGCACAAATCGCAATGTGATAACGTTCGGCCGGCACAGGTTTCTGTATCCACATGAAGGGGACTCCTATGAAGAGCGCGATCGTTAAAGTTGCGGCCGTTGCCGCTGTTGTCATGCTGGCCGGCTGCACCGACCTCAAGCCGCTGCAGGCGCAGGTCGATGATCTGAAGGCACAGGTTGGCCGGCTGGCATCGGACACTGCTGCGGCCAAGAGCGCGGCGGATGCGGCCTCTTCGGCTGCCCAGTCTGCCTCCTCGACCGCCAGCGGCGCACAGAGCACCGCGAACCAGGCGCTTGCCGCTGCGCAGGCCAGCCAGTCGTGCTGTGACGCGACCAACGAGAAGATCGACCGCATGTTCAAGCGTTCGATCTCGAAGTAAGTTTTACTTCGCTCGACCCCAAACGCCGCGCCCTGCGCGGCGTTTTTTTTATCTACTGGTCGGGCATCACGGTGAGTGTGACGCCGCCGACTTCGAGTTTCTGCCAGCGCGGTGCGACGAGCCGGTAGTCACCGGCTTGCAGACGCTCCAGCGCGTGCGTCCGGGACACGCCCCCACCCAGCAGCATGGTCTCGCGCCAGACACCGTCCTTCCGCGTCAGCATGAAGGCCTGGGGCTCCGAGAAGACGAACACTTCCTCGACGCCATCCTGGTCGAGGTCGGCGAACAGCACCGGGTACGAACCCACTTCGCTGCTGCGCAACGGACCGAGCCAGCGCGGGACTTGCGCGCCCTCGATCGCTGCGCGCAGGCCGGCGTCGATTTCGCGCCCTTCCGGAAAGGCCACCAGCGTCATCGGTAAATTGGCCGCCAGTGCCGGCGCGACATCGTAGCGTTGCCTGCTTGCGAGCATGGTCGCTGCCCGCGCGCGAATCCGGGCGGCATCGGGGTGTCCTTCGAGCCTGGCCAACCTTGCGAGCCACTGCCGTCCGTAGGCGCCCGTGTCGAAAGCGAGCGTCACATATTCATCGGCATAGCTGCCCGGATACCGTACATGCGGCCCGCGGGCGGCCGTCGAACCGTCCGCACCGCGCAGCGCGCGTGCGGCCTGGCTGTCGGCCGCGAGCCGGTAGGGCGACAGTGCGGGCGAGAGCATCAGCAGCAGCGCGACTATCAGCATCACCGCCGCGACGACATTGACGGCACCCATCGACGCCATCCATGCGCCGCGGCGCGTCGCAGCGATCGTGTAGCCCACCGCATAGACGAGCGCGAGCGCCGCCGCCAGCATGGCCCAGATGCGCGGCACGGTGAGTCCATAGGCGCCGACACGCACCCCGAGTGCGTAGAGGGCGAGCACCGCGACGACCACGAGCAAAGGTGTCGCGACACGCAGTGCCACGCCTACCGGCCGCGGATACGGCGCGGCATGGCCACCGTCCTGGTACGCCGCGTTCAGCAGGTACACGCAGAAGACCAGCAGCCACAGGAGCCACGCGGCGCTGATCGCGCGCCGACCGGTGCCGAACAGCTCCGGCGAGCGCAACAGCAGGGCGATGCTGAAGAGCGTCAGGATCAGCATCGCAAGCACTGCAAGCCACTTGAAGAGCGCCAGCAACTGCTGGCGCAGCGCCTGCTGCAGCCGCTCGACCGGGCCCGACAGCGCGAGCGCCGTGGCGAAGGCCACGGTGGTCAGCGGGAATGCCACACGCGGGTCGGTGAAGGCCTCCCGGAAGAAGTCGATGCCGATCATGCGGAACAGGCCCATCCACAGCGCCAGCAGCGCCCACAGCGCGGCGCAAAACAGCATCGCGAGCGCGATCTGCAGCGCATTGCGCCACGCGAATTCGAACAACATCGGATAGGCGGGCCACTGCCGCCGCGCCACGAGCGCGGATTGCAGGAACGGCAGCGCATGAAAGCAAAGTACCAGCACCGCGATCGCGAAGGCGAAGGCGTCCTCGCCGAACAGTCCGCCGGTGGGCAAACCGGCGCCGGCGATCCATGCGCCGTAGTGCCAGCCGAGCGCCCCGAGCACGAGCCCCGCCGCGAGCGACACCAGCGCGACCGTGCGCAGATGCGCAAGCCCGAGTTGCAGGTACACAAGCGGCGGGACGAATACCGCGGGCGTGAGCAGCGCCGCCAGCATTGCCGAGTCGGTGGCCGGCCACGATTTCGCGCGCGCACTGGCCGTGAGCCACCACAGCACGATGCCCTGGACGAACGCGAGTCCCAAGGCCACCGTGCGCGCTGTCATCGTCAGTACCGGATGAGCGCCGAGCCCCAGGTGAAACCGCCGCCGAAGGCCTCGAGCAGCAGCAGTTCGCCGCGCTTGATGCGCCCGTCACGCACGCCGGTGTCGAGCGCGAGCGGCACGGACGCCGCCGACGTATTGCCGTGCCGGTCGACAGTCACGATCACCCGCTCCATCGGCATGTCGAGCTTGCGCGCCGTGGCCTGGATGATGCGGATATTGGCCTGGTGCGGCACGAGCCAGTCGATCGCCGACTTGTCGAGCGAGTTGGCGGCGAGAGTCTCATCGACGATGCGCCCGAGCGTGTTCACCGCGACCTTGAAGGTCTCGTTGCCGGACATGTGTATGTGCATCGGCGGATCGCCGGGCCGGCCAATGCCCTTCGACACGCCCGCCGGGCAGTACAGCAGGTCCTTGTAGGTACTGTCGGCATGCAGATGCGTCGAGACGACCCCAGCCTCGGTATCGGGCTTCAGGATCACGGCACCCGCACCATCGCCGAACAGGATCGCGGTGCCGCGGTCAGTCCAGTCGGTAATGCGCGAGAGCGTCTCGGCGCCGACGACCAGCGCGCACTTCGCCTCGCCGAGCCGGATGAACTTGTCGGCGATCGACAGCGAGTAGAGAAAGCCCGTGCACGCGGCCTCGAGACCCATCGACGCGCAGCCGCGCAGCCCCAGGCGCCCCTGTAGCAGGACGCCACAGTTGGGGAACACAAGATCGGGAGTGGTTGTGCCGAAGCAGATCAGGTCGATCTCCTTCGGGTCGATGCCCGCGGCCTCTATCGCGCGCCGGGCGGCCTTCTCGGCCAGATCGACCGTGGCCTCGCCCTCGGCCGCGATATGCCGCTCGACGATGCCGGTGCGCTCGCGGATCCACTCATCGGTGGTGTCCATGACCTTCGCGAGATCGAAGTTGGTGACGACCTTCTCAGGCAGGTAGCTGCCAGTGCCGGCAATGCGCGAATACATCAGGACCCCTGTGGCGGTTGTGCGCCCAACGCCCGCGCCACGCAGCCGGGCAGATCGTGCAGCGCCGCTGTGCGGGTCAGCTCGATTGCGCGGGCGAAGGCCGTACGGTCGGCGCGTCCGTGGCTTTTTACCACGACTCCACGCAGGCCGACCATGCAGGCGCCGTTGTAGCGGCGCGGATCGAGGGCGAGACCGACGCGCTTCAGCACCGGGCGCGCCACCAGCGCTGCCGCGCGACTCAGGGCCGAGCGCGTGAACTCCGCGCGCATCGTGTCGGTGATCAGGCGCGCGAGGCCTTCCATCGATTTCAGTGCCACGTTGCCGGTGAATCCGTCGGTCACGACGACGTCGACCTCGCCCGAGAAGATGTCGTCGCCCTCGATGAAGCCCAGGTAGCGCACGCCGCTCGCCGCGATGAGCGCGTTGGCGGACTGCACGGTGTCATGGCCCTTGATGTCTTCTTCGCCGATGTTGAGCAGGCCCACGCGCGGCTCGGCGACACCGTAGACGTCGCGCGCGACGATCGAGCCCATCATCGCGAACTGGCACAGCTGCACGGCGCTCGCGCTGATGTTGGCGCCGAGGTCGAGCATGTAGGTGTGGCCGTGCGCCGCGGGCAGCGCGGACATGATCGGCGCGCGCTCGACCTCCGGCACGGTCTTCAGCACGAAATGCGCGATCGCGGTCAACGCGCCGGTATTGCCGGCGCTGACGCAACCGACCGCGGCGCCCTCCTTCACCCGATCGACCGCGATTCGCATCGACGAGTGCTTGCGGTGCCGGATTGCAGCGCGGGGCAGCTCGTCCATGGGCACGACGTCGGCGGCCGGCACGATGGCGAGGCGCGCACGCAGCGCGGCGTCGGCCGCGCCGAGCAGCGGCTCTATCGCCTCGGGGGATCCGACCAGTTCGACGCGCAGATCCGGCGACCGCGCAAGCGCGAGCAAGGCTCCCGGCACACATTCCGTGGCGCCGAGGTCGCCGCTCATCACGTCAATCGCGAGCGTGGGCACGCGATGTCGGCCGGCGGGGGTTCAACGCGGCGCCGGGCAGGGCGCCGGTGCTCACTCTTCGCCTTCGCTCTCGACAG
Source organism: Steroidobacteraceae bacterium (assembly GCA_035342635.1). Lineage (GTDB taxonomy): Bacteria > Pseudomonadota > Gammaproteobacteria > Steroidobacterales > Steroidobacteraceae > CADEFQ01. The sequence continues at coordinate 13,017 of DAOQXO010000038.1, forward strand.
GCTTCTCGATCACGCGCTTGCCACGGTAGAAACCGTCCGGCGTGATGCGATGGCGCAGGTGCGTTTCGCCCGACTGCGGGTCGATGGACAGCGCGGGGCGGGCGAGGCGATCGTGCACCCGGCGCTTGCCGCGAGTCGATGGCGTCCTACGGCTCTTCTGAACAGGCATCTCTACTACTCCTGGATTACGGCCCGCGTTTCAACAGATCGGCGAGTCCCGCAAACGGTTTCTGTACTTCTTTGTCCGGCTCCGCGTCGAGCTGCACGCCGCAGGCGTCTGCACGCGCATGCAGCGCGACGACCGGCAAGGCGAGCAGCAGCTCTTCCTCGACGAGTTCACCGACCGTGACCCGCCCACCGGGCGCGATCACCGTCTCAAATTCCGACGCGACCGCATCGGCCGCATCCGCATCCCCAACGAGCGCGATATGCGCCCGGCCCACGACCGGCCATGACATCGGCTGCATGCAGCGCTGGCACACCAGCGACAGCTCCGCCTCGACCGTCAGGTCGACCACCGCGAGGCTCTGCTCGCGCGCGAACGACGCCTTGCCGCGCGCACTGCCCTCGGGGCGCGCCAGCAGCGGCGCGATCCTGGGCAGCGCCGGTAACGGAATCGAAAATTCGATGTCCGACCGGCGATCCGCCAGTTGCTCGGCGTCGAGTGGGCGTGACCAGCCGTCCGGCATGGGGCGCGTATAATAGGTATGTGCACCCTCCGAGTCAAAGAAAACCTCTTCTAAGTCGTTGTTTCACCGGCCGCTAATCCTCGCATCGACCTCCCCCTACCGCCGCGAACTGCTCGGCCGGTTGGCGCTCCCGTTCCAGGTCGAGTCTCCGGGCGTGGACGAACTGGGCATGGCCGGCGAATTGCCACCCGCCCGCGCGGCCCGCCTCGCCCGCGACAAGGCGCTGGCGGTCGCCCGCCGCCACCCCTCGGCCGTCGTGATCGGCAGCGATCAGGTGGCGGCGCTCGACGCCAGGCTGCTCGAGAAGCCGGGCAATGCCGAGCGCTGCCGCGCCCAGCTCGACTCGCTTTCCGGCAAGGGGGCGCTCTTCCACACTGCCTGCGCCGTGATCGGCCTCGATGCGGGCATCGACCTTGCGCACACCGACACGACGCGCGTGGTGGCGAGGGCGCTCACGGGCGAGGAGATCGATCGCTATATCGAGCGCGAGCAGCCGTTCGATTGCGCAGGCGGCTTCAAGGCGGAATCGCTCGGCATCGCCCTGTTCGATCGCATCGAAACCACCGACCCGACGGCGCTCGTCGGCCTGCCGCTCATCTGGCTCGCGGGCGCCTTGCGCCGCGCGGGCTACGCCGTCCCCTGACGGGCGCCGCCGCGAGATTGTCGATCACCGCGGCGAGGTCTGCCGGCAATGGGGCGTTGGCGCTGAATTCCGTGCCGCTTTGCGGCCAAGTGAAGCTCACGCTCGAGGCATGCAGGAACATGCGCCGCAAGCCGAAATCCTTGAGCATCGCATTCGCTTCCCGGTCGCCGTACTTGTCGTCGCCAGCGACCGGGTGACCGGCATAGGACGCGTGCACGCGGATCTGGTGTGTGCGCCCGGTGCGGATCGACACCTCGAGCAACGTGGCGCGGTTGCCGAAGAACTGCACGGGGCGAAAGTCGCTGATCGCGCTCTTGCCGGAAGGCTGCACCTTGACCGTGCGCTCGCCTCCGACCCGCAGGTCGGTGCGCAGCGGCATGTCGATACGCTTCTTGCCGAGATCCCATTTGCCGATGACCAGCGCGAGATAGCGCTTCTCGAATTCGTGCTCGCGAAGCAGCGCGTGCAGCGTGCGCAGCGTCGACGCCTTGCGCGCAACGAGCAGGCAGCCGCTCGTATCGCGATCGAGCCGATGCACGAGTTCGAGCGTATCGTCGGGATACGCCGCGCGCAGCGCCTCGATCACCCCGAACGACACGCCGCTGCCGCCGTGCACGGCGAGCCCGGCCGGTTTGTTGACTACGAGCAGCTGCTCGTCGCGATGCATGACGGCCCCACGAATCTCCTCGATGAGCCGGGGCGGTACCCGCCGCGGGGCGGGGCTGCCGTCGGCGTCGACCGGGGCGACCGCGGCCCGCACGGGGGGCAGACGCACGATGTCGCCCGCCTGCAACCGCTGCGACCCGCTCGCGCGCTTGCCGTTCACCCGCACCTCGCCCTTGCGGATGAGGCGAAAGACGTGGCTCAGCGGCACCTGCGGCAGGGCCTTGGCGACGTATTTGTCGAGGCGCAGTCCGGCCTCTTCGGTCGTGGCCTCGACCTGCCGTACGGCACTGCGCGGCGTGCCCGGTTGTGGCGCGGACGCGTCAACCATGGCGTAAGATATTGTTTTTCAAAAGATCGGTTGTTATCATTGGAAAGTACGCGACGCGCACGGAACGCTGTATGAGTCGATTCGAGTGCGCCGCATGTTAGTTGGTCCCAGGAATTGGGGCCATCGCACTTACAACAGGCCGACCCGAGCGCCGATCGCGCTGCTCAGGCGGACCAAAGGTTTTCGGCGCACCGCCCTCATCAACAAGGGGCGGTCGATAAAAACGTGCAGCAGCTCTTCACTGGCGAAATCCGCGCGTCCGATTCATCTTTCTCCGTCCCCTGGTCGGCCCCTGCATCCATAGAAGGGGCAAATGAAAAGAATGCTGGTCAACGCAACTCAACAGGAAGAGTTGCGCGTCGCACTGGTTGATGGTCAGAAACTCTACGATCTTTCGATCGAGTTACCGTCCAAAGAACAGAAGAAAGCGAACATCTACAAGGGTCGGATCTCACGCGTCGAGCAGTCGCTCGAGGCGTGTTTCGTCGACTACGGTTCCGAGCGTCACGGCTTCCTGCCGCTGAAAGAAGTCTCGAAGGAGTATTTCCGCAAGTCGCCCGAAGGCGGGCGCATGAACATCCGCGAACTGCTGACCGAGGGTCAGGAGGTCGTGGTGCAGGTGGAAAAAGAGGAACGCGGCAACAAAGGTGCCGCCCTGACCACGTTCATCAGCCTCGCCGGGCGCTTCCTCGTGCTGATGCCGAACAATCCCCGCGCCGGCGGCGTGTCGCGCCGCATCGAAGGCGAGGACCGCGACCAGATGCGCCAGGTGATGGACGCATTGCAGGTGCCGGAGGGCATGGGCGCGATCGTGCGCACGGCCGGCGTCGGCCGCACCGTCGAGGAACTGCAGTGGGACCTCGATAATCTGCGCCAGCAGTGGGAGCAGATCGCCGCCGCCATCGAAGGCCGCCCTGCCCCCTTCCTTGTCTATCGCGAGAGCGACCCGGTCTCACGCGCACTGCGCGACTACCTGGGAGACGACATCGGCGAGTGCCTGGTCGACGACCCGGCCGCCTTTGCGAACGCGCAGGAGTACATGCAGCGGTCGATGCCGGCCGACGCGCAGCGCAAGCTGAAGCTCTATACCGACGACGTGCCGCTGTTCACGCGTTTCCAGATCGAGAGCCAGATCGAGTCGGCGTACGCCCACAAGGTCCAGCTGCCCTCGGGCGGTAGCCTCGTGATCGACTACACCGAGGCGCTCGTTTCCATCGACATCAACTCCGCGCGGGCAACCCGCGGCAGCGACATCGAGACGACGGCGCTCAATACCAACCTCGAAGCCGCCGACGAGATCGCCCGCCAGCTGCGCATCCGCGACCTCGGCGGCCTGATCGTCATCGACTTCATCGACATGGAGTCGCAGAAGAGCCAGCGCGAGGTCGAGCAGCGCCTGCGCGATGCGGTGCGCATGGACCGCGCGCGCATCCAGATCGGCCACCTGTCGCGCTTCGGCCTGCTCGAGATGTCGCGCCAGCGCCTGCGCCCATCGCTCGACGAGTCGAGCCACATCGCCTGCCCGCGTTGCTCAGGTATAGGCAGCATCCGGAGCGTCGAATCGATGACGCTCGCGATCCTGCGGCTGATCGGCGAGGAGATGCGCAAGGACCGCACCGCCCGCGTCATCGTCGAGGTGCCGGTCGACGTGGCGACCTACCTCGTCAATGAGAAGCGCGAGTGGCTGCGCACGCTCGAGGACAAGAGCGACGTCGAACTCGTGCTCGTCCCGAACATCAACATCAAGACGCCCGAGTACGCGATCCGCAGACTGCGGCACGATGAAGTCGATCAGCCGGAGTTCCGCAGGTCGTCCTACAAGTTGCCGACTCCGCCTGCCCTGCCGGATCCGGCCACCGGCCAGCAGAAGCCGCTGGAGCCGGCCGCCGTGCCGACATTCCAGCCTGCCACCGCAGCACCCATCGTCGTGGCGCCGGTGGCCGCGGCCGCCGCGCCCGCCATCGAGCCTGCGGCGGCGCAAGCGCCTGCCGGTGGCTTCTGGGCTCGCGTGCGCCAGTGGCTCAGCGGCGATGAGGCCGCCGCAGCGGCACCGGTAGCCGCGGCACCCGCTGCGCCTGCGCATGCCGCGCGCTCACGCGGACAGGCCCGGCGTGATGGCGGCCAGCGCGACCGCGGAGGTCGCGACCGGCATCGCCGCGGGGAACGCGGTGACCGGGGTGATCAGGCGCGGCAGCAGCGCGGCGAGCAGCGCGGCGGCCGTGATGGTTCGCAACAGCGCGCCCGCTCGGGCGATGGCGGCGGGCGACGTGACGGCGGCCAGCGCCCGCCCCGCGAAGGGCAGCGTGATCCGCAGCGCGAGGCGCAACGCCAGCGCGATCGCGATGCACAGCGTGAGCGGCAGGCCCGGCGCGAGCGCGAGGCGCCGCCGGCGGATGCTGCGGAAGCCGCGGCCGCAGCCGGCGCAGCCGCAACGGTTGTCGCAACCGAAGCTCAGGCCGGTGCGGAGGAGATGGCGGGTGGTCCCGCCGCAACCAGCGAAGAGCGCGGCGAGCGGCGGCCGCGCCGTCGCGGGCGTCGCGGGCGACGCGGCGGTCGCGATCGTGGCGAGCGCGAGGCGTCGGCGGCGCCAGCCGGCGACGCCGATACGGGCGGCAGCGGCGATGGCAACGGCGAGGGTTCGAGCCAGAGTGAAGCCAATCGCGAGTTCGACTTCGCGCCTGCGAGCCCGCCCGAACCGACGCCACCGCCACCGCCGGCACGCACTGCCGATCCCGGCGCACCGCAACTCGTCTGGTCGTCCCGGCCGACGAGCGTCGCACCGGGCAGTCAGCCGGAGCGCACCGATCGCGATGAGTGAGTCGCAAGCGCCCTGAGCAGGCCACGCGCACCGCGCTCGACGAGATCCACGACGAGGTCGAAGTCGGGCGCGGTGCCGTAGTAGGGATCCGGGACATCGAGCCGACCGAGTTCCGGGGCGTACTCGAGGAACATCTTCAAACGCTGATCCGTGCCTGGCGGAGCCTGTGCACGCAGGCTCGCGAGGTTGTCCTCGTCCATCGCCAGCAGCAGGTCGAAGTCGCTGAAGTCGGCGGATTGCACCTGCCGCGCCCGCAGGTCCGAAAGGTCATATCCGCGCCGCCGCGCGGCAGCCAGCGTGCGCGGATCCGGCGGCGCGCCGATGTGGTAGCCCGCCGTGCCGGCCGAATCGGCATGCAATGCGAGCTGTGGCGCTTCGCGCTGCGCGAGCGCACGCAGCACGCCTTCCGCGGTCGGCGAGCGGCAGATGTTTCCGAGGCACACGAGCAGGATTTTCACCTGCGCAACGATAGCGCAGATCAGCCGCCGAGCGCCTGGCGCAATGCGCTTATTTCCTCGCGCGATTCGACGATGATGCGCTCGAGTCCGGCGCGATCGAGCTGCAGCCGGTCGACTGCGCTCACGCCCTGCAGGTTCAGTTCGAGCGATTCGGGCCATTCGTGGAACGACGCGAGCAGATCCGACGTGATGAGCACGTCGGTGAGGTCGGCCGAGTCGGGATGCTCGCGGTAGATCTGCTCGTAGGCGTGCACGGCGTCGACGATCTCCTCGGCGATGCTCCAGTTCTCGAGGATCGCCTTGGCGACATTGGCATGCCAGTCGCTGACGATCTGCCCGTAGCTCGACGCATCGGCGAACAATGTCGGGAAGTCCCGCGAGCGGACCAGGATGTAGAGCCTGCCGATACCGTGCAGCAGTCCGGCCAGCATCGCGGTATCCGGATTGACTGCGCTGAAGCGGCGCGCAACCACGTTGCTCATCGAGGCGACCAGGGTACTGCGCCGCCACAGCAGCTTGAGGTCTTCCTCGAGACCCTTCAGGTCCTCCGCCCGCGTCAACTGCGACATCGCGAACGACACGGCCGCACTTCGAACCACGTTGAAGCCGAGACGGGTGATCGCCGAACGCAGATCCGTGATCTGCCGCCCCGTGGACATCGCCGCGGAGTTCGACATCCGCAGCACCCACGCGGCGAGGGCCGGTTCCGAACCGACGATGCGCACGACCGCTTCGGGTCGCACGTCCTCGTCGGCGAGCACGCGCTGCACGCGGATCGCCACGTCCGGAAAGCTCGGCAGTTCGATGCGGCCGCTCGACAACTCGCGCGCCAGGTCCTGCACGAACTCGAATGCCCCGGCGCCCTTCGGCGCAGCCTCCGTTTTCTCGTTTGCAGCAGTCAATTCTCTCTCCTCGACTCTCGACCGATCAGCATCCGAGCACGCTGCGCAGTGCAGCGACCTCGACTGCGGACTCACGTACCAATGATTCATACACTTCGGGCGTGAGCCCGAGCTGGGCGCAGGCATCGCTCGACGCCAGCATGAGCCGTAGTTCCTGCGGCGAGGCCTGCATCCCGGTGATGAGGACCCCGGCGCGCAGCACCTCGCGCAGTCCCGCCGGACCATCGCCGCCACGCTCAACGCGATGCAGCGCGCCGATCGCGTCCACGATGTCTTCCGACACCTTCCAGCCCTCGAGCAGCGCCCGCGCGATATGCGCCTCCCAGGTACGCTCGATCATCGCGTAGCTGTCGGGGCGCCGCTGCAATTCGGGGTGATCGACCGCGCGCGTCTGGATATAGAGTGCACCGACTCCGTGCAGCAGGCCGGCAAGGAATGCCGCATCGGCACTGGTGCGCGCCAGGCGGCGCGCGATGACGAAGCACAGTGTCGATGCCTTCACGCTGCGCAGCCACAGCGCATCGAGTTGCGGCCCGATCGCGCGCAGGGTCGGCGCGGACTTCAGCTGGTTGACCGCGAACGAAATGGTCAGCGTACGCACGAAGTCGAGGCCCACGCGGGCCACCGCGGCACGCAGCCCGGAGACAGGCACGCCCCCGGGGTTGAAGACCACGGAGTTCGCACACTGCAGGACGCGACCGGCAAGGACCGGCTCGGCCCCTATGACCCGCACGACGCGCAGCGGCGTGACATCCTCGTCGGCGAGCACTCGCTGTACCTGTGTCGCCACGTTGGGAAACCCGGGCAGTTCGACCCGGCCCGACGCCAGTTCCTGCGCCAGCGACTGCGCGAGGGCCATCGCGAACACGTCGTGCACGGCGCTCGTTCGGGTGGCAGGCTGGGCCGATGGGTTCACCATTTCGAATCCTGTCAGGGGCCGGCATTCGGCCAGCCTGTTATCGGCACAAGCGGCCCGGGCTTTAGCCCGCAGCGCGGCCTGCGCTGCATGCGAGCGCGCGGTATTGCGCCGTGTAGCCGGCGCCGCGGGTCGGAACCGTCATGATGAAGCGCGAGCCCCTGCCCGCTTCCGAGCGCACTTCGACCGCACCGCCGAGGTCGGTGATGTTGCTGCGTACCACGTCCATGCCGACGCCGCGGCCCGACAATTCGGTCGCCTGCTCCGCGGTCGTGAAACCGGGCAGGAAAATCAGCGCGTGGATGGCATCGACCGTCGGCAGTTCACACGCACCGACGAGGCCGGTACTGCGCGCCTTCTCGAGGATGCGCCGGTGGTCCAGGCCACCGCCGTCGTCCGCGACCTCCACGGTAATCATGGCATCCGTGTGGCGGACCTCGATACGCACCTGCCCGACCGGAGGCTTGCCTGCCGCGGTGCGCACCTGCGGTATCTCGATGCCGTGGTCGATGCTGTTCCTGACGATGTGCATCAGTGGGTCGGCGAGCTTCTCGAGGACCGCCTTGTCGAGTTCGATCTGGTCGCCGGTGACCTGCAGCTGGATCTGCTTGCC
>DAOQXO010000039.1:0-12283 GCA_035342635.1 Steroidobacteraceae bacterium
GCGTGGACTGATCCAGGTCAAGGCAGGCCGCGACGGCGTTGGCGAACATGCCGCATGGAACTGTCCCGCGCCATCGACGCAGGGTTGACGTGCAGCTTTCGGCGGCGTGACGCCCACCCCGCCCGCCTGCCCGCCATACCGCGCCTGACGACCGCATTCGACGATGCGGCGTATCGCATGCAGGCCGGGCGCAGCAACGACGATCCGATCCCGCGCCCGCTTGCCATCCAACTGGCGGTCCACCCCGATCCCGAGCGCCTGATCCGCGAGATCGAGGAGACTGCGCGCCACTTCGACCGCGATCGCGACGTCATCGCGCTGCAGGTCGACGCCACCGGTGCCGGGGCATCTCGCATGTCGGACCTGGCCGCCCTCACCGGCAGCCTCGAGCGGCACTTTCACTTCGTCCCCGCGCCCAGGCGCGGTTTCGTGGCGGTGCTCGATCCACTGGCGCTGCAGCCCGGCGAACTCGCCGCCCTGGGCGCGCTCGGATTCGATGCCGTCGAATTCGCCACTGACATCGCGAGCACCGAGGCCGCATTGCGCGCGCTCGAGTCCGCACGCAAGGCAGGCCTGCGCTGCGCGGTCGAAGTGAACGCGCCGCCCGACCTCGCGGGCCAGGACCTCCAGGTCGCGATCGATGCCCTGATCGCCGTGCGGCCCGATCGCCTCGCCCTGTCGCTTCCTGGGGAACCCCAGGGCGATGCATGCAAGGCGGTGCTGCAGGCCGCGGCGCGCCTCGACGCGGCCGGCTACTCGGAGGTCGGGCTCGATCCCCGGCCGCTCTCCTGGCTCGCGCCTGCCGGATCGCAATGGATCGCCGGCACCCTGGGCGGCGGGGACTGGGCCGTCCCTCCGACAGGTGCCGACGTGATCGGCCTCGGTATCGGCGCCATGAGCCGCATCGGCGACTGCGTGGTCGAGAGCCTTGCCGATGCCGACGCGTGGGCGGCGGCGATCGATGCCGGGCTGCTGCCGGTATGGCGCGGCTGCGTCCTGGATACCGAGGAGCGCCTGCGCATCGACATCGTCGAGGAATGGCTGCGCAGGGGCGAAATCCCGATCGACGCCATCGAGCGGCGCTACGGAATCGGGTTCGCCGGGCACTTCTCCACGGCACTGCAGCGGCTCTCCGGCTACGCCGCGGAAGGCCTCGCCAGCATCGATTCGCGGGCCGTGCGCGCGACATCGCAAGGGCGTCTGTTGCTGCGTATCATGGCGGAGTGCTTCGACCATCACCCCCCTCGCCCATAGCCGACGACGGCGACGATTTCCGCTTCTGCAGCACCTGCGCGTTCTCGGCCGCCTGCCTCGCAAGCGGCTACGACAAATCGCAGCTGCGCGACCTGCACGTACTCGTGCAGCACGTCGGTCCGTTCGAGGAAGGCAAGCACATCTTCCGCGAGGGCGACCCGTTCACGGCCATCGCGGCGGTGCGTTCCGGCACCGTCAAGACCTATGTCACCGACGCGAACGGACGCGAGCAGGTGCAGGGTTTCTATCTGCCCGGCGAGATGGTCGGCCTCAATGCCATTTCGCAGTCGCGCTACCCGTGCAATGCCGTCGCGCTCGAACCGACCGTGCTGTGCCGGTTCTCGTTTCCGTCGATGGCGGCGCTCGCGACGCGCATGCCCGGCGTGCAGCAGCAGTTGTTCCGGCTGCTGAGCCAGGACATCGGCAAGGCAGCCCTGCTCGCCGGCAACTACACGGCAGACGAGCGCATGGCCGCGTTCCTCGTCTCGCTGTCGCGCCGCTATGCCGAGCGCGGCTTTTCGCCGACCCGTTTCCTGCTCACGATGACCCGCACCGACATCGCCAATTACCTGCGCCTCGCCGCCGAAAGCGTGAGCCGGGTGTTCAGGCGCTTCCAGGACGAGGGCCTGATCCGCGTCGACCGGCGGGAAATCGAGATCCTGCAGCCTCGCACGCTCGAAGACCTGGCCCGCAGCGTACTGCGCGCGTAGCCGTTTCCAGCCAGGGACCCGGCGTTGGCTGAGTTCTATCCGTGGATCAAGTGGGTGCATGTCGCCGCGGTGGTCGCGAGCGGATCGCTCTTCTTCGTCCGGGGCCTCGCGTCCCATCTCGGCGCCGGCTGGACGATGGCCGCGCCGCTGCGCTATCTCAGCTACACGATCGACACCGTGCTGCTGACCGCGGCGCTCGCGCTGACGACCATTGTGCGGCAGTACCCGTACATGCATGACTGGCTCACGGTCAAGCTGCTGCTGCTCATCGTCTACATCGTACTTGGCAGCTTCGCGCTGAGGCGCGGCGCGACCCGGGGCGGGCGCATCGTCTTCTGGGTCGCCGCGCTCGTCGTATTGGTCATGATCATCAGTGTTGCGCGAGCCCGCCACCCGCTCGGTCTGTTGCACGACCCGGCGTCGCTTGACCTGCACCAGCGAGCGCTCGCCGACTGGCCGCCATCGTGATCGACGCCGCCGCGCTGCGCTGAAGCGGCGCCATGGACCCGTGGGCCGCCGGCCCGCAGAATGCGCCATGGCCCGTCCCCTGCTCATGCGCTGTGGCGCCTTCGGCGACATGGTGCTCATCACCGTACTGATCGAACAGCTGCATGCGCGCTTCGGCGCACCCGTCGACGTGATCACCTCCGGCAGCTGGGGGCGGCCGCTGCTCGCGCCGCGGCGCGGTGTCGGCGACATCCTGGTGCTGAAGAGCCGGCGCAAACCCTATTGGCTGGATCTCGAGCAGCAGCGGCTCGTACGTCAGCTGCGCGAGCGCGGCCCGGGTCCCACGTGGTACTGCGACGGTGGCGGCCATGGGCGCGCGCTGTTGACGCGCGCGGGCATAACCGACGACCTCGTGTGCGATGTACGCGATCTGCCCTGGCTGCCGGGCGAGCACACCGCCGAGCGCTGGCTGCGCATGGCCGCGCTCACGCCCCCGGCGCTGCAGCCGCCGCCACCGCCGCCACCGCCACGGGCGGCCAATGCGCGGCTCGAGCTCACCGCGCAGGAATTCGCGACCTGTAACGCCTGGCTCGCGCAACGCAATCTTGCGGGGCGCACCCTCGTCGCCTTCCAGGCGGGCAACAAGCGCACGATGCGCGGCCTCATCCGCCGGCGGGCGAGCAACACCAAGTACTGGCCCGAAGCGCGCTGGGGCGAGGTGATCCGCGCCGTGCGTGCCGCCCTGCCGGACGCCGCCCTGCTGCTGCTCGGGGTGCCGGAGGAGTTCGCGCTCAATGCCGACATCGCGGCGGCCGCGCGCGTGTCCGGCCTGCACAACGTCGCCGACGACCTGCCGATTCCGGTCCTGCTGCCACTGCTCGCGCGCTGCCACAGTCTGATCACGGTGGACACGGGCCCCGCGCATGCCGCGGTGGCACTCGGCTGCCCGACCGTCGCCTTGTTCGGCGCGGCCGATCCGCGGCGCTTCCGCCCCGGCGGCGCGAGCACACCGGCGCTCGTGCTGACCGGCGAGGTGGCCGGCAAGCCGGACATCCTCGGCATCGAGCCGGCCGAGGTCATCGCGGCCTGGCGCCAGGCGCGCGCACGATGACGGAGCTCCAACTGGTCCTCGCCCTGCTGCTCGCCGCGATCGTCCTGTTCGCGATCGGCAAGCCGCGCATGGACGCGGTGGCGCTGCTGATGATGACCGTGCTGCCGCTCACCGGCATCATCGACGTGAAGGAGGCGCTCGCGGGCTTCAGCGACCCGAGCATCGTGTTGATCGCGGCGCTGTTCGTGGTCGGCGATGGCCTCGCGCGCACCGGAGTCGCGCAGCGGCTGGGCGATTGGCTGCTGTCGCGCGCCGCGAGCAGCGAGACCACCCTCATCGTCCTGCTGATGACCGTCGTGGCCGGTGTCGGCGCGGTGATGAGTTCGACCGCGGTGGTCGCGATCTTCCTCCCGATCGCGCTGCGTATCGCGCGCAGCACCGGCATTTCCCCGGGCCGGCTGATGATGCCGCTCAGCTTCGCCGCCCTGCACAGCGGCATGATGACCCTGATCGCGACCGCGCCGAACCTCGTCATCAACAGCGAGCTCGTGCGCCACGGTCACGAGGGCTTCCATCTCTTCGGCATCACGCCCTTCGGCCTGCCGCTGCTCGCAATCGGCATAGTGTACATGCTGTTCGCGCGACGCTGGATCGAGAAGCCTGCGGCCGCCGCAACGGCAACGCGCTTCCGACCGTTCCTGTCCGCATGGATCGACAAGTACGGGCTCGCCAATCGCGAACACCGGCTGCGAGTCACGGCCACATCCCCCATGGTCGGCAAGACCCTGCAGGAACTCGACCTGCGCGGCGCGTCGGGCCTGAATATCGTCGCGATCGAGCGCAGCGGGCGCTTCGCGAACCATGTGCTGAGCCCCCGGCCGAACACCCAGATCCAGGCGGGAGATGTCCTGTTCATGGATGCGGCGCGGGAAGTCGACATGGAGGCGCTGCGCGAGCGACTCGCCCTCGAGACGCTGCCCTTGTCCGGCGCCTATTTCTCCGACCAGTCGCAGGAGATCGGCATGGCCGAGGTGATGATCCCGCCGGAGTCGAAGTTCATCGGCAAGACCATCGTCGAGGCGCGGATCCGCTCGCAGTACGGCCTGCACGTGGTCGGCCTGCGCCGTGGCCAGGTGTCGCTCGGCAGGGATCTGCTCGAGACGAAGCTGCGACTCGGCGACACGCTGCTGCTCGCCGGCCGCTGGCGGCAGATCCGCCGCATGCAATCGCACGGCGACGAACTGATCGTGCTCGACCTGCCCGCCGAGTACGACGAGGTGATCCCGGCGCCCGGACGTGCACCGCACGCGCTGTTCGCGCTCGGCATCATGATCGTGCTGATGCTGACCGGAGTCGTCAGCAACGTGCAGGCCGCATTGATTGCCTGCCTGCTGCTCGGCCTCACGGGTTGCGTCGACCTCGACAGCGCCTATCGCTCGATCCACTGGCAGAGCATCGTGCTCATCGTCGGCATGCTGCCGTTCGCGCTCGCGTTGCAGCGCACGGGTGGTGTCGAGATCGCGTCCGATGCGCTGCTGGGCATGGCCGGCGAGGCCGGCCCGCGGACGGTCCTGGCGACACTGTTCGTCATCACGGTCGTGATGGGCCTGTTCATCTCGAACACCGCCACCGCCGTGCTGATGGCGCCGATCGCGATGGGCATCGCCGATTCGATGGACGCCTCGCCCTACCCGTTCGCGATGACCGTGGCGATCGCGGCCTCGTGCGCCTTCCTGACGCCGGTCTCCTCACCGGTGAACACGCTGGTCGTGGGCCCCGGCAATTACCGCTTCATCGACTTCCTGAAGGTCGGCGCGCCCTACGGCGTGATCGCGCTCGTGGTCAGCGTGACGCTCATCCCCTGGCTGCTGCCGCTGTGAGCGGCGGTGCGCCGCCGCTCAGTCGAACGGGTGGCGCAGCACGATCGTCTGTTCGCGATCGGGCCCGGTCGAAACGACATCGAGCGGCGTGGCGGTGAGCTCGGCGATGCGCTCGAGGTAGCGGCGCGCATTGCCGGGCAGCGCCTCATAGGAGGTGATACCGATCGTGGATTCCCGCCAGCCCGGCAGCTCTTCGTAGACCGGCGTCACCTCGCCCGGCTGCGCCCCCGGGCGGTACTCGACGCAGATCTGCAGCGTATCGAGCCCGTCGAGCACGTCGAGCTTGGTGATGCACAGGCCCGACACGCTCGAGAGCACGATCGAGCGGCGCAGGGCGACGGCATCGAACCAGCCGCAACGCCGCGCCCGCCCGGTGACCGAGCCGACCTCGTGACCGACACGCGAGAGATGCTCGCCCGCCTCGTCGAACAGCTCGGTCGGGAACGGGCCGGCACCGACCCGCGTCGTGTATGCCTTGACGATGCCGAGCACGTAGTCGAGCGTGCGCGGGCCGATTCCGGTACCGGTGGCCGCGTAGCCGGCCGTGGTGTTGGACGAGGTGACGTAGGGGTAGGTACCGTGGTCGACGTCGAGCAGCGCGCCCTGCGCCCCCTCGAACATCACGTCCGCCCCGGCCACGCGCAGCGCATGCAGCGCCGCGCCCACGTCGGTCACGAGCGGCGCGAGACGCTCGGCGTACGCCAGCTGTTCGTCGAGGGTCTGCTGGAAGTCGATCGCCGGCTGGCGAAAATACTTGTGCAGCACGAAATTGTGGAAGTCGAGCAGCTCGCCGAGCTTCGCGGCGAACAGCTTGCGCTGGAACAGATCGGCGACGCGCACCGCGCGCCGCGCCACCTTGTCCTCGTAGGCCGGCCCGATGCCGCGGCCGGTCGTGCCGATCGCGTTGGCGCCGCGCGCCTGTTCGCGCGCACGATCGAGCGCGACGTGCGAGGGCAGGATCAGTGGGCAACCCGGCGAGACGCGCAGCCGCTCGAACACCGGCACTCCCTCGCCGATCAGCGTCTGCGCCTCGCGGAACAGCGCCTCGAGAGACAGCACTACGCCGTTGCCGATCAGGCACTGCACGCCCTCGCGCAGGATGCCCGAGGGCAGCAGTGACAGAATCGTCTTCTTGCCGCCGATCACGAGCGTGTGCCCGGCGTTGTGTCCGCCCTGGAAACGCGCAACCGCGGCGGCGCGCTCGGTCAGCAGATCGACGATCTTGCCCTTGCCTTCATCACCCCACTGGGTGCCGATGACGACGACGAATCTGCCCATGGTTTACGCCCGCACGAAGTAAAGCAGCACGAGGCCGACCAGCATCGACCCAAGACCCGCAATGCGCAGTTCCCGCTCGCCGAGCGCAGCGACGCGCGCCATCGTGCGCTTCATGCCGGCGGGATTGGCGAACGGCAGCAGCCCCTCGATGACGAGCAGCAGCGCCAGCGCGCCGGCCAGGTCGGACCACTCGAGCACTATCACGGCCTACCGGTTACCCGGCGCGGATTCCTTGAAGTACTTGAAGAACTCGCTGTCGGGGCTGACGACGATAACGTCGCCCTCCTTGCCGATCGCCGTCTTGTACGCCTGCATGCTGCGGTAGAAGGCATAGAACTCGGGATTGCGCTCGTAGGCCTTCGCGTAGGTGGCCGCGGCGATTGCATCGCCCTCGCCGCGGATGCGCAGCGCGTCGCGCGCGGCGGCCGAGAGAATTTCGGTGCGCTTGCGGTCGGCTTCGGCCTTGATGCGCTGGTTGTCCTTCTCGCCCTCGCCGCGCAACTGGCGCGCCTGCTTCTCGAAGTTCTGCTTCATGTTGTCGTAGACGCGCGCCGCGACATCGTCCGGCAGGTCGATGCGCTGCACGCGCACGTCCATCAGTTCGATGCCGAACTCGTTGACCGCCTCGCTCGCACGGCCGAACATCTCGCCGGTCACGGCCGCGCGCTCGGCGGTCACGACTTCCTGCAGCGTGCGCTGCGCGACGGCGTTCTTGATGCCGTCCTTGACGATGTCGGCGAGGCGCTGGCCGGCCGCGTCTTCGTTGCCGCCGGTGGCGCGGAAGTACTTGGCCGCGTCGGCGACGCGCCACTTGACGTAGAAGTCGACCAGCAGGCCGCGGTTCTCGTTGGTGAGAAAGGTCTCGCCGACGTAGTTCTGGGTGACCACCCGCCGCTCGAAGCGCGCGACCTGGTCGATGAACGGCCACTTCATGTGCAGACCCGGGCCATAGTCGGAGCCCTGGATCTCACCGAACTGGGTCCGGATCGCGAGTTGGGTCTGCTGCACCGTGAACAGCGAGGAGGTCGCGACGAACAGCAGCGCGACGACGACGAGGATGATGGGCGTGATACGCGAGGACATCAGCGCTCTCCCCGCTGGCGGCCCTCGACCGTGACGGTCTCGGACTCGGTGTTCGCGGCCGCGGCGGGCCGCATGCCGGTGTTGCCGCCCGCAGCGCGACCTTCGGTCAGCTTGTCGAGCGGCAGGTAGATCAGGTTATTGCCGACGCCCTTCGAATCGATCACGACTTTCTTCGAGCTCTTCAATACGCCCTCGACGGTATCGAGGTACATGCGCTTGCGGGTGACCGCCGGGGCGGCCTCGTACGCGGCACGCAGCTGCGAGAAGCGCGCCGCCTCACCCTCGGCCACCGCCGTCACCTGCGCCTTGTATGCCTCGGCATCCTGGATCTGGCGGGAAGCGGCGCCTTCCGCGACCGGAATGATGCCGCTCTGGTACGCCTCGGCCTCTTTCTGCAGGCGGTCGCGGTCGGCGATCGCCTTGTTGGCATCGCGCTGCGACGGTACGACGGCCTCGGGCACCTGCACTTCGGTCAGGTTGACACTGGTGACGCGGATACCGGTGCCGTAGTAGTCGAGGGTGGTCTGGATCAGCTCCTTGGTGCGCTCGGTGACCTGCTGGCGGGCCGAGACGAGGATCGCCTCGAGGTCGCCGCGACCGACGACTTCGCGAATCGCGCTCTCGCTGACTTCACGCAGCGAGGATTCCGGGTCGCGCACCCCGAACAGCACCTTCTCCGGATCGCGGAACTGGTATTGCACGGCGAGGGCCAGGTTGACCAGGTTCACGTCGGCAGTGAGCACGCGTGATTCGTACTTGACGGTGTTGACCGCCGAGACGTTGACCTTGGTGATCGTCTCGACGCCCCGCAGGCGCCAGCCGAGGCCCGGCTCGCGTACGCCGACGAACTTGCCGAACCGCTGCAGTACGCCGCGCTCGGCGGGCTGCACCTGGTAGAAGCCGCTCAACAGCCAGGCGACGACCGCCACCGCTATCAGCACGAGCGGCGAGAGGCCGCCCTTGCCGGTGGTACCGCCGCTGCCGCCGCCACCGAACAGCGATTCGAAGCGGCGTTGCCACTCCTTCAGCGCCTGGTCGATCCCCTCCGGAGCGGGACGCCGCCCCCAGGGATTCTGCTGATTGCCGCCAGGTTGATTCCAAGCCATAGGTTCACGCGCCGGGTGTAAGGGTGGCTAGGGATGTTCCGCAGCCACCAGGGGAACAGGGGATTCTAGCAGTCCGTCGAGGTTCACTGGAATGCCTGTCGCGTCATGCACGACCGCGACCTGCACGCCAGGGGCACGCGCGAGCTGCAGCAGTTCGACGTCGGGCAACTGCACGTCGAGCTCGCAGCCGCCGTCCTGCAGCGCGCGCTCCGCGCGCACGGTACCCGCGGCATAGAGGCGCGAGCGCAGCGCACCCGTGCCCGGCGCGAGTCGCAGCGTCGCGGGGTGCACGCTGCGCGACAGGCGCGCGGCGATCGCATCGCGCAGCAGGTCGAGCCCGGTGCCATGGGCCGCGGAGATCCACACGCGCACGGGATCGCCGTTGGCATCGTGCTCGACATGCGGCTCGACCTCGAGCCGGTCGATCTTGTTGTACACGCGGATCTGCGGGATCTCGCCGGCGCCGATCTGCCCGAGCACCTCGTTGACCTGCTCGACGTGCTCGTCGCGGCGCGGATCGCTGGCATCGATGACGTGCAGCAGCAGCGTCGCCTCGCGCGCCTCGGTCAGCGTCGAGCGGAACGCGGCGACCAGCTCGTGCGGCAGCTCGCGGATGAACCCGACAGTGTCGGCGAACACGACTTCGGTGCCGCCCGGCAGCTCCAGGCGGCGTACCAGCGGGTCGAGCGTGGCGAACAGCTGGTCCGCGACATAGGCATCGGCACCGGTCATCGCGCGAAACAGTGTCGATTTGCCGGCGTTGGTGTAGCCGACCAGCGCCACGGACGGCACCGGAATCTCCGCCCGCGCGCGACGGCCGGTCTCGCGCTGCTGCTGCAGCTTCTCGAGGCGGCGCGTGAGCAGGCGCACGCGCTGCCCGATCAGCCGCCGATCGGTTTCGAGCTGTGTTTCACCCGGGCCGCGCAGGCCGATGCCGCCGCCGCGCTGGCGCTCCAGGTGGGTCCAGCCGCGCACGAGGCGCGAGGCGATGTGCTTCAGCTGGGCCAGCTCGACCTGCAGCTTGCCTTCGTGGCTGCGTGCGCGCTGCGCGAAGATGTCGAGGATCAGGCCATTGCGGTCGAGCACGCGCCGCCCGATCAGCTTCTCGAGATTGCGCTCCTGGCTGGGCGACAGCGCGTGGTCGACGAGGATCAGGTCGGCCGCATGCTGCTCTGCGCTCGCGCGGATCTCGTCGGCCTTGCCGCTGCCGACGAAGAATCGCGGGTCGGGACGCTCGCGCCGACCGGTGATCGTCGCCACGGGCACGGCGCCGGCGGAGCGAGCCAGCTGCGTGAACTCCTCGATGTCCTCGGGATCGGCAGGCGCGCCCAGCCCGAGGCGCACGAGCACGGCGCGCTCACCGCTGCGTGGGCGCTCGAACACTGTGCCTTTCCGGCCGGAAGCTCGTCACTCCGCCTGGGACTCCGTAGCGCCGGCCGCCTCGTCGGCGGACGGCACGCGAACGTTGCGCGCGGGGACGACGGTCGAGATTGCGTGCTTGTAGACCATCTGGCTCACGCTGTTCTTCAGCAGCACGACGAACTGATCGAACGAATCGATCTGTCCCTGCAGCTTGATGCCGTTGACCAGGTAAATCGAAACGGGGATGCGCTCCTTGCGCAGGGCATTCAGGAAGGGATCCTGGAGTGATTGACCTTTGGCCATGGGGTTCTCCTTGTTTTCGTGATCTCGATGTGCGCCGAAGGCCGTTCGTCACGATTGCTTTAGTGGAGAGCAGTTCCTCCAGTGGAGAGCAGCCCTGAGCGGCAGGCGGCCCCAAGCGATTCAGGCACAAGCCTTGGAATCATAACACACGGGGCGGGGCGCTCGGCGCTATCCCGGTGCGCCACGCCGCGTACGCGCCGGGCTGGGCCGGGTCAATTTTTTCGAATGAAAACGAGGACTTGAGCCAGGTCAGTTGGCGTTTGGCGAGTTGGCGCGTCGCCGCGATAGCCCGCTGCACGGCCTCGTCGAGCGCGTAATCGCCGGCCAGATGGTGCCACAGCTGCCGGTAGCCCACGGCACGGATCGCGGGGTGGCGCGCCGTGAGATCGGGCCGTGCGTACAGTGACCGCACCTCATCGAGCAGGCCCGCGGCCATCATCGCCTCGAAGCGTCGCGCGATGCGCGCGTGCAGCAGTGCGCGATCGGCGGGTACGAGCGCCGTCGCGTGGAACTCGAACTCGCGCGGGCCCGCTTCGGCCGCCGCCTGCCAGGCGCTGATCGCGGTGCCGGTGGCGTGGTAGACCTCGAGCGCGCGCTGTATGCGCTGGCGGTCGTTCGCGTGGATACGCGCGGCGGCAGCCGGATCGACGCGCGCGAGTTCCGCGTGCAGCGCGGGCCAGCCCATGCTTCGCGCGCGCGCATCGATCTCGTCACGGATCGCCGCGTGCGCCGGCGGCAAGGCCGCCATGCCCTGCAGCAACGCGCGCAGGTACAGCATCGTGCCGCCGACGACGAGCGGCAGCCTGCCGCGCGCGTGGATGCCGCGCAGCGCGGCGGTCGCATCCTGGACGAATTCACCCGCCGAGTAGCTCTGCGCCGGATCGCGCAGGTCGAGCAGGTGATGCGGTACGCGCGCGCGCGTCGCCGCGTCGGGCTTCGCCGTGCCGATGTCCATGCCGCGATAGACCTGCGCCGAATCGCAGCTGACGATCTCGACCGGCAGCTCCTCTGCGAGGCGCAGGGCCCAGTCGCTCTTGCCGATGCCGGTGGGTCCCGTCAGTACGAGAACGGGCGCCGGCGCGCCGCCCGCCACCTCAGCGGCCCCGCAGGAACAACTGGTCGAGTTCCGCCAGCGACAGCCGGGTCCAGGTCGGCCGACCGTGGTTGCACTGATCGGCCCGCTCCGTGGCTTCCATCTGTCGCAGCAGCGCATTCATTTCCGGCAGCGTCAGGCGACGGTGCGCATGGATGGCGCTGCGGCAGGCGAGCGTGCCGAGCAGCCGGAAGCCCGGTTCCTCGAAATGGCGCGAGCCACCTCCATCGAGCGCATCGCGTGCGACATCGCGCAGCAATGCGGCGAGATCCGTGCGCCTGCCGAGCAGCGCCGGCACGCGCCGCACCGCAAGGCGTTCAGGCGCGAGGCGTTCGATCTCGAAGCCGAGCGACTCCCACTCCGCGCGCGCTTCGAGCACGGCATCGACCTCGTGGTCCTTCAGCTCCACGACCACCGGGTCGAGCAGTGTCTGCGCGGCGCCTTGCGTGCCCGTCTGCCGTTTGTACTGCTCGTAGAGCACGCGCTCGTGCGCCGCGTGCATGTCGACCAGGATCAGGCCGGCCGCGTTCTGCGCCAGGATGTACACGCCGTGCAGCTGCGCGAGTGCGGTGCCGAGCGGCTCATCCGCCGGCAACGGCGCCGCCTCGATCGCTCGTGACGCAACGATGTCCGCCACGGCCCACGGCGAGTCCTGGGGCAGCGCGCCTTCCGTAAACGGCAAGGACTGCATGGCGCCTCCGCGCCCGTGCGCGTGC
>DAOQXO010000039.1:12383-20195 GCA_035342635.1 Steroidobacteraceae bacterium
CGTGCGCAGCCGGACCGGCTGGCGACGCGATCGGCGCCAGCGCGGACGGCGCCGCCGTAGCGCCCTGCGCCGCGCTGTCCGGACCGGGTCGCGACGCCGCGAGCGTGCGCTCGACGGCGCGGAACACGAAGTCGTGCACCTGTCGGCTGTCGCGGAAGCGCACTTCGAGCTTGGCCGGGTGCGCGTTCACGTCGACGAGCCGCGGATCGAGGTTGAGCTGCAGGAGGTAGGCGGGATGCCGGCCGTGGTACAGCACGTCGCGATAGCCGAGGCGCACGGCGCTCATCAGCAGCCGGTCGCGCACGTGGCGGCCGTTCACGAACCAGTACTGCGAATCGGGTTGCGCCCGGGACGCGGTCGGTGCGCCGATCCAGCCTTCGATCAGGACGGGTCCGGCCGTATGCCGTACCGGCAGCGCCCGCGCGAGGAACTCCGGGCCGAGTACGGCGTCGACGCGCGCCGCCGGATCCTCGTCCGCCGCGATTGCCGGCGCATCGAGCAGCGTGCGCGTGCCGCTGCGCAACCGGAACGCGACATCCGGGCGCGCCAGCGCGAGCCGCTCGACCCAGCGCGCGATGTGCCCGGTCTCGGTGGCGTCGCTGCGCACGAACTTGCGGCGCGCGGGCACGTTGTAGAACAGATCGCGCACTTCGACCGTGGTACCCGGCGGATGGGCCGCGGGCTTCACGGCGCCCACCTGCCCGCCCTCGACGGCAATTTCGTGCGCTTGCGCGGCGCCTGCAGGGCGCGAGATCACGCGCAGTCTCGCGACCGAGCCGATCGAGGGCAGCGCCTCGCCGCGAAATCCGAGTGTGCCGACCGATTCGAGATCGTCCAACGAGGCGATCTTGCTCGTCGCGTGGCGCGCAATGGCGAGCGGCAGCTCGGCCGCCGCGATGCCCGCGCCGTCGTCGCGCACCCGGATCAGGCCGACGCCGCCGCGCTCGATGTCGATCTCGATGCGGCTCGCGCCGGCATCGAGCGCGTTCTCCAGCAATTCCTTGACCGCGGAAGCCGGCCGCTCGATGACCTCGCCGGCCGCGATCTGGTCGATGAGCTCACTGGCAAGCACGCAAATCGGCATGGGAGGATTCTACGGTGCCGGGTTGCCGGTTTTTCGGTTATTGGCCTCGGCAATGACCGAAGCCGAAAACCGGGCGCTGTTCAGTCCGCGGCGGCGAGGCGGCGCAGCTCGGCGAACCGCGTGCCCTCGGGCGGATTGCGCGTGAAGTAGCTCTGGACGCCGTCGACGATAGAATTCGCGAGCTTGCGGCGCTGCGCGTTGCTGCGCAGCCGTTTCTCGTCGGCCGCGTTGGTGATATAGGCGGTCTCGATCAGCATCGAGGGGATATCGGGCGATTTCAGCACCAGGAAGCCCGCCTGCTGGACGCGCGGCTTGCGTACCGGCACGACGCCGGCAAACGACGCGAGAATCCGCTCGGCCGCCTCCATGCTCGCCGAGATCGCCGCCGACTGCGACAGGTCGAGCAGCACGGTCGCGATCACATCGTCCTTGTCGCTCAGCGTGACACCACCCCGCAGGTCGGCGGCGTTCTCGCGCTCGGCGAGCCAGCGTGCGGCCTCGTCGGTCGCGCCGCGCTCGGAAAGCACATACACCGATGCGCCCGCCACGCCGCGGTCGCGCAGGGCATCGGCGTGTATCGACAGGAACATGTCGGCCCTGGCATTGCGCGCGCGACGAATGCGCTCGCGATGCGCGATGTAGTAGTCGCCGTCGCGGATCAGCACGGCGCGCATGCCGGGCGCCTCATCGATGCGCCTGGCGAGTTCGCGCGCGATCTCGAGCACCACGGTCTTCTCGAACGTGCCGCCGTGGCCGATCGCACCTGGATCCTTGCCGCCATGTCCGGCATCGATCGCGATGACGACGTCGCGCGCGCCCTGCTTCGGCGCATGTACTGCCGCCACGACGCGTCGCGTGTTCGCCGCGGCCGGCGAGATGGCGCCGAACTCGACGAGCAGCCGGTGACCGCCGTCCGCGGCCGGGGCAATGCGCGAGGCGCGCGGCTCGTCGCTCGAGGTCGTCTCGATGACGAGCCGCAGCGTGCCCCCGGGCTGCACCCCGGAGCGCACGGCGGTGATCGGCCCCTCGGCGCGCGGCAGCTTCACGGTGTCCGCCAGTGCCGTGTCGGCAAGATCGAGAACGATGCGTCGCGGGCGCTCGAGCGTGAACAGCTTGAAGTCGGCGGGCGCGGTCAGGTCGACGACCACGCGCGCACCGGCACCGTCGGCCGAGGCACGCACACCGTCGACACGTCGACCCGCGCCCCGGGCGTCATCCGTCACAAGGGCCGCGGCAAACAACAGCAGTGTGGCGGACACGAGACTGCGCATGGCGGCTTAATGTAAAGCCGCTCCGCGCACAATTCAATGGAAATTAATGAGATACGCGAACAAGCTCGACGGCGGCAGCATACCAGTTCCGCCCCTGCGGACCACAGGCCACGGGCCGCACGCGATGCGCCGCAGGCGTGATCGAAAGCTCGAGGTGAAGGTCGGGCTCGGGCAGCGCCGTCGCGGCGCGCTCGGGCCACTCGATCACCCAAAGGTGGTCCGGCGCGTAAAGCTCGCGCAGACCGAGCGGCTCGAGTTCTTCGGCATCGAGCAGTCGATAGAGATCGGCGTGCACGACGGTAAGGTCGGCCAGGCGGTGCACTTCGACGAGCGCATAGCTCGGACTGCGCACGGCACCGGTGACGCCAAGCTGTGCGAGCAGGCCGCGCGCGAGTGTCGTCTTGCCGGCGCCGAGTTCGCCCGTGAGGTACAGCAGCAGCGGCCCGGATTTTGCTTCGGGCCGCGTACGCGCGAGCGCCGCGCCGAATGCCATCATCGCCTCCGCCGACGGCGCCGCGAATTCGAGGTCGACGGAACTCAGAGGTTGACCCAGGTGCGCAGTTCGTTGATCACATCGCGCGCGATCAGCCCGCGTTCGCCGCCGCGCGCGGCCGCGTCACCCGCCAGCGCATGCACCAGTACACCGATGCGCGCCGCCAGCAGCGGGTCGCCGAGCTGCGCGAGCATGCCGGCGATCACGCCAGTGAGGACGTCGCCCATGCCGGCGCTCGCCATGCCCGGGTTGCCGCGCTCGCACAGCTGAGGCGTATCGCCTGTGCGTCCGACCAGGGTGCCCGCGCCCTTGAGCACGACCGTGCCGCCGTAGGTCCGGCACAGCTGCTCGAGCGACCCCAGCCGGTCGGCCTGCACGGCCGCGGTACTCGTGCCGAGCAGCCGCCCCGCCTCGCCGGGGTGCGGCGTGAGGATCCAGCGATCGGCGCGCAGCGTGCGATCTTCGGCCAGGATATTGAGCGCATCGGCATCGACGACGAGCGGCTTGCCGGCTGCCACCGTGGCGCCCAGCACTTCCCACGCCCAGGCGCTGCGCCCGAGGCCGGGACCGATGGCGACGACATCGGCGCTCGCGAGCAGCGGACCTACCTGTGCGACATCGAGACCCACGACGATCAGTTCGGGACAGCCCGCCGCGATCGACGCGACATTCTCCGGCGCCACGGCGACGGTCACGAGGCCGGCACCGACGCGCAGCGCGGATTCTCCGGCGAGACGAACCGCGCCCGGCATTCCGGGTCCACCACCCACGACGAGCACGTGGCCGAAGCTGCCCTTGTGCGAGGCTCGTCGGCGCCGCGGCAACGCGCGCGCGATGTCCGCCTCGCTCGCGCGAAGCAGGCGCGGCGCGAATTGCGGCGCCGGAGGTGCCGTGACCTCGAGGTCATCGAACAGCAGCGAACCCGTGTACTCCGGGCCCTCGCCCATGAAGAGGCCGCACTTCAGCCCGACGTAGGTGATCGTGACCTCGGCGCGCACCGCGGCGCCGAGCGGCATGCCGGAGTCGGCACACAGCCCCGACGGAATGTCGACCGCGAAGACCGGTCGCCCCGAGGTATTGATCGCCTCGATGATCGCGATCACTTCGGGGCGCAGGCTGCCCTTCGCGCCGATTCCGAACAGGGCATCGACGATCACTTCGCATTGCCTGAGCGCCGCGGCGCCGAACTCCTGCACCTGCCCGCCGCTCGCGAGGAAATCTTCGGCGGCGCGCTGCGCGTCGCCGCGCAGCTGCTCGACCGGCACGGCAGCGAGCACGGTGACGGTGAGCCCGGCGGCGCGCGCGAAACGCGCGATCACATAGCCGTCGCCACCGTTGTTGCCGCCGCCGCAGACGACGCCGATGCGATGCGCCGTCGGCCAGCGCGCACGCAGTGCGCGCAGTCCCGCCTCGCCGGCGCGCTTCATCAGGGTATAGCCCGGGATGCCCAGCGTCTGGATTGCGTAGTCGTCGAGCTCGCGGACCTGTGCCGCGCTGTAGATCGCCGTAGGTTGGCCCATCGCGTGATTATACTGGCCGCGGTCGCCCGACATGATCGAGATGCACAAAGCCGATGTCGACACGCTCCGCCGCCAACTGCTCGCGGAGGCCACTGCGCTCGGCTTCGCGGCGCTAGGCATCACCGGCATCGATCTCACCGAGGACGAGCGACACCTCGATCGATGGCTCGCGGCGGGCCGCCACGGCGAGATGGACTACATGGCCCGCCACGGCACGAAGCGCAGCCGACCCGCGGAGCTGCTGCCGGGCACGCTGCGGGTGATTTCGGCGCGCATGGACTACTGGCCGCCAGGCGGCCGCGATGCGCAGCAGGTCCTGGCCGATCCGACGAGCGCCTACGTGTCCCGCTATGCGCTCGGGCGCGATTACCACAAGCTGATGCGCAAGGCGCTGGCGAAGCTTGCGGCGCAACTCGAGGAGTGGGTCGGCCCGTTCGGGCACCGCGTCTTCGTCGACAGCGCCCCGGTGCTCGAGAAGGCGCTCGCGCGCAACGCGGGCCTCGGCTGGATCGGCAAGCACACCAACCTGATCGCCCGCGATGCGGGCTCGTGGTTCTTCCTCGGCGAAATCTACACGACTCTCGAACTGCCGATCGATGCGCCCGCGAGCGCGCACTGCGGCACCTGCACGGCGTGCATCCCGGCCTGCCCGACCGGCGCGATCGTCGCGCCCTGGCAGCTCGATGCGCGCCGCTGCATTTCCTACCTGACGATCGAACTGCACGGTCCCATTCCGGAGGAGCTGCGCCCGCTGCTCGGCAACCGCATCTACGGCTGTGACGACTGCCAGCTCGTGTGCCCGTGGAACAAGTTCGCGCGCGAGGCGAGCCACCCCGACTTTCGCGCGCGCCACGCGCTCGACACACCGCGGCTCACCGAGCTGTTCGCCTGGAGCGCCGCGGACTTCGATGCGCGCATGCGCGGCTCGGCGATCTACCGCATCGGCTACGAGCGCTGGCTGCGCAACATCGCGGTAGCGCTAGGCAACGCGCCGACCACGACGGAGGTACTGGCTGCGCTCGCGAGCCGCGCGGACGACCCGTCAGGGCTCGTGCGCGAGCACGTGGCATGGGCATTGGCCAGGCACCGCGAGCGGGCCGCCACGCACCCGGGCGTCACGGCCGGTCGACCTGCAGATTGTCGATGAGGCGCGCCTTGCCGAGACGTGCGGCGGTGAGCACGACGAGTTCGCGATCAGCCGCCTGCGGCGGGGTCAGGTCGACGCGCCGGCGCACCGCGAAGTAGTCCACCTGCATGCCGTGCGCGGCGAGGCTCGCCGCGCCCGCGCTTTCGATCGTCGCGACCTCCTCCGCGCCGGCGCGGATCGCCGCGGTGGCCGCCAGCAGTGCGCGGTAGATCTGCGGCGCAACGCGCCGTTCGGCCTCGGTCAGGTACTGATTGCGCGAGCTCATCGCAAGGCCGTCGGCTTCGCGCACGGTCGGCGCGCCGACGACCGTGACCGGGAAGCACAGGTCGGCCACCATGCGGCGGATCACGGCGAGCTGCTGAAAGTCCTTCTCGCCGAACACGGCCGTGTCGGGCAGCACGATATTGAACAGCTTCGCCACGACGGTCGCGACGCCCTCGAAATGCCCCGGGCGGAACGCGCCGCACAGCGTCGTCGTGAGTTCGGGCACGTCGATGCGGGTCGGCGCGGTCGTGCCCTCGCCGTACATCTCGGCGACGTCCGGCATGAACATCAGATCGCAGCCCGCGTCCCGCAGCATCTGCGCATCTCGATCGGGCGTGCGCGGATAGTGGGCGAAATCCTCGTTCGGGCCGAACTGCATCGGGTTGACGAAGATGCTCGCGATGAAGCGGTCATGGCCGGTGCGCGCCAGCTCCATCAGGCTGATGTGTCCGGCGTGCAGGTTGCCCATGGTCGGCACGAAGGCGATGCGCTCGCCTGCCTGCCGGTAGGCGCGCACGCACGCGCGCACGTCGGCGATAGTCGTCAGCACCTGCATCGGCGTACTCAGGCGAACCCGTGTTCCGGCCCGGGATAGCTCGAGTCCTTGACGGCGCGCACGTAGGCGCGCACCGCCTCGAGATTGCTCGCAGCGCCTTCCATGAAGTTCTTGACGAAGCGCGGCTTGCGCCCACTGGTGATGTCGAGGATGTCGTACAGCACCAGGATCTGGCCGTCGGTACCCGGCCCCGCGCCGATGCCGATCACCGGCACCTCGAGCGCCGCGGTGATCTCCGCGCCGAGCTCGCTAGGAACGCACTCGAGCAGCACGATATCGGCGCCCGCGGATTCGAGTGCCTTGGCGTTCTCGATCATGCGTTTCGCCGCCTCGGCGCCCCGACCCTGAACGCGAAAGCCGCCCGTCTTGTGCACCGACTGCGGCTTCAGGCCGAGGTGCGCGCAGACCGCGATGTCGTGGTTGGCCAGGAATTCGACGATCTCGATCTGTCCGGCGCCGCTCTCGAGCTTCACCATTTCGGCGCCGCCCTCCTGCATCAGGCGCACCGAGTTCTCGAGCGCGCGCTCCTTCGACGGATAGCTCATGAAGGGCAGATCCGCCATCAGGAGCGGGCGGTGCAGGCCGCGCGACACCGCGCGGCAGTGGTACACGATGTCGTCCATCGTCACCGGCACGGTGGTGTCGTGGCCCTGGATCACCATGCCGAGCGAATCGCCGACCAGCACCACGTCGACATCGGCGATGTCGAGCAGCACGCCGAAGCTCGCGTCGTAGCAGGTGAGGCTGGCGATCTTCTCGCCGTCGGCCTTCATCTTGTCGAGTGTCGCGAGCGACACCGGCGGGCGCGCCGAATCGCGCAGTTCAAGATGCGTGTACATGGGAAAAGTGTGCCCTAAATCGCCCGGTGGCGCATCGGATTGAAGTACTGGCGGCCGCGCCACGCGCGAGCCACCGCCCCGAGCAGTTCCTCGAAATCGGCGGCATTGGACACCGGATCGATCGCCGCGGCATTCACGATCAGCAGCGGCGTGTCCGTATAGCCGTGGAAGAACTGCGCGTAGGCCTCGTTGAGGCGCTCCAGGTAGTCGCGCCCGATCAGCTGCTCGTAGGCGATGTTCCGCCGCGCGATGCGCTCCTGCAGCACGTCGACCGGCGCCTGCAGGTAGATCACGAGGTCCGGCCTCGGCGCATCGATCTCGAGGCGCGTATAAACCTGCTCGTAGAGCGCGAGCTCCGCGGCATCGAGCGTCAGGCACGCGAACAGACGATCCTTGGCGAGCAGGTAGTCGGCCACCCGCCGCTGCGCAAACAGGTCCTGCTGGTTCATCGCGGCCAGCTGCTGCGCACGCTGGAAAAGAAAATGCAGCTGCGTGGCAAAGGCGCCCGCGCGGGGGTTGCGGTAGAAGCGCTCGAGGAACGGATTCTCGTCGGCACGCTCGAGCACCAGACCGGCGTCGAGGTGGGTCGCCAGCGCCCGCGCGAGCGGTGCCGCCGCGGGCGCGCTCACGGCGCGCTC
>DAOQXO010000040.1:0-20059 GCA_035342635.1 Steroidobacteraceae bacterium
GACGCCATCAATACATGCAGGTTGACGGTCAGCGCGTTCATCGCGACGACCTCGCCCGTCTCGGCGCCGGCGAGTGCCGCGAGTCCCGCCTGCATCAGTGAGGCGTAGTCGACCCAGGGGCGCTGGCCGACGAACTGTCCGTCGATGCCGCGCGCGGCCCAGCTGTCGAGTTCCTCGTTCACGATCCGGCGCGCTGCGATCGGCATCAGGCCGAGCGAATGGCCGCAGAAATAGACGAGCGGTTCACCGCTGGCATCGCGTGGCAGCTCGAAGCGCTCGCGCATCACGTAACGGGTCCGTGGATCGTCTCGTACCGGTAGGCGAGCGGGCGGCTCGGCACCGCATCGCCGGCCATGGCCGGCACCTGCCACGCGAGCAGGCACGGGCCGTCGGCCAGGCTGTCAGGGATGTGCGCGAGCTCGGTGACGGTCGCGTACGCCCGCGCCGCATCGGCGAGCCGGCGGCTCTTCGGCGGCAGGCCGAAGAATATGCGGTGCGCGGCAAGGAGGCCGCCATCGTGCGTGCGATCGAGCGATGGCAGATCGAGTACCAGGTGCGCAATGCCGAGCCCGACGATCCAGCTGGCGGCGTCGGCCGCGACATAGGGCGCCATCGAGCCGGGCGCGGTGGCGCCGGCGTCGTTCGGGTCTGGCAGCGTTCGCAGTATCAGTGCCTGCGGGACGACAGGCCCCGGAGGCACGTCGGCGCACTGCCATGCTGCGGCCAGCGCCGCGCGGGTGATGACCCGATCCTCGCCGATGCGATCCGGCACGACACTCACGACGATCGCGGCAACCGGCGCGCGCGGGACCACCCGCCAGGCGTCGAGCGCCTCGACGGTCAGGTGCGCCACGCACTCGGTGTGAGTGCCATTGCAGTGGGGCGTGAGCGTGATGGTTCGGCAATTGCAGCTCGCGCCGGTCGCGACATCGCCGCTGAAGTCACCGATCGAGAACGGTCGCGCCTCGGCCGCCGGTGCCGCGAAGTGTCGCGCGCTCGCCCCGTCGAAGCCGAGCGGCCGCGCGAGCTCGACGGCCTGCGCGAGGTCGACGCGCAGTTCGCTGCTGCCGACTGCAAAGCTCGCTTTCACGAACGGCGTGCTGCCGGCGGCTGCTGCACGGTGCCGCATCGCCGGCAGCTGCGATGCGCGAGGCTCGCGTAGTAGCGCTCGAATACAGGCGGGAACTGCGTCTCGATATCGGTCAGTTCGAATTCCTCCCGATAGAGCTCCGCATGGCAGTTGTCGCAGAACCAGGCGAGGCCGTCGAGTTCACCGGGGCGGCGCACGCGCTCGATTACGAGTCCCACCGTGTCCGGGAAGCGCTGCGGGCTGTGGGGCACGTGGGCGGGCAGCAGCAACACCTCGCCCTCGCGGATCGGCACGTCGACGAGGCGGCCGTCCTGCACCACCTTGAGCAGCATGTCGCCTTCCAGCTGGAAGAAAAACTCCTCGCCCGGATCGAGGTGGAAGTCGTTGCGCTGGTTCGGTCCGCCCACGACCATGATGATGAAATCGCCTTCGCGGAACAGTCGCCGGTTGCCGACAGGGGGCTTGAGGTCGTCGCGATGCGCATCGATCCACGACTTCAGAGAGAAAGCCTTGAGCTGTGTCATCCGCTAATGGTACACACGCCGGCAAGAGGTGCGAGCATGGTGCGGAACAGGGCCTGGATCGGCGTGGGACTGGCGGCTGCCATGGTAGCCGGCTGCGGCGGCATGCCACAGTTGTCCTGGCCATGGGCGAGGGCGGGCGCGCCTGCGCCGCAACCGGTCGACGAACTGACATTCGCGGGCGACGCTACCGCGCCGATCGCCCAGCACTGGCAGGGCAACACGCTGGTCCTCGATTTCACCACGGTGCCCGCCGAAGGGCAGGCGAGCGCCACGCCGACCCATGCGCGCGGCTGGCCGCTGCGCATGGCGGTGCGCACCTGGCCGGGGCGTTTTGGGGCCCTCGAAGTGCGCGGTGCGCAGCGCGTGCTGCTGCCGCTGACGACCGACGGCAGCGACATGGTGGATGTGGCCATACCGCCGGAAGTGTTCGCGGCTGGCACGCCGCAGATCGAGCTGCGCTGGGGCGCAGCGATCGCGCCGCCGGTGGTGTTTCCGCAGGCGCCGCCGCCGGCACCCGCCGCGGCGAGTGCCGCGACCGATCAGTCCGCGCCGATGCGCTGATAGGCGCCGCAGGCCACCTGCAGCGGCAGGCGCTGCGGATCGTCGAGCGACAGTGCCGTGAGCGCGCCACCCCATACGCAACCGGTGTCGATGGCGATCACGCCGTTGCTGTCCGAGTACCCGAGCGCCGACCAGTGGCCGCAGATCACCCGCGCGCCCCGCGTGCGCGCGCTGCCGTAACTGAACCAGGGTGCGAGCGGCGGCGCGACGTCGCCCGGGGCCGCCTTCTCCGCCAGGTCCATGCGCCCCCCGGGCGTGCAGAACCGCAGTCGCGTCAGTGCGTTGATGATGAAGCGCAATCGCGCCATGCCCTCGAGGTTCTCGTCCCAGGTGTCCGGCTGGTTGCCATACATCCCGGCGAATACCGCCGGTGCGTCCGCGGCCAGCGCCGCTCCGACCTCGCGTGCGAGCCGCACGGCGTCGACCGCGCGCCACTGCGGAACGAGTCCCGCGTGTACCAGCAGGTCGCCGCGGTCCGCGTCGTGGTGCGCGAGCGGTTGCGCCAGCAGCCACTCGAGCAGTTGCTCGCGGTCGCTCGCCTCGAGCACCGCGTCGAGCGTGTCGCCGCGCCGGAGTCTGCGGCTGCCGTGTCCGAACGCCACCGCAAGCAGGTGCAGGTCGTGGTTGCCGAGCACCGTGACGGCGTTGCCGCCCAGGTCGCGCACGAAGCGCAGCACCTCGAGCGATTTCGGTCCGCGATTGACCAGGTCGCCGACGAACCACAGCTCGTCGCGATCGGAGGAAAACCGCAGCGCGCGCAGCAGCGCGCGCAGCTCGTCGTAGCAACCCTGGATGTCGCCGATCGCGTAGCGCGCCATCGCGCCTAGTGCAGGACGCCGGGGATCGCGAGGCGAAATGGCGCGATCGGCGCGTCGAAGGCCAGACCTTCGTCGTCGACCATCTGGTAGCTGCCCTGCATCGCGCCGACCGGTGTTTCGATCATGGTGCCGCTCGAATAGCGGAAGCCCTGGCCCGGTTTCAGGTAAGGCTGCTCGCCGAGCACGCCGTCGCCACGCACTTCCTGCACCTTGCCGTTGGCGTCGGTGATCAGCCAGTGCCGCGCGAGCAGCCGCGCCGGCGTCGTGCCGTCGTTGCGTACGTGCTCGCCCGGGTCGGAGCGCTCGTCGAGATAAACGGTTTCGACGTCGACGCGGATGCGATGCGGCGCGCTGCTCATCGGGCCGGACCGCGCGGACCGACACGTACCGCGAGCACGTCGCACGGCGCGCCGTGCAGCACGGCGTCTTCGGTGAGATTGACCAGGATCGACAGGCCGTGGCGCTCGCGGCTGCCGAGGACGATCAGGTCGACATTGCGCTCGCGGGCCACGCGAATGATCTCGGCCTTCACGTTGCCCGCCTCGACATGCACGGGGGCTTCGGCGAGGCCCAGCGATCCGGCGAGCGCGGTGAGACGCTGGCGCGCGCGCTGCACGAGTTCCTCCTCGATGGCGACGGCCGGCATCAGGGTCTCGCCCATGGGCTCGACGGGCACGAATTCGACGACGTGCAGCAGTTCGAGGTCGGCGTGAAAGGTTTCGGCGAGGAACTTCGCGCGCTCGGCGACCGGCGTGCTGTCCTCGGTGAGGTCAACGGGAAGCAGGATGCGTCGGTAGGCGTCCATACCACCAAACTATCGCCCCTGCGCGATGCGTGCAAGCGCCCCGAAGCCCTCCGGCGCGACGGTCTCCGCGCGCGCCCCCGGATCGACCCCGGCGGCCTCGATCCCGGCCTCGTCGAGCAGTTCGCGCAGCGCATTGCGCAAGGTCTTGCGCCGCTGCGAGAACGCGAGTGCGACGACCCGCGGGAAGGCCGGCGCGATGGCGAACGCGGGCGTTTCGCGCACCGTGAGGCGGGCGACGGCCGACCAGACCCTGGGTGGGGGCTGGAACGCACCAGGCCCCACGTCGAACAGTCTCTCGATGCGCACCCACGGCGCGAGCATCACGGTGAGTCGTCCGTACTCCTTGTGGCCCGGCGCCGCCGCCATGCGATCGATCACCTCCCGCTGCAGCATCACGTGCAGGTCGGCGATCGCAGCGGGGGTCGCGAGAAGGTGGAACAGCAGCGGCGTCGAGATGTTGTAGGGCAGGTTGCCGACGATGCGCAGGCGCGCGCCGCGCCGGGCCGCGAGTGCCGCGAAATCGAAGGCGAGTGCATCGCCCACGTGCAGCGTGAGGCCCGCCTCCGGCGGAAACTCCCGCGCGAGCCCCTGGGCGAGATCGCGATCGATCTCGATCGCATCGATGTGGCGGGCGGCGGCGAGCAGCCGCCGCGTCAGCACGCCGCGGCCCGGGCCGATCTCGACGATGGGCTCGCCGGGTTGCGGGTCGATCGCCTGCACGATGCGATCGACGATCGCCGGATCGTGCAGGAAGTGCTGGCCGAAGCGCTTGCGTGCCGGAGCCGGCACGTCAATGCCGCCGGTTGGCCATCTCGATCGCGAGCGCGAGCGCCGCTTCGAGGCTGCCGGCATCGGCGCGGCCCGTGCCCGCGAGATCGAGCGCGGTGCCGTGGTCTACCGAAGTGCGAATGACCGGCAGGCCGAGTGTGACGTTGACCGCACGGCCGAAGCCGGCGTGCTTGAGCACCGGCAGGCCCTGGTCGTGGTACATCGCAAGCACGGCATCGACGCCGGCGAGTTGCGCCGGCACGAAGGCGGTGTCGGCCGGCACGGGACCCTTGACGTCGAGGCCGCGCGCACGCGCATCCGCGAGCGCAGGCGCAATGACGTCGATTTCCTCGCTGCCGAGATGACCGCCTTCGCCTGCGTGCGGGTTCAGGCCGCAGACCAGGATGCGCGGGTGGGCGATGCCGAACAGGCGCGTGAGGTCGGTGGCCAGCACGTCGAGCACCTCGCGCAGCAGCGCGGGGGTGATCGCGTGGCTGACCGCGCGCAGTGGCAGGTGAGTGGTCGCGAGCGCGACACGCAGGCCGCCGGCGACCAGCAGCATGACCGGGCGCGTGATGCCGCCATGCGCGGCGAAATACTCGGTGTGGCCGGTGAAGGCGATGCCCGCGTCGTTGATGATGCCCTTGTGCACCGGCGCAGTCACGATCGCATCGAACTCGCGGGTCACGGCACCGGCCATCGCGGCATCGAGCAGCGACAGCACATAGGAGGCATTGCGCCGCTCGAGGTGGCCGGGCTGCGAGGGTGCGCCGAGGGGGCAGTGCGCGACGCGCAGCTCGCCCGGCACGTGTGCGCGCTGCTGGTCGCGCGCATAGTCATGCAGCACGAGCGAATTGCCGGTCGATGCGGCGCGCTCGGCGAGCAGGGCGCGATCGCCGAAGCACACCAGTTCGCAGGGCCAGGCCGAGCGCGCGAGCGTCGCGCACAACTCGGGGCCGATGCCCGCCGGCTCACCCGACGTCAGGGCGATGCGGGGCAGGCGGCTCACGCGATCACATCTTGAGTTCGACGTAGGCTTCGTCGCGCAGCCGGCGCAGCCACAGTTCGGTTTCTTCCTCGGCCTTGCTGTCGCGCAACGCCACGTACGCGCGCTGGCGCTTCACTTCCTCGCTGTTGTCGATCTCGCGCTGGCCGAGCCGTTGCACGATGTGCCAGCCGTACTGGGTACGGAATGGCTGGCTGATTTCGCCATCCGCGAGCGCCGCGAGCTGCGCCTCGAATTCCGGCACGAACGTGCCCGGACTGGTCCAGCCGAGGTCGCCACCCTCGGATGCGGAGCCCGGGTCCTCGGACACGATGGTGGCGATGCCGCCGAAATCCTCGCCCCGCATGATGCGATCGCGGATCGAGTTCATGCGCTGCTCGACGGTCGCATCGTCCTGCAGCTCGTTCGGCTTCATCAGGATGTGGCGCGCGTGCACCTGTTGCACGATGGACGGGCCGTCCGTGCTCTGCACTTCGTTCACGCGCACCAGATGGAAGCCGCTCGGCGTGCGGATCACGTCGCTCACCTCGCCCGCCTGCAGCTTGATCACCGCCTCGGCGAGCACGGTTGGCAGTTCGGGACCCTGGCGCCAGCCGAGCGCACCGCCTTCGAGTGCGGTCTGGCTGTTCGAATAGGTGACGGCGAGCTGCGCGAAATCCTCGCCGGCGACGGCACGCCGGTGCACGTCCTCGGCGCGCTGTTCGGCCGCCGCCATCTGCTCCGGCGTCGCGGCCTGCGGTACCGCGATCAGGATGTGCGACAGGTTGTAGGCGGTCGATTCGGACGGCGCGTTCTTCTGGTGCTCGAGGTACTGGTCGAGTTCGCGCGGCGTGACCACGATCCGCGCGATGACGTCGCGCTGGCGCAGCATGCTGAGCGTGATCTCCTTGCGCAGGCTGTCACGGTAGGCGGCGTAGTCGACGCCCTGGCTGGCAAGCACCTGCGGCAGCTGGGCGAGAGGAATGCCGTTGCGTTCCGCCACCCCCTTCAGCGCGTTGTTGACCATTTCGTCGGTGACATTGAGCCCGGCGCGCTTGGCGCGCTGCATCTGCACTTCCTGGATCACGAGGCGCTCGAGGATCTGCTGGCGCAGCACGTTCTCCGGCGGCAGCTCGAGTCCCTGCTGGCGCAGGCGCGCGCCGATCTGCGCGGTCTGCTCGTCGAGTTCGCTCCTCAGCACGACGCCGTCGTTGACGATCGCCGCGACGCGGTCGACGAGCTCGCCGGCGGCGGAAAGTTCGCGCGTCTGGGCGTGGGAGGCGCCCGCGGCCAGGATCGCGAGCAGGCCGGCGAGAAAGGGTCGTAGCATTGATTTTCCGTGATGTGTCAAGGGCTTGGGTTGGCCGGAGAGTATCCCCGAATTGCCTCTTCGAGGAAAGCCACCGCCGATGATCCGACACTGGCCAGGCCGCTGAGTTCCAGTTGCAGGTAGATCCCGGTGTCACGCTCGCCGGTGCGGCTGCTGACGAAGCGGCGGCCCACTGCGCGGAAGCGCCAGCAGCACGAGCGGTATTCGAAGCCGGCGAACTGGTCGAGGGCGTCGCTCTCCTGCATCGAGTAGACGTAGCGCCCGAACAGGCTCCAGCGGTCCGAGACCGGCCAGGCGAGCGACGCCTCCGCCTGGTCCACGCGGTCGCGCTGGTAGCGGTAGCCCAGGTTGACGACGCTCGTCGAGGCTGGCCGGTACTGCAGCTGCACGTGCATGCGCTCGCGCTCGGAAGTCTCCGGATTCCACTGTACGCCGACATCGGCGTTCCAGTTCTGCCATGCGGTGATCGCCAGCTGCGCGATCACGTCCGACGTATCGCGGTCGACGATGACTTCGCCGGGCAGGGCAACGCGGGGCGCATCGAAGTACACGGTCTGGCCAACCGTCGCCGCGAGCAGCTGGCGACCGCTGGCCGAGTCGAGGATGCGACTCGTGATGCCGAAACTCGCCTGGTCGGCGTCGCTCACGCGGTCGCCACCGACGTAGCGGTTGGTGCGAAACAGCTGAACCAGGTTCAGGTCGGGCACCGCCGTGTCGAACACTGGCAGGTCGTCCTGGTTGCGGTAGGGCGTATACACGTACAGCGCGCGCGGCTCGAGCGTGACGCGTCGCTGGTTGCGCGAGCCCGCGGCGCCCTCGAAGATCAGCCCGGCATCGAGGCTGACGGTCGGCAGATTGCGCCGCGGCGAGTCGTCGATGCCCGGCGCCGTATCCTCGAGCGAATAGCCGGTCGAGCGCCAGCTCACGGCGGGTCGCAGGAAATAACCGGCGCCCTGCCAGTCGAGGCCGATGTGTGGTGCGGCGTCGTAGCGCCATCCGGTGACGCCGGTGTTGCGGTCGAACTTGATGACCTCGGCGTCGAAACCATAGCGCAGTTGCAACGACTGCCCGATTCGGAAGTCGGCGCTCGCGTACAGTTGCGGCAGCATCTTGTACGGGCGATCGTCGGCCGCAACGTCGGTGTCGATCGTCTGGAAGTCCTGGAATGCGCCGCGCAGCCGCCAGTTCGCGTCGCGATAGGTGAGCTCCGCGCCGCGTTCGACGAAGGTGATGCTGGTGCCCTCCGGGCCCTGGCCGAAGTCCTCGAAGTACTGCGTGTCGCTCGCATTCGCCGCATCGATGGTGAAGCGCCAGCCGCGCGGCAGTTCGGTGCGGTGAACGAGCTTCACCAGGCTGCGGTCGCCGTCGAACAGTTGGTCGTCCGGCAGGTAGGACACGTCGAGGCTGCCGCGACTGCGGCGTGTCAGATAGCGGAAGTCGCCCGAGAGGTCGACGCCGCGGCGTGCGAAATAGACCGGCTCGAAGGTGAAATCGCGGTTCGGTGCGATGTTCCAGTAATAGGGGACGCTCAACTGCGCGCCGCTGCGTGAGGAATAGCCCGCGCCCGGGAACAGGAAGCCGCTCTTGCGGTCCGAGCCGAGCGGGAACGAGATCCAGGGCGTATAGAAGATCGGCACGCCCTTGAATTCGACGCGTGTGCCGCGGCCCACGCCGTTCCTCGCGGCCGTGTCGAGATCGATGCGGTCGGCGCGCAGCTGCCAGGCCGGATCGGTGAGCGGGCAGGTGGTGAAGGTGACGCGCTCGAGACCGATATGCCCGCCCGTATCGAGCGTCATCGCGCCAGCCGTCCCGCGCGCGGGCCGCGACGGCAACAGGAACTCCGCACCGCTGAAGGTCGCGCCTTCGGTGGCCGAGTACTGGCCCGAGCTGCCGCGCACTGTCAGCAGCGGATCGCGGTATTCGACGTTGCCATCGACCGACAGTTTGCCAGCGTCCGCGTCATACGCGACGCTGTCCGCCGTGATCCGCCTGTCGCCCTGTGTCACGAGGACATTGCCCGCCAGCACGGCGTCGCCGTCGACGCCGAGGCTTGCGTCGTCGCTCGACACCTCGATCGGTTCGTTCCTGAGCTCTTCGGCGCTGCGCGGAACCGGGCTCGCGCCCTGGGGCAGACCACCGCTGTCGGCCAGCGCGCCGAAGCACAGTGCCGGCTCGGGATCGGCCGCATGCGCTGCGGCCTGCAGCAACAGGGTGCCGATCACGGCAGCGCCAGACCAGTGAACGCGGGGGGAAGGCATGTGGCGTGCCATTATAATGAGACAATGACCGAAAACGACGCGCGCGCGGCCCAATTGCAGGAATGGCTCACCGCGGGACTCGGCCGCCCGATCGAGAGGCTGACGCTCGCGTCGGCCGACGCGAGCTTTCGCCGCTACTTCCGCGTGCACGCCGACGGCGTCAGCTGGATCGCGATGGATGCCCCGCCCGGGCGCGAGGATGTGCGCCCCTACCTGCGGGTGGCGCGGTTGCTCGAAGAAACCGGCGTGCACGTTCCACACGTGCATGCATTCGACATCGAGCAGGGCTTCGTATTGCTCGAGGACCTCGGTGATACGCCCTATCTCACGCAGCTCGCGCGTGGCGAGGATGTCGAGCGGCTGTACGCGGACGCGCTCGCGGCGCTCGCGGCCATCCAGGTGCGTGGCCGCGAGGCCGCGCGTGAACTGCCGCCGTATGACGACCAGACACTGCAGCGCGAACTCGACCTGATGCCGGAATGGTTCTGCGCGCGCCACCTGCGCCTTGCGCTCGACGACGGCGAACTCGGGCTCATCGTGCGCACCTTCGACTTCCTGATCGAGGAGGCACTCGCGCAGCCGCGCGTGTTCGTGCATCGCGACTACCACTCGCGCAACCTGATGATCGTGGACGAGGACAATCCCGGCATCATCGACTTCCAGGATGCGCTCGAGGGGCCGATCGCGTACGACCTCGTGTCGCTGCTGAAGGACTGCTACATCGCCTGGCCGCGCGCGCGCGTGCTCGGCTGGCTGCGCGAGTATCGCCGCCGCATTGCGCGCGAGGGCCTGCCAGCGGGGACGAGCGAGCGCGAGTTCGTGCGCTGGTTCGATCTCATCGGCGTGCAGCGGCACCTGAAGGTGCTCGGCATTTTCGCGCGCCTCTGGTATCGCGACGGCAAGCGCGGCTACCTGTCCGACCTCGTGCTGACTCTCGATTACGTGCGCGATGCCTGCGCGCGCTACGCGGAGCTGCAGAATTTCGCGCGCTGGCTCGAGGCCCGCGTGGTTCCCGGACTCGCCGCCGCGAACGCGCGGGAACTCTCGCTGCGATGAGGGCCATGATCCTGGCGGCCGGGCGCGGCGAGCGCATGCGGCCGTTGACCGACACCGTACCGAAGCCGCTGTTGACGGTCCGTGGCAAGCCGCTGATCGCCTACCACCTCGAGGCGCTCGCGCGCGCAGGAGTGCGTGAGGTCGTGGTCAACCTCGCGTGGCGTGGCGGGCAGATTCGCGCAGTGCTCGGCGACGGACGCGAGTTCGGCCTCCACATCGTCTACAGCGACGAGGGCGAGGTCGCGTACGAAACGGGCGGCGGCATCTTCAATGCGCTGCCGCTGCTCGGTGCGGACCCGTTCCTGGTCGTCAATGGCGACGTGTGGACCCGCTTCGATTTCGCGGGCCTGCGCATCGGGGCGGGCGCCGATGCGCACCTCGTGCTGGTGCCGAATCCGCCGCAGCACCCGCGCGGCGACTTCACGCTGCAGGATGGGGTGGTGGGCGAGGACGCCTCACCGGACGCACGGCGTTACACCTACTCCGGCATCGGCATCTACCGGCCGGAGTTCTTTGCGGGCTGCACGCCCGGCCGGTTCCCGCTGCTGCCGCTGCTGCGACGCTCGATCGCTGCCGGGCGCCTGCACGGCGAGCTCTTCGAGGGCGAGTGGCAGGATATCGGCACGCCCGCACGCCTCGCCGCGCTCGAGGGGGCGAATCCGCTAAAATAGCTAAATGTCCGAGCTCAAAGACATCCCCGTCGTGCGCGAGGTCCGGCCCGCCGCCCGCAGCGGGGAAAAATACCAGACCCCGCAAGGCTTTACGGCCATCAAGGACGGCATCAAGCCGCGCGGCGAGGCCGACCGCCGCGGGCTGCTCGGCAAGCCGCGCTGGCTCAAGGCGCCGCTCGCCGCGGGCGCGGGCTACGACAGCGTCAGGCGCGCCGTGCGCGACCACAGGCTCGCAACCGTCTGCGAAGAGGCCAAGTGCCCGAACATCGGCGAGTGCTGGAACGCGGGTACGGCCACGATCATGCTGATGGGCGCGGTGTGCACGCGGGCCTGCCGCTTCTGCTCGGTCGATACCGGCAATCCGCGAGGCTGGCTCGACCATGATGAGCCACAGCATGCCGCGCGCACCGTGCAGCTGATGAAGCTGCGCTACGTCGTGCTCACGTCGGTCGATCGTGATGACCTGCCCGATGGCGGCGCCGCGCACTATGCGGCGTGCATCCGCGAGATCAAGGCGCTGAATCCCGAGACCGCGGTCGAGGCACTGACGCCTGATTTCCAGGGCGTGCTGCGCGACGTCGAGACGGTGGTGGATTCCGGCCTCGAAGTATTCGCGCAGAACGTCGAGACGGTGCGGCGCCTCACCCACCCGGTGCGCGATCCGCGTGCGGGCTACGACCGCACGCTCGCGGTGCTCGCGCACGCCAAACGCCATCGGCCCGCGGTCGTCACCAAGACCAGCCTGATGCTGGGCCTCGGCGAGACCGACGAGGAAATCGCCGCGACCATGGATGACCTGCGCGCGATCGACGTCGACATTCTGACACTCGGCCAGTACCTGCGTCCGACGATGAATCACCTGCCGGTCGAGCGCTACGTCTCGCCGCAGGAGTTCGACCGCTATCGCGAATGGGGCCTGGCGAAGGGCTTCCGCGAATGCGTGTCGGGGCCGCTCGTGCGTTCGAGTTATCGCGCCGAACAGGCCCTCAACGGCAACAACGTCGGCCTCGACAACCATGCTGCCGCTGCCCGCAACGCCTGAGTTCACGGGCGCCGCCGACGGCGCGCAGCCTGCCGTCAAGTGGCTCGGCCGGGTCGACTACGAGCCCACGTGGCGTGCGATGCAACGCTTCACCGACGAGCGCGGCGCCGACACTCCCGACGAGATCTGGCTGCTCGAACATCCGCCGGTGTTCACGCTCGGCATGAATGCCGATCCCGCGCACCTGCTCGCGCCGGGCGACATTCCGGTCGTGCAGATCGACCGCGGCGGGCAGGTCACCTACCACGGCCCCGGGCAACTGGTCGTGTATCCCCTGATCGATCTGCGGCGCGCGGGTCTCGGTATTCGCGAGCTCGTCACGGCACTCGAGAAGTCGGTGATCGACTATGTCGCCATGCTCGGCATCTACGCGGAAACGAAGCCGCGCGCGCCGGGTGTCTACGTGCACGGCCGCAAACTGGCGAGCATCGGCATCCGCGTGCGTCGCCACGCGAGCTACCATGGCCTCGCGCTCAACGTGAGCCTCGATCTCGCGCCATTCAAGCGCATCAATCCGTGCGGCTACCAGGGACTCGAAATGTGCCGCCTCGTCGATCTCGGCGGGCCCGGGGACGTGCGCGAAGTTGGCGATGCCTACGTGCCGTGGCTGCTGGCGCGCCTTGCGTCGGTGTCGCGCTAGGCCAGCAGCTCAGTTCGCGGCGGCTTCCGCCTCATCCCGCAGCCGCTTCGCCTCGGCTTGCGCGTCCAGCACCTGTTGCTCGACCTCGGCCTCGATTTCCCTGGCCTGGCGGGCCTGCTCCGCTGCCGAGGCTCCGGTGGCCGCAGCGGTACCGGCGGTTTCCGCGAGCCCGCATGCCGACAGCAGCAGCGCGACGGCGAGCGCGCCGGCGATCGGCAGGAATG
Organism: Steroidobacteraceae bacterium; assembly: GCA_035342635.1. Taxonomy (GTDB): domain Bacteria; phylum Pseudomonadota; class Gammaproteobacteria; order Steroidobacterales; family Steroidobacteraceae; genus CADEFQ01. Next base: position 12,773 of record DAOQXO010000040.1, read on the forward strand.
TGCGGCTTGATGTGCCTCTCATGTGCGACTCCCTGGCTCAGATGACCATGATCACGTGCGGCTGCGCCGCGAGTTCGGCGGCCAGCGCCACGACCTGCGCCTCGCTGCGCGCGACGATCGTGTAGGAAATGGACAGATAGTTGCCGCCCGACGACAGCCGTTCGCTGGTCCGTTGCGAGTCGAGATCGGCGACATGGCGGCGCATGATCGCATCGACCTCGGTGCGCAGCAGTTCGCCGGCGCGACCGACCACCTTGATAGGGTAGTCGGTCGGGAACTCGAGCAGCGTGAGGTCGCTCACCAGGGCGCTCCGGCAACGCGCGTCACGAGCTGCCTGAAGCCGCGATGGACGCGCTGCCACACGGGCCCGGGCGCACCGGTGCCGACCGGTTGGCCGTCGAGGCGCGTGACGGCGGTGATGTCGCGTGTGGCCGCGCCGAGCCAGATCTCGTCGGCGGCGCGCAGCGTGGCTTCCGCAACCGGTGTGCTGCGGTGTGGGATGCCGAGCTCGAGCAACAGTTCCTCGACGACGCTGCGGGTCGTGCCCGGCAGGATCCACGTGCTGTTGGGTGGAGAGAGTACTTCACCGTCGACGACGACGTGCACGCTCGACGCACTGCCTTCCATCAGCCAGCCGTCGCGCAACAGGATGGTCTCGCCGGCGCCCGCGTCGACCGCGAGCTGGCGCAGCAGGATGTTGGGCAACAGCGCGATCGACTTGATGTCGCAGCGCGCCCAGCGCGTGTCGGCGGCGGTGATGCACGCGGCGCCCGTGGCGAGCTGTCTAGCGTCCGCGCGTGGCAGCGGCGCGGCGAACGCGAACACGGTCGGCTCGAGGTCGGGCAGCGGCGCATGGTTGCGGCCGTATTCCGCGCCGCGTGTGACCTGGACATACAGGTACTGGTCGCCGCCGCCGTTCGCAGCGATCAGCTCGCGGCAGATCGTGCGCCAACCCTCGAGGTCGTGCGGCTCGCGCATGCGGATCTCGGCGAGGCTGCGCGCGAGCCGCGCGAAATGCGGCCCGAAGCGGAACGGCCGCCCGCCGAACACCGGGATGACTTCATAGACCCCGTCGGCGAACAGGAAGCCCCGATCGAGTGGCGAGATCCGTGCCTCGCGCAGCGGCAGGAAGCTGCCATTCAGGTACGCGGTCGGCAGCGGTTCGGCCATCGGCAGCGCTCCTCAGTGCCACATCAACAGGAGGCCGTCGATCATGCGGGTCCACCAGCCACCCTCGGGCACGGCCTTGAGCGGATAGAGCGGTACGCGCGACACGACGTCGTTGCCGACCGAGACGACGAGTTCGCCGGCGGCGGTGGCGGGATCGGCCGGCGCGAGCAGCGGCTCGTTGGCGGTGGCCGCCGTTGTCACCTGCGCGGCATCGCCGCGACCGACGGTCACGTACACATCGGCACGCGGCCCGATCGCGATGTTCTCCTCCTCGCCCTTGTACAGGCGCGGCGCGAGCACGGTCTCGCCGCGGCCCTTCAGCTTGACGGTCTCGTAGAACGTGAAGCCGTAGTTGAGCAGTGCGGCGCTCGCATCCTCGCGCGCACGCATCGATTTCGTGCCGAACACCGCCGAGACGAGCCGCATGCCGTCGCGCTTGGCCGAGGTGGCGAGGCAGTAACCGGCCGATTCGGTGTGCCCGGTCTTGATGCCGTCGACGCTCGCATCCCGCGCGAGCAGCCCGTTGCGGTTCTGCTGCCTGATGTTGTTCCAGACGAACTCGCGCAGCGAGTACCACTGGTAGTACTCGGGATAATCGCGAATGACAGCGCGGGCGAGCGTCGCCATGTCGCGCGCGGTCGTGTAGTGGTTGGCGCCCGGCAGACCGGTGCTGTTCTCGTAATTCGTGTTCCTCATGCCGAGCTTCTTCGCATAGGCATTCATGATCTGCGCGAAGCCTTCCTCGCTGCCGCCGAGGCGCTCGGCGAGCGCGATGGTCGCATCGTTCCCCGATTGCACGATCATGCCCTTCAGCAGCACCTCGACCGGGATGCGCGTGCCGACCTGCACGAACGAGCGCGACCCTTCGCTCTTCCACGCACGCTCGCTGATCGGGATTTCCTCGGTGAGGGTCAGGCGGCCATCCTTCAGGGCCTCGAAGGCGATGTAGCCGGTCATCACCTTGGTGAGGCTCGCGGGCTCCATGCGCTCGTCGGCATTGGATTCGGCGAGCACGCGGCCGCTGTCGTGGTCGATGAGGATCAGCGCGCGGGCATCGATCGCCGGCGGCTTCGGGATCGGCAGGGCGGCATGCGCCGAGGCGAATGCACAGGCAACGAGACAGAGTACGGCAAGTCGTCGGCTATGGCGCATCCGACATCTCCAGCGGCTGAAAGGGAATGACAGCGCAGGATTGTAGCGTCAGTCGAGCGCGAGGCGTGCGTCCGTGATGCCGAACTTCGCGAGACGCGCAGCCAGCGCGTCGTATTCGGCGACGCTGCCGACCGGGCCTATCCGCACGCGGTGCAGCGTGCGACCGCCGACTTCACCCGACCGCACGAAGGCATTGCCGATGCCGCCCTCGCGCAGCCGCTCGACGAGGCGCCGTGCATTGCCGCCGTCGGCAAAGGCGCCCGCCTGGATGTACAGACCCTCGCCCGCCGTCGGCGCGAGACTGGTCGCGGCAGGCGTCGCGAGCGGCGCCGGCGCCACGGCGACCGCGGTGCCGGGCGTGATGACCTGCACTTCGACGAAGGCGGTGCCTTTCTGCAGCATGTCGAGCTTCGCGGCGGCCGTGTAGGACAGGTCGATGATGCGGCCGGCCACGAACGGGCCGCGATCGTTGATCCGCACCACGACGCTGCGGCCGTTGGCGAGGTTGGTGACGCGCGCGTAGCACGGGATCGGCAGCGTCTTGTGCGCCGCGGTCATCGCGTACATGTCGTAGGGCTCGCCCATCGAGGTGAGTGCGGCATGGAAGCCCGGCCCGTACCAGGAGGCGACGCCCCGCTCGATATAGCCCTCGGCGCTCGGCAGCACCACGTAGCGCTGCCCGAAGACTTCGTAGAAGGGGGGGTTGCCGCGCAGGCTGCGCGGCTCGGCACGCGGCACGGCATCCGGAATCGCGGCCACCGAAGCCGGCGGTGCGGGCGTGGCTGCAGGTACCGGCGCGCGGGCGGGCGCGCTCTTCGTGTCGCGGCTGCCGCAACCGGCGAGGACCAGCGGGAGCAGGGCGAGAGCCGCTGCCGGAAGGACTATGCGCCTCACTCGCCTCTCTCGAACACTTCCGCGGCGACGGCCTGCGCGAGGTCGTGCACGGCCATCGCATAGCGCACGCTGCGGTTGTAGCGCGTGATGGTGACGAAGTTCGCGAAGCCGATCCGCACGCCGGTGCCGTGTTCGGTTTCGGCGGGGATCAGGATCACCTTGCTGTCGCCAGGCAGCGTCGACTCGAACACGAGGCCCTTGGCGCGCGCCGAATCGAGCGTGTCGGTCAGCGACAGGTTGCGCGGGTCGAGCTCGAGCCTGCGACCCTCGGCCAGCCGCGCCTCGATCAGCACCGGGCCGCCCACCTGCCAGTCGTGTTCGCGGAAGTAGTTGGCGATGCTCGCCACCACGTCGTCCCAGCTGGCGAACAGGTCGCGGCGGCCGTCACCGTCGCCGTCGACGGCGTAGCGCCGGTAGCTCGAGGGCATGAACTGCGGCGCGCCCATGGCGCCGGCGTACGATCCGAGCGCCGTCAGCGGATCGACGCCTTCCTCGCGCGACAGCAGCAGGAAGTTGGTCAGTTCCTTGCTGAAAAAGGGCGCTCTCGGCGGATAGTCGAACGCCAGCGTGGCGAGCGCATCGAGTACGCGATAGTTGCCGGTGATGCGGCCGTAATAGGTCTCGACGCCGAGGATCGAGACGATGTACTCGGGCGCCACGCCGCGTTCGGCGCTGATGCGCTCGAGCAGTTCGCGGTGTTGCTGCCAGAAGGCCACTCCCTCGCGCACGCGCTGTGGGGTCAGGAAGCGCTTGCGGTATTCCCACCACGGCGAGACTTTCTCGGCCGGCCGCTCCATCGCCTCGATGATCTTCGGCTTCGGTTCGGCCTTGGCGAGCAGGCCGTAGAAATCCTCGGGCGCGATCCCTTCACTGGCCGCGGCGGACTCGACGTACTGGCGGATGTCGGCACGGGCGAGATCGAAACGGTCGGTGCCGGCGAACACGCCATCCGCGTGGGCGGCGGGAAGCGCGAGGCAGGCAAGGGCGAGGGCGGTGGCGAGTGTCCTCAAGAGCGGATCAGTTTCCGATGTGAATAGAGCGACATCAGAATACCGAAGCCCGCCATCAGGGTCACCATCGAAGTGCCGCCGTAACTGACGAGCGGCAGCGGTACGCCGACGACCGGCAGCAGGCCGCTGACCATGCCCGTGTTGATGAAGACGTAGACGAAGAACGTGATCGCGATGCTGCCGGACAGAAGGCGCGCAAAGGTCTCCTGCGTCTGCATCGCAAGGAACATCGCCCGGCCGACGACGAACAGGTACAGGAATAACAGCAGCGCGAGGCCGACGAGGCCGAATTCCTCGCCGATCACGGCGAAAATGAAGTCGGTGGAGCGTTCGGGCAGGAATTCGAGCTGGCCCTGGCTGCCGTTCATCCAGCCCTTGCCGAAGATGCCGCCCGAGCCGATCGCGATCTGCGACTGGATGATGTGGTAGCCGGCGCCGAGCGGGTCGGATTGCGGGTCGAGGAACATCAGCACGCGCTTCTGCTGGTACTCGTGCAGGAAGCTCCAGCCGAACCAGGCGCCGATCGCGGCGAGCCCCCCGAGCGCGAGGATGACGCGCAGCTGCAGCCCCGCCATCAGGATCACGAGGACACCGGCGATCGTGATCAGCAGGCCGGTGCCGAGGTCCGGCTGCGCGATCGTCAGCGCCGCCGGCACGAATATGATCATCACGGTGACCAGCAGGTGGGGCGTCGATGGCGGCAGTGGTCGCTCGTGCAGGTACCACGAGCACATCATCGGCACCGCGATCTTCATGAACTCCGAGGGCTGGAAGCGGATCAGGCCGAGATCGAGCCAGCGCTGCGCGCCCTTGCCGACATAGCCCACCACGTCGACGACGATGAGCAGCACGACGCCCGCCACATAGATGATCGGCGTGGCCCGGCGCAGGAACCCGGGCTTGACCTGCGCGACGAGCAGCATCACGACAATCCCGATGCCGAGGCGCGTGGCGGACTTGATCACCGCGCCGACGTTCTGGCCGGAGGCGCTGTACATGACGATCAGGCCATAGAGCGCGATCAGCGCGAGCCCGATGAGCAGCGGTCCGTCGAGCTTCAGGCTCGCGAGCGCGCGCGCCGAGCGGGTCAGTGTGCGGCGCGTGTAGGAGCTGTCGATGCTGCCGAAGGTCAAGCTCCGCCCCCCTTCAGCAGCCAGGCATCCATGACCTTGCGCGCAATCGGTGCGGCGCCGGTGGAGCCGAAGCCGCCATTCTCGACGAGCACGGCGACGGCGATGCGCGGCGCTTCCGCCGGCGCGAACGCGATGAACCAGGAATGATCGCGCAGGCGTTCGGCCACGGTCTTCTCGTCGTACTTCTCGGTCTGGCCGACGGAGAACACCTGCGCCGTGCCGGTCTTGCCCGCGATCGTGTAGGTCATGTTGCGGCCGGCGGTCGCCGCCGCCGTGCCGCGGCCCCGCATTGCACCGATCATGCCCTGGGTCACGATATCCCACTGCTCGGGCGTCGCGCTGATCGCGGCGACCTTCTGCGGCGCGAGTTGCCGCACGGCGCCGCTGACCGGATCCCGCAGCGCGGTGACGAGCCGCGGCTTGTACGAGGTGCCGTGGTTGGCCAGGATCGAGGTGTAGTGCGCGAGCTGCAGCGGCGTGACGAGGAAGTAGCCCTGGCCGATGCCGAAATTGACCGTCTCGCCTGGAAACCACACCTGGTCCGCCGGATCGGAGAACGCCTTGCGCTTCCACTCGCGCGAGGGCAGCAGGCCAGGCTTTTCGCCGCCGATATCGATGCCCGTCAGGCTGCCGAAGCCGAAGGGCGCGAGGAAGCCCGAGATGCGATCGACGCCGAGGCGGCTCGCGAGATCGTAGAAGTACACGTCACAGGAGCGCGCGATCGAATCGACGAGGGCGACCGCGCCGTGCCGGCCGCTGCGCCCTTCGCGGAACATGCGGCTGCTGCCGGGCAGGCGGAAGACACCGTTGCAGAAGCGCGTTTCGGTCGGGATCACCTCGCCATGAACGAGGCCGGCGAGGGCGATCGCCGGCTTGATGGTCGAGCCGGACGGATAGGTGCCGCGCAGTGCGCGGTTGAACAGCGGCCGGTCGATGTCGTCGAGCAGCGCCTGGTACTCGACGCGCGAGATGCCGCGACCGAAGGCATTGGGGTCGTAGCCGGGCCGGCTCACCAGTGCGATCACGTCGCCGTTGGCGGGATCGATCGCGATGACCGCGCCTCGCCGCGCACCGAGTTCGGCCTCGGCGACCCGCTGCACCTCGATGTCCATCGCGAGGACCAGGTCCTTGCCCGCGACCGGCTGGACGGTGATGAGGTTGGGGACGAGTGCGCCCTGGCGCTGCACCGAGCGACCCTGCGCATTCACGAGGATTTCGCGCGAGCCGTTCTGCCCGTGCAACTCGCTCTCGTAGGCCGACTCGGCGCCCAGCTTGCCGATCAGTGTCGTACCGGAATAGGCCGCCCGGTCGATGCGCCCGAGGTCCTGCTCGCTGATCGCGCCCACGTAGCCGAGCGCGTGCACAGCCAGTTCGCCGTAGGGGTACGAGCGGGCGAGGCGCGTGCGGATGTCGACGCCCTGGAACTCGAAGCGATGCACGGCGAAGGTGGCGATCTGTTCATCGTCGAGGCGCAGGCGGATCGGCACGCTGTCGAAGCTGCGGTGCGAGCGCACCAGCTTGCGCGTGTCGTCGATGTCGTCGGCCGCGATCAGGCCGATCTCGCTCAGGCGCCGCAGGGTCGCGTCGAGATCGGGCACTTCCTCGCGCACGAGCTCGAGCTGGTAGGCCGGGCGGTTCTCGGCAAGCACGGTGCCGTTGCGATCGAGGATCAGCCCGCGTGGTGCCGGCAGCGGCTCGATGCGCACGCGGTTGCCCTGCGACAGATCGGTGTAGTACTCGTGCCGCACGACCTGCAGCGTGACGAGGCGGGCGAACAGCACGAGGGCCAGCACGCCGATGATCGCGCCGGCGGCCATCGCGCGCCGCTCGAACAGCCGCTGTTCCTTCCAGTGGTCCTTGATGCGTACGTTGGCCGGCATGGCCGCTCAGCGCGGCGCGGGTCGCATGGAGATAGGCGTAGCCGTAAC
>DAOQXO010000041.1:0-19966 GCA_035342635.1 Steroidobacteraceae bacterium
CGGTTGCCGCCGTCGTAGTACAGGCGCGCCTCGACCGACGTCGACTCCAGGCTCAGGAAGCCCTTGGTCACCCGGCCCATGGTGTCGTAGCTGTCATCGTCGCGGATCTGCGTCGTATCGCGCTTGTTGTAACCGAGCAGCACCGACATCGTCAGCGCGTCGTTGAAGTCGTAGTCGACCGAGCCCGTGTAGAGGTGGAAGATCGAGCGCAGGCCGAAGTGGTCCATCGCCGGCGTGTCGGTGGGCGGCAGACCGTTGTTGAGCACCATGATGTCGTAGGTGTTCTGCGGGCCCAGCGTCGTATCGACGGTGTAGAAGGTGGTGTTATTGCTCACCGGCACGACCGGTACGCTACCGCAGTGCAGGTCGCGACGCATGGTCGTGGCCACCTCGCCGGTCGTCGTCTTCACGGTGATCGGCGTGCCGATCGGGCAGTTGCCGTAGAGCCTGAACGGCACGAAGGTGCTGGAGGCCGGGCCGTCGTCGTCCTCGCCGTACAGCGCGCGGACCTTGACCTTGAGCGCATCCGACGGCTGCCAGAGCAAGGTGCCCGTGATCATGTCGGTGCGCTCCTCGCCGAGCGCGCCGCCGTCGGTGGCGGTGAACATCGCGCCGCGCTTGCTGGAGGAAACCGAGAGTCGTCCGCTCAGCGTGTCGCCAAGCGGACCCTCGATGCTGCCATTGATGCCGGTGGAGCCGAAGTTCGGGCTGTACTCGAAGCTCGTGCGGCCGCCGAAGCTGCTCGCCGGATCGGCGGTCACGTAGTTGATCGCGCCGCCGAAGGTGCCGCGACCGAAGTAGGCGGCCTGCGGGCCCCGGATCACTTCGATGCGCTCGACGTCGGTGAACTGCATCGACGCAGCGCCGCCGAGGATGTACACGCCATCGATGAACAGCGAGCCCGTCTGGCTGGTCGGAGTCGTGACCAGCAACTCGAGGCCGCGGAAGCGGATGGCGCTGTTGTAGCGGCCCGCCTGCGAGTTGCCCAGCTTCTGGAAGTTCAGGCCGGCGGTCATCGCGGAGACGTCTTCGAGATTGCGCAGACCGGCGGACGCGATGTCCTCCGAAGTGAACGCCTGCACCGAAAGCGGCGTATCGAGCAGGGCCTCGTCGCGCTTGCGCGCGGTGACCACGACCTCAGCAAGGCCGTTGGCCTCCTGCGCCTGGGCGTTCTGGGACGCCGGCTCGTCCTGGGCCTGCGCGGGTGACAGCAGCAACAACGCTACCGATACGCCGAGGGCCTGGCGGAGGGCAGCACGAATCACGGGGGCGGTCGCGACCGCACGCCTGAGGTAGGTTGGCTTCAAGGTGGTTCTCCGAAATAGTGATCGCTTTGAGAGGTGCGGTCTGCGCCGATGTGCAGCGAAAGCCTCCGGCTGCTTCGTGCGCAAGCCGATCATCGAACCTGTGTAAACACTCTAGCCGCAGTCATGGTAATTGACCTTGACCCAGGTCAGCACCGCAGCGAAACGGCAAGGCGGAGAAATCGGCCGCGCGATCTTGCGGTGCGACCGTCGTGAAGTCACTGGCATTGCGGTAACTACGTATGCGAGTTCAGCCAAACGGAAGCGGCGCGATCGCCGTCATCGGCCTGAGTACCCCGGGCAGGCACTCGAACTCGAGGACAATTGGGAAAGTGGTGGCCAGGGTCGGAATCGAACCAACGACACGCGGATTTTCAATCCGCTGCTCTACCAACTGAGCTACCTGGCCAACGTTGGAGGAAGGGCCGCGTATTAGAGCCGCGGCGCGGCGGGGCGTCAAGCGAGGCCCGGGCTAAGTCGTTGATTCCCCACACGCCATTGCCCGGGACCGACGGGCTGGTCCATCCTAGCGGGCACAATGGCCGCCGCGCCCCGGGGGGGAGCACTGATCATGCAGAAGACCCTGCTCGATTTCTGGTGGGTACCGATCGTGCGCGGCACGGTCGCCATCCTCTTCGGCATTCTCGTGTTCGCCTGGCCCGGCATCAGCCTGCTCGCCTTCCTCATGTTGATCGCGGCGTACTGGATCGTCGATGGCATCGCCTCGATCTACTACGCCATCAAGGCGACAAACTGGGGCTGGCCATTCTGGAGCGGCGTCATCAGCGTTGCGGCGGGCGGCGTCGCGGTGCTTGCGCCCGGGCTCGCCGCGATCTCGATCCTGATCGTGATCGCCGTCTGGGCGATCGCGCATGGCCTGCTCGACATCTACACCGCGATACGCTTCCGCAAGGAAATCGACTTCGAGTGGTGGCTCGGGCTCTCGGGCGCGGTCAGCGTCATCTTCGGCGTGCTCGTGCTGAGGCAGCCGGCCGCCGGCGCGCTGGCCATTGCCACGCTCATTGGCGCCTTCGCGCTCGTGATTGGCGTCGTGCTGGTGATCTCGGGCCTGCGGATCAGGGCCTTTCGCAACAAGCGGCGCCCGATGGGAGTCTGAGCCGGCGCGCGCCCGCGAGGCGCCATGCGGATCGCGATCGTCGGGCAGGAACCGCGCCGGGCCCCGCCGGCAGTGACGGCGACATGGATCTCAACGCGGAGGACGATAATCCTCGGGCACCACGGACCCTTCGCCGAAGAAGAATTTCTCCATTTCCTGCTCGAGGAATTTGCGAGCCTTGGGATCCACCGGTGTCAGGCGGTATTCGTTGATCAGCATCGTCTGGTGGCCGACCCAGCGTGCCCACGCTTCCTTCGAGACCTGCTCGAAGATCCGCTGGCCGAGCGTACCCGGGTAAGGAGGGCGATCGAGGCCCGGAGCCTCCCTTTTCAACATCACGCAGGTCACGGTTCGGCTCATGTCAGGCTCGCGAGGATCAGCTGTATCGGGGCCGGCAATCCTACCCGCGCCGGCGAGCGGATGTCATACCAGAGCGTGCGATCCTCGTCCGCGACTCGGCCGCCGTCGCGGCAGCGCGCGAGCAGCGGCGTGATCACGAGATCGAAGTGCGTGAACACATGCGGCACCGGCGCGAGCGCCCGTGCGTCGGTCTCGGCGCCCTCGAGCTGGGACGCCGCGTAGCCCCGCGCCGCCGTCTCGCTCGCGAACTCCGGCAGGCACCACAGGCCGCCCCAGATGCCCTCGGCCGGACGACGCTCGAGCAGCACGGCGCCGTCCTCGCGCTGCGCGACGAGCATCACGACTTCGCGTACGCGCCGCGCGCTGCGTGCACGGACGCGGGGCGCAGGAATCACGTGCTGGCGATTGCTGCGGTACGCGACGCAGTTCTCGCGCAGCGGACAGATCGGACAGAGCGGGCGCCGGCGCACGCACACCGTGGCACCGAGATCCATGATCGCCTGCGTGTACGCATCGACCTCCGTGTGCGGCGTGTTCTCCTCGGCGAGCGCCCACAGGCGCTGCTCGACGGCGCGCTCACCGGGCGAGCCGGTGACGCCGAAGCGGCGCGCGAGCACGCGCTTGGCATTGCCGTCGAGGATCGGTAGGCGCTCGCCGCGCGAGAGCGCCAGGATCGCGCCGGCCGTGGAGCGGCCGACGCCGGGCAGGCTCTCGATCTCCGCAAAGGTTCCCGGAAAGCGTCCCGCGAACTCGTCGCGCACGCGCCGGGCGGCGCGATGCAGGTTCCGCGCCCGCGCGTAGTAGCCGAGTCCGGACCACAGGTGCAGCACCTCATCGAGTGGCGCATCGGCGAGTGTCGTGACGTCGGGGAAGCGCCCCACGAAACGCTCGAAGTACGGGATCACGGTGGCCACCTGCGTCTGCTGCAGCATGATTTCCGAGACCCACACGAGATAGGGCGAGCGCTCGCGCTGCCATGGAAGGTCGTGGCGGCCATGGACGCGATACCAGGGCAGGAGCGCGTCGGCGATCCCCGTCATGGCGTGTCGGCCTCGAATACCACACCGCGCAGCCGCACGCCCTCGAGCGCGGCTTCATCGATTGCGAGCGTGCCCCGGGCACGCAGCGCCTTGAGCGCCTCGGCCGGAAAGACGAACGGTTCGCTCGGCGTGCCTGCGGGCTTCAGATAGCGATCGACGTCCATGCGATCGGCGCGCAGTTCGAAAACGATGAGGCTGTCCTCCAGGGCGGCCCGCTCGATCGTGCCGCCGAGGCTCGTGTCATCGAGGCGAATGGCCAGTGGCGATACGGTGAAGGCCGGACCGGACACGCGGAATACGGCATCGAACCCGAAGCGCTCCCAGGCCGCCTTGTCGCGCGTCGGCGGCAGCTCCACGCCGGCGGCGGCGAGCGTCTCGCGCAGCGAAACCGGTGCGAGGCTGACCCGACCTTCGGCGGTGAGCGGCTCGCCCAGTCGCGCAGCGAGCTCGCCGTCCAGCTGCGCATCATTGAAGCGCAGCTGCCACTCGGGCGCAGCGAGCGCACCGCTCGCGGCGTCGTAACTGACGCGCGGCGCGGCGAGGCGCCACGGCACGCCTGCCGCGCCGAAGCGACCTTCGCGCAGCGTACCGGACAGGCTCGTGTCGGCGAGCACGATCGGCGGGCCCAGCGTGACGCGCGATTCCAGTTCCACGGCAATGCGTTCGGGCAGGTCGGCCATCGAGGCGGTCGCCGCCGCCTCGATTCGCATCGGCACACCGCTGCGGATGGGTTCGATGTCGATGCGCGCGTCGGCCAGTTCGAACTGTGTGCCGGCCGCCTCGTCGATATAGGTGACGCGCGCTTCGCGCAGTTCGATGCCGGCGATGTCGGGCAGCGTGCCCTCGCCACTGGCGTCACCGCTGTCCTCGCCGTTGGCGTCGCCAAATGCCCAGTTCTCGCGCCCGTCGGCCGCCTTGACGAGTCGCGCGTCGAGCCCGGCGAGCCGTACGCGATCGACCACGAGTTCGCCGCGCAGCAGCGGCAGCAGGCGCACGCCGACATGCGCATTGCGCCAGGCGAGGAAGCGCGGGTCGGCGAATCCCGCCGGCGCCGGCAACTCCGCGGCGCCGGTCGTCAGCGCGAGCCAGGGGAAGAAGGAAAGTTCGATGTCGCCCGCGAGCTTGAAATCACGCCCGGTGGCGGCGGCGACCTGCCGCTCGATCGGCCCCTTGAACCGGGCCGGATCGACGAACTGCGTGATGACGAGGACGGCGAGCGCCACCGCCACCAGCAGCCCGGCTATGCCGATCAGAACCCATTTCGCGACGCGCACACAGCCATTCTAGCCGTCAGCGATCGCAGATCCGCACACTGCCGCTCATCGTCTTGATGCGCACCTGTGCGCTGCCCTCGCCGCGTGTCAGCGACAGCCGCTCCCCCGGTGCGTACTTGCTCACCGCCTCGGCTTTCACGCCGAAGCAATTCGACAGCTCGCCGCTGAACGACTCCGCGTCGACGGCAAAACCGGCCGCGGCACCGAACTTGAGGCTCATGTCACCGCTCACGCTTTCGAACTCGGCCCGGGCATCCCTGGCGAGCTGCCCGCTGATGCGCGAGTCCCCGGAGGTGGACCGTGCCCGGACGTTGGTGAGCGCATCGAGGTCGAGCAGCATCTCCCCGCTCACCGTCAATGTCTCGACTTCGCCCGACAGGTCGTCGACGACTATCGTCCCGCTGACGCTGGTCGCGCGCAGCTTGATCGGCGTCGAAGCCGCCGTCACGCGAATATCGCCGCTGACGGTCTTGATCTCACTGTCGCTCGCGACACCGCGGGCCTCGATCTCGCCGCTCACCGACGACAGGCGCAACGCACCGGTGACGCCGCGCACCGAACTGTCGGCACTGACGGTCGTCACCTCGAGGCGCGATGCCACCGGCACGCGCACGCGCAAATCCGCCGACGAGCGGTGCGACGAAGTCCTCGGCAGTACCACCTTGACGACGACCCGCTTGCCGTCGCGCACCACATCGAGGCGCTCGACGCCTGCGCCGAGGGAGCCGGTGATCTCGACCTCCTTGCCGGCCCAGCCCTCGACCCGCACCGAGCCGCTGACATTGCTGACCACCACTTCGCCGTCCGCATCGGCCGCGATGCGCTCGTCGACCGTCCGGTCGTCGCGCGCCATCGCCGGGGTCGCCAGCAGCAGCGCGGCCAGCGCGACACCGAGCGCACTCCTCATCAATTGCATACTCATGCTCCGACATCCTCCTGGTAGCCCCAGGTATCGCGCACCGCCGCGAGTACCCGCATCTCGTCCTGGTAACTGTTCACCAGCATCGCCTGCAGCAGCGCGTTGCCGGGGTCGCGTCCGAGCGCCGCCTCGATGTCCGTGCGTGCGCGCTGCAGGTCCGCCAGGCTCGCCTCGACCTTCGCACGGCTCTCCGGCGGCAGGGCGGCCAGGCGCTCGGCCACGTCGCGCAGCAGTTCCTCTCGCGCGCGATCGAAGCGCGCATCGAGCGCCAGGCTCGCCGCCGGCACGGGGGCGGCCCCGCCAGGTGCGGCGCCGGGCTCGCCCGGTGCCGCAGCCACGGTGACCGGCGGCGCCGAGACGCGACCCAGCCACATGCCGACGGCCACACAGGAAATCGCCGCCGCCAGCCCCAGCAGCGGGTGCACCGCGAAGCGTCGACGCGCCGGCTCGAGCGGCGCCGTGACGGCGCGCACATCGTCAGCCGCACCGATGGCCGCGGCAATGCCGGGCCACAGGTCGCGCGCCGGCGGGATCTCCTGCGGCAGTTCGCCCGGCGAAGCGACCTTGCGTTCGTGCTCGTTCATCGTGCCTCTCCACTCGCCACCCGCGCACGCACCAGGGCGCGCGCGCGATGCAACTGTGCCTTGCAGGTCCCTTCCGCGATGCCGAGCATCGCGGCGGCCTCGCCATGCGTGTAGCCGTAGATCCCGCAGAGCGTCAGCACGTCGCGCGCCCCTGGCGGCAGCGAGCCGATCGCCGCCTCGAGCTCTGCTTCTTCGACGGGGGTATCGAGCGTGTCGTTGTCACGATCGTACTCGGCGGCGTCCTCGACGAACTCCAGCGGCAGGTCGCGCCGGCGGCGGCGCTCGAGGATCACGTTGACGGCGATGCGGTGCAGCCAGGTCGACATCCTGCTGCGCGCCTCGAAGCGGTCGAGCGCACGCCATGCGCGGATGAAGGTCTCCTGCGTGTAGTCCTCGGCCAGTTGCGGATCGCGGGCCATGCGCAGGCACAGGCCGTGGACCCGGCCGGCGTGCTCGCGATACAGGCGCTCGAACGCGCGCGCATCGCCCCGCCGTGCCCGTGCCACCAGCGCATCCTCGATGTCGGCCACCGCCACGGCGCGGGCGCCCGCAGTCCCACCGTCTGCCAAGGGTTCCTCCTTATGCCTGGGTTGGAAGCGTTCCGGGCCGCCAGGGTTTAAGGCCCCGGGGTCGGGCTCAGACACCCCCGCGGGTCGAGGCCACGAAGCTCAGGGCGTACTGCAGCAGTTGCGCGTTGGACGTGAGGTTGAGCTTGCGCTTGATGCTCTGTCGGTGGGACTCGATGGTCTTGACCGATACGGCAAGGTGGCTGGCGATCTCGCGCGAGGACATCCCCCGGCCGAGCTTGCCCAGCACCTGCAGTTCACGATTGCTGAGCCGCGCGAGCGGGTCATCGGCCGTCTCGCCTTCCGGCATGGCGCCGCGCTCGCCCAGGCGGGTCGCCATCGCGTCGCTGAGATAGACCCTGCCCGAGAGGACGCGGCGCAGTGCGGTCAGCAGCTGCTCGGAAGCCGCCTCCTTCATGATGTAGCCGCGCGCCCCAGCGGCGAGCATCCGCTCGGCGTAGATGGCCTCCTCGTGCATGGTGAGCACGAGCATCGGCAGACGCGGGTGATGGGCGCGCACTTCGCGCACGAGTTCGAGGCCGTCGCCCTGCCCCAGGGTCAGATCGACAATCACGACGTCGGGTTGATGCTCGCGGATTGCTCGCCTGGCATCCACCACGTTCTCGACCTCGCCGCACACGGAGAGGTCGGGAGCGGCTTCGATCATGCGGACCAGGCCCTGGCGCACGATCGGATGGTCGTCGACGATCAGAACGCGGCGGCGCCCTGGTTGTTCGCTACCGGACATATGCACTCCACCACGACGCCCGACTCACCCGGCCTGACGGTGAGTTCGCCGTCGAGCATCTGCGCCCGGTAGCGCATGACCCGGCGTCCAAGGCCGGCGGACTGCGCGGCCAAGGGTCCGAGCCCACGCCCGTCGTCGGTGACGCGCAGCCGGACCCGACCGCCGTCCAGCGCGAGCTCGATCCGCACATGCCTGGGGTGTCCGTGCCGTACAGCATTGATCACTGCTTCCTGAGCGATCCGGTACAGATGATTGAGCGCTCCGTCGACAAGTACAAGTGGGGTGGCCAACTGCGTCACCACATCCACTTGTACACCATGCCGGTCGCGCGTGCGCGCGGCAAGTGCTTCGAGGGCGGCGACGAGTCCGCCGCGCTCTGCGCCGACCGGCGAAAGGCCGCTCGCGAGCACCCGCGTGCCCTCGATCGCCGAGTTGACCTGCCCGATGGCATCCTCCACGTCGGCACGCGCCTCCGAGCCTTCCTTGCGCAGCTGCCCGGCCACGGCGCGCAACTGCAGCGCGATGCCGGTGAGATCCTCGATCAGGCCATCTTCCAGGTCGCGGCCCATGCGCTGCTGCTCGCGATTGGCGATCTCGAGGATCTCGCGTTCGAGCGTCTTGCGTGTGGTCACGTCACTGGCGGTGACCACGAGGCCGCGGCCGGTGCCGCTCCCGGCCGCGGCGGCGTGCACCGGGCGAACCCGCAGCTCGAAGCGCCGCGACGTACCGTCGGGGGCGTGGAAATCATGCTCCTCGGTGCGCGCCCGGCCACTGCGCAGCACGCCCTGGAGCAGCTCGCGCACGCCGTCGCCCAGCACTCTCACCGGGAGTTCATCGAGCCTGCGCCCGATGATCTCGCCCGGCTCGTGACCAGCGATGCTGCGATTGATGAAAGTGCAGCGCTGGTTCTCATCGAGCATCACCAGCCAGTCCGGGGTCACCTCGGCGATCGTTTTCAGCACCGACTCGGTCGCGCGCGAGCGCTCCTCGGCCTGCAGGCGCGCGGTGGCGTCGGTCATCGCGAGCGTGAGACCGGTGATCACGCCGTTCTCCCGCACCGGCGAGGCGCGATGCACGAACAGTCGCATGCCGCTGCCATCGGCCCGCGGCTGCCCGACGGTGCGCTCGTCCGAGATGCCGGTGGCAAGCACAGTCGTATACAGCGCGGTGAGCACCTGCCGGTTTGCCTCCGGCACGAAATCGAGCACGCTGCGCCCTACGATGTCGGCCGTGCTGTACGCGCCCCAGCCGCGGTTGGCGATCTGCACGCGCAGGTCGCGATCGACCAGCAGCAGGTAATCGGGCGTGTGCTCGGCCAGGGTCTGCAGCTTCGCGACCGCCTTCTCGCGCGTCATCACCTCTTCGTAACTGTCGCTCACATCGACCAGGAAGCCGGCCATGTGGGCCGGAGTGCCGTCAGCGGAACGCGCGGTCACGCGTCCGCGCTGCAGTACCCAGCGCCAGTCGCCCTGGGCGTGGCGTACCCGGTGGCGGCATTCGAATTCGTCCTGCCGGCCGCTGTGCACCGACTCCTCGAGTGCACGGATCTCCCCGAGGTCATCCGGATGCAGGTGCGCCACGCGCACGCGCTGGCGCTCGGCGGCATCGCGCGGGACCTTGCCGCCGCAGGCGTAGTCGGCGTAAAGCTCGTTGCAGTGGAACACGCCGTCGACGACATCCCAGCTCCAGATGCCGATGCGCGCCACGTCGATCGCACGCTCGAGGCGCTCGCGCACCTCGCGCGCGTCGCGCGCCGCGACCATGCGCTCCTCGATGTCCATGCACACGCCGACCATGCGCAGTGGCGCACCGTCGGGCGCGCGTGCCGTGACCCGCCCGCGCTCGAAGATCCAGCGCCACTCGCCACTTCGGGTGCGCACGCGGTACTCGGCGTCGTAGTGCCCGATGCGCCCGGCCAGGTGTTCGTCGAAGCTGCGGTCCACCTCGGCGCGGTCGTCGGGGTGGATATTCGCCTCCCAGCGCGACTGGTGATCGGCGCCCTCGCAGGCATCAAAGTCCACCTGGTCGCACCAGTCGTTGTACCAGCGCGCATGACTCGTTTCGAAGTCGAACTCCCACAGGCCGATCTTGGCACCCCAGACCGCGGTTTCGAGGCGCGCCTCGCTGGCGCGCAGCTCGAGCTCGGCCTGCTTCTGCGATTCGATATCGAGCGATACGCCGATCGCAATGGTCGGGTTGCCCTGGAAGTCCCATTCGGTGACGCGACCGCGATCCTGCACCCAGCGGTACTCGCCGGAGGCGACGCGGATCCGGTATTCGATCTCGAGCGACTGGGTGCGCCCCTCGAAATGGTCGCGCACCGTGCGCTCGACGCGCTCGGCATCGTCGGGATGCAGGCGCGAGTGCCAGGGTCGCGTCTCGCGTTCCCATTCCTCGCGCTGGTAGCCGGTCATCGCAAACCACATGGCGCTGCGCGCAGACACGTCGCTCGTGATGTTCCATTGCCAGAAGGCGGCACGCGCGCCCCACAACGCGGTGGCGAGACGCGACTCCTTCTCCTGCAGCGCGACCTCGGCGCGCTTGCGCGCGTCGATCTCGATGCAGATGCCGGCGGCGCGCAGCGGCCGGCCGTCCTCGTCGTGCTCGACCACCTGCCCGCGCTGCAGCAGCCACATCCAGCGCGAGTCGTCGGTGAGCGCGCGGAACTCCGCTTCGAAGGAGTCGCTGGCGCCCTGTGCGAATTCGTCCCAGCCCTCCCGATACGCGGCGAGGTCGTCCGGATGGACATGCTTCGCCCAGCGTGCGAGATGCCCGGGCCCGGTGCACGGGTCGAGCTGGAGCGCCGCGCACCACGCGGCGTCGACTCCGCCCTCGCCGCTCTGCAGGTTGCAGTGCCAGGCACCGACCTGCGATGCGCTCAGGGCAATGGCCCGGGCGGTATCGGAAATCGACGGCGCCTGCACCACGGTCGAGCCGTCCACCGCGACACCTTCTTCGACGAACAGCATCGCCCCACATATCGCCTGGCCGCGACGCAGCGGCATGAGCCGCAAACCGCAGTAGCGCTCGCGACCGTGCCGATCGATGACCGCGCGCGGCGCGAGCTGCTGCGAACCGCCGCCGAGCACCATCGCCAGGTCGTGGTGATCCTGCAGCCACGGCAGGCGCATGCTGTCGATGCAGGCGCCGACCAGCGCACCGGCGCCCGCCGGCGCCCAGTCGTGGGCCGCTGCGTTCAACCAGCGAATGACGCCGTCGCGATTCACGACAATCACGCCGCCCGGCCACTGTTCGGCCATGTCCCGGAACAGTCCCGGAGCGAGGTCGCCGGGGATGGCGGCATGCAGCGGCGTGCTCATTTGAGGATTCTGTCCGATCGGCACGCACCGCCGTTTGACGGAATTATCGATCGGCGCCATTGGCCCCCGGCGGATGTGATGCAGTTCGCACTTTGCCTGCGCCGGGATAACATCGCGGCTCACTGGGCGGCAGTCGCGGCCCGGCAGGAGTCAAGGCATGTTCGAAGAGTCTCTGGGGTATCTGGTCGTCAAGTTCGCACACATCCTTCTGTTCGTGTACTGGCTGGGCGGCGACGCCGGCGTGTTCTACTCGAGCGGCTTCGTCGTCAACCCGAAACTGTCGCGGGACGCGCGCCTCACCGCATTCAAGATCTTCGCCGAACTCGACATGCTGCCGCGCTACTGCCTCGCACTCATGCTGTCGGTCGGCGGGCTGCTCGCCTGGTACATCGACGTGCCGCACCTGCCGGGACAACTGCCGCTGATCCTGCTGCTCGGTCCGCTGTGGGTGCTGCTCGTCTGGGCCGTGCACCACTACCAGGGCCAGGCGCTCGGCAAGCGGCTCACGCAGTTCGACTTCTACTTCCGCTGCTTCATGATCGTGGCGCTGATCGCGTCGGTCGGCTATGCATACGGCGACGGGCGCATCCGTCCCTATCCGTGGCTCGCCGCGAAGCTGCTCATCTTCGCGTTCCTGATCTTCTGCGGCCTCATGATCCGGCTGAAGCTGCCGCGGTTCGTCGAGGGGTACAAGCAGCTGCTCACGAGCGGTGCGACCGAGGAGAGCGATCGCAACATGTCGGAAGGACTGCGCGCCTGCCGGCCCTATGTACTCGCGATCTGGGTCGGGCTGCTCGCGGCGGCGTTCATCGGCATCGCCAAGCCCGCCTAGAATCCGCTTGTCCCGCTACGTGCCGCTGATCGTCGCCGCACTGCTCGCTGCCGCGGCATTGATTGCCGCGGCAGCGCTCTGGCGACGCTCGCGCGCCGCGCGGACCCTGCCCGCCGCGCCTGCCAGTTCGGCGCCGCCCGCGGCGGCACGCGTGGCGACCGCGCCGGGCGCCCCTGCCCCCGGCGACGCCTGGGTGGCGCTGCACCGGCTGGCGCTGTCGGCGCCGCAGCTCGAACCACAGGTCCCCGCCGGCCACGAAGAGGCGGCGGCGTGGTTTGCCGAGGGGATCGAGGCCTGCGCGGCGCAGGACCGCTACATGCCGCGCCGGCCGATGCTGCTGCCACAGCTGGTGCGCGCCGTGAACGACACCGAGACTTCGCGGCGCGAGCTCGCCGGCATCATCGCGCGCGACCCGGCACTGGCCGCCGACCTGCTGCGTCTCGCGAACAGCCCGTACTACCGCATGTCGCGCAAGCCGATCGAGAGCATCGACCGCGCGGTCGCCGTGCTCGGCACCGAAGGCATCCGCCGACTGGTCGCGGCGGCGGTCCTGCAACCGGTGTTTCGCGCACAGGGCGGACACGCGCGCTTTCCCGACACGACCTGGGACCATGCGTTCAGATC
Source organism: Steroidobacteraceae bacterium (assembly GCA_035342635.1). Classification (GTDB taxonomy): domain Bacteria; phylum Pseudomonadota; class Gammaproteobacteria; order Steroidobacterales; family Steroidobacteraceae; genus CADEFQ01. The sequence continues at coordinate 12,689 of DAOQXO010000041.1, forward strand.
GGGCGTTGCCGCCGAGTCATACGCGGCGATCGTCGACGGCAGCGATCCGTTCGCCGCACAGCTGCTCGCACTGCTGATGGGACTCGGCGGCATCATGGTGTATCGCATGGCCTTCGACCGCTACGCGGGGCCGACGCAGGCGACACCGCCGCCGGCGCTGATCGCGGCCATGATCGACCGGCATGCCGCGCGCGCGGCGCGCGCCGTCGCGGCAAGCTGGGGATTGTCGGAACGCGCGCTCGCGGCGCTCGAGGAGCAGCGCGCGGACGCTGATGCGCGCGCGATGTCGCCGCTCGGACGCAGCGTCTGGTTCGGGCGGCTCACTGGCGCGCTCGCCGTCCTGCGCTCATCCGGCGCGATGACTGACGATGCTGCGCTCGCCACCCTGCGTGCGGCCGGCACCCCGGCACAGCAGACCGAGCGTATCTGGATGCGCCTCGTTCCGGAGGCCATCATCGCCGCACCCGAGGCGGCTCGCGCTCCTGCGCGCATGTAGGACGATTCGCACACGCAAACGTGATCTGAGCCTGCAGCCGCACCGGCCCGCCCGGCTAGGATTCGCCGCATGAACAGACAAACGATGATTGGCGCCGTCGCCGGCGCGGTCCTGGTCACCGGCGTTGCCGCGCTCGCGGGTTACCGCGTGATGTCGAACGACCGCTACGCCGAAGTTCTCTCCGTGGAAGAGATCCAGCGTACCGAACGTACGCCACGCGAGGTCTGCCGCGACGAAGTCGTGACCCAGCAGAAGCCTGTCAAGGACAAGCACCAGGTGACCGGATCGGTCGTCGGTGCGGTGGTCGGCGGCGTGCTCGGCAGCCAGATCGGCAGCGGCTCGGGACGCGACGCGGCGACCGTCGCGGGTGCCGCGGCCGGCGGCTATGCCGGCAACAAGGTCCAGGAGCGCATCCAGGAAGGCAACACCGAGCAGGTCACGGTGACCCGCTGCGAGACCGTGTTCGATGCGAAGCAGGTGCCGACCGGTGAGTTCAACGTACGCTACCGCCTGGGTGATGCGGAGCACACGGTGAAGATGGATCACGACCCCGGTTCGCGCCTGCCGGTCAAGGACGGCAAGGTCGTCACCGGAAGCTGAGGGCCCGCCCCGGGGTCGATCGCCCGCCCGCTGCGCGGCGGCGATCGACTAGAATCACGCTCCCCTTACCGGGAGCCACCCATTGAGTCAGCTCGGTCGCATCCTGCTCAAAGGTCTCGTCGCGATCCTGCCGATCGGACTGACCATCTACCTGATCTACTGGCTCGGCATCACGACCGAGAAGCTGCTGTCGGGGCCGATCCACTGGTTCGTTCCGCCCGCCGATTACATCCCGGGCATGGGCCTCGTGGCCGGCTTCATCGTGCTGCTCATCGTCGGGCTGCTGGTCAACGCCTATGTGATTCGCCGCGGCATGAAGGTCGTCGAGAACCTCGTGATGCGCGTGCCGGTCGTAAAGACCGTGTATGGCGCGCTGCGCGATGTCACCAAGCTGGTCGACACGAGCGGGCGCAAGAGCGAGCTCGAACGCGTGGTGATGGTGAAGTTCGGTCCGGGCCGCGTGATGGGCTTCGTGACGCAGGAGCATGCCGCGTTGCCGGGGATCGACACCGACGGCGATCTCGTCGCGGTCTACCTGCCGATGAGTTACCAGATCGGCGGCTACACGGTGTACCTGCCGCGCAGCCAGGTCGAGCCCACCGACCTTTCGGTGGAAGCCGCGATGCGCATCGTGCTGACCGGCGGCCTGCAGCGCTGACGCCTCAGTCGAAGCGGTAGGCGTCCATCGACAGCACGCCGGCGTCGATCGCGGTGTAAAAGCGCGTCGGCGCGGCGTCGGCGCCCGCGGCGCCGAGCGCAATGAAGATCGGCAGGAAATGCTCGTCGGTCGGATGCGCCCGCGCCGCCGACGGCGCGCGTTCCTGCCAGGCAAGGAGTTCGTCGCGTTCGCGGCGCAGCAGCCGCTCATTGAGCCACGCCGGGAACTGCACGACATAGTCGGCGGGCTGCCGATCACCGCGATGCGCCGCCCAGTCGCGCAGATTGTGCGTCACGTGTCCCGAGCCGATCACGAGTACGCCCTCGTCGCGCAGCGGGGCGAGCGCCTCGCCCAGCCCCAGGTGATGCGCGGCGCCGAGCGCAGTCTGCACCGAGAGCTGCACCACGGGAACATCACGCGCCGGGTACATCCACTTCAGCGGCACCCACGCCCCGTGGTCGATGCCACGGCAGGCGTTGATCGCCGGCGTGTAGCCGGCGTCCTTCAGCAGCTGCCCGGCGCGCGCCGCCAGCTCCGGCGCGCCCGGCACGTCGTAACGCACGCGATAGAGTTCGGGTGGGAAGCCGCTGAAGTCGTGGAGCGTCTCGAGCCGCTCGCCGCCCGTGAGCATCGGCAGCGTGGTCTCCCAATGCGCCGACGCGATCAGGATGGCGCGCGGTCGGGGCAGGGAGGCGGCGAGCGCCTCCCACGCCGGACCTGCCCCGCCGGCATCGAGGGCATGCATCGGCGAGCCATGTGAGAGAAACAGGGTCGGCAGTCGCGTCGTCATCGCCTACTTCAGAAGGCCCTCGGCCTTGAGCGTCGCCTGCACGGCGGGCCGTGCAGCCACCCGCGCCTGGAACGCCTGCAACGCCGGCCACGGCGTCAGGTCGATCTTGTGGATCTTCGTCCAGTTGAGCAGCACGAACAGGTAGGCGTCCGCGATCGTGAAACTGCCGCCGGTGAGGTACGGCTGTGTCGCGAGAGTCTTCGCCAGCAGGTCGAAGCGCGTGCCCAGTCTGTCGATCGCGGCTTTGCGCACTTCGGCAGGCGTCTGCGGATTCCACAGCACGGCGTAGCCCTTGTGCACTTCGCTGGCGATGAACGACAGCAATTCCATCAGTTTCCAGCGCTCGAGCGTACCGAACACGGGCGCGAGCGTGCCGGGCTTCTGATCGGCGAAGTACTGCAGGATCACGTTGGCTTCCGAAATCGTGGTGCCGTCGTCGAGTGCCAGCAGCGGTATGTAGCCCTTGGGATTGATCGTGTAGAAATCGGTGCCGTCGGCGAGCTTGTGGGTGGCGAGATCCACCTTCACGGTATCGATGGGCAGGTCGAGTTCCCTGGCGGCGATGTGGGGGGCCTGCGAGCAGGCGCCAGGCGTGTAGTAAAGCTTCATGGACGAGTACCTCGCGTTGAATAGTGACGTGCCGCCATAGTGGTAGAGCAGTATCGCGGGATAAAGACCCACAATTGGGAAATATTGTTGCTGAATCTGCAATAATCTGGGGATGGATCGATTCAGGGCCATCGAGGCCTTCGCGAAAGTCGTCGAGTTCGGCGGCTTCGCGCGCGCGGCCGAACGGCTCGGCACATCGACCTCCGCCGTCTCGCGGCTCGTGGCCGAACTCGAAGCGCATCTCGATGCACGGCTGATCAATCGCACGACGCGGCGTCTGTCGCTCACCGAAGCCGGCCAATCGTTCTACGAGCGCAGCGTGCCGTTGCTGCTCGACCTCGAGGAAGCCGAAAGCTCGGTGCGGGCGAGCGCGGTACTGCCGAGCGGCAGCTTGCGACTCAGCTGCGGAGTGACCTTCGGCGAACGCTTCCTCGCGCCCGCGATCAGCGAATTCGCGGCCCTGCATCCGCAACTGGTGTTCGACCTCGACCTCTCGGACCGACAGGTGGACCTCGTCGAGGAAGGCTTCGATCTCGCGATCCGGATCGGTGCGATCGCGCATCAGGGACTCGTCTCGCGCCGTATCGGCTGGACTTATCCGCTGTGCTGCGCCTCGCCTGCCTATCTCGAGCGGCACGGCACGCCACGCACGCCGGAAGAGCTCGGCGCGCACGCCATCCTCACCTACACGCTGATGCCGCTGCCGAACGTGTGGCGCTTCGAATCGGCACAGGGCACGCGCCACGAGCTGCGCGTGGCGACACGGCATCGCGCCAACAGCGGCCGCGTGCTCGCCGCGTTGGCCGCTTCAGGGCTCGGCGTGGTGATCGAACCGGATTTCATCGTGGCCCCGGAACTGCAGACCGGCGCGCTCGTGCGCGTACTCGCCGACTACGCGCTCGCGCGCTCGCCGGTGTCGGCCGTCTACCCGAGCCGGCGGCACCTGTCGGCCAAGGTGCGCTCCTTCGTCGATTTCCTCGCTGGATACGCCACCCGCACGCTGGCCACTTGACCGGGGCGGCATGGCAACCAAGCATGGTCTCCCACCCTCACCCGAGCGATACATGACCCGATGGATTGCGCTCACCGTCGTCGCAGCCCTGGCGCAGACCACCGCCATGGCGGCCGACGACACCGGCTTCTACGGCCCACTGCGCGCGCGCGACCTGACCCCGTTCGGCTTCCTGCGGCTCGACATGCGCCCGGTGCTGGGCGGGTTCGGCGAACCGGGCGCCTGGGCCGTCGCGACCGAAGTCGCCTACCAGAACACCTGGGCGCTGAGCCGCGAGACCGAGAAGTACCTCGGCAGGCTGCCGGGCCGGCGCCAGCTCGGCCCTGCCGAGTTCCAGGCGATCCGCGACCTGCCCGGGGAGAACTTCCTGATCGATCTGGAACTCGCCCAGTTCGACATGACGCTCTATTACCAGCTTTCACACGCCTGGAGCGCTTATCTGATCCTGAGCGGTGCGACCTACCAGGGCGGCTTCCTCGACGGCATGATCGAGCGGTTTCACGACGCGTTCGCCTTCAGCAACTTCGGGCGTCCCGCCGCCAACCGCAACGACGTCAATATCCTGCTCGACCTCAAATCGTCGCAGTACGCGGCGTACGAAGCGCCGACGAGCGGCGGACTGCTCGATCCGACGCTCGGCGTGCGCTACTCCGGCATCGCGATGCCGGAGAACTGGAAGCTGGTACTCGAGGGCGCCGCCAAGATTCCGGTGGCCGGCCGGCGCGAAATGCTCTCGAGCGGACGCGTCGACTTCGGCGTGCAGGCCACGTTGCAGCGCTACTGGCAGCGCCAGGCCTTCTACGCAAACCTCTCGGGCGTGTATTACGCCGGCACCGGGGGCTTCATGCCTTCGGATGCCCAGGTGATCCCCACGCTCGTGCTCGGCTACGAGCTGAAGCTCTCCGCGCGCACCAATGCGATCATCCAGGGCTACGCCAGCCCGAGCGTGTACACGCGCGCCGACACCGATCTCGACGAGCTCACCGCGACCAAGTTCCAGATCAGCCTCGGCGTGCACCACCGGCGCGGGGCGCATCTGTTCACGTTTGCGGCGACCGAGAACCTGCAGAACTTCAACAACACGCCCGACATCGGCTTCCAGCTCGGCTGGGCCTATGTGGCCGGCCGCCCGTTGCGGCCGTGACGCTCAGCGCGGCGTGAGCTTCAGCAGCCAGCCCTGGCCGTTGCGGTTGCCGTCTTCCAGCAGCCAGAGCGCGCCGTCCGGGGCCTGCTCCACTTCGCGGATGCGACGCTGCATGTTGAAGCGCTCAGCCTCGCGCGCGCTGTCGCCGTCGAACGCAATGCGCACCAGCGACATCGACACCAGGCCGCCGATGAACGCGCTGCCCTTCCATTCGGGGAACAGGTCACCGTCGTAGAACACGAAGCCCGCCGGCGCGATCACCGGAGTCCAGCTGACCACCGGCGCGCGGAATTCCGGGCGCGTGTCGTGGTCGGGGATCACCCTGCCGTCGTAATGATCGCCGTTCGAGACGATCGGATATCCGTAATTGGCGCCGCGCTCGATGCGATTCAATTCGTCGCCGCCCTTCGGCCCCATCTCGTGGGCCCACAGCTGTCCCTGCGCATCGAAGGCGAGCCCGAGGATATTGCGATGGCCCAGCGTCCAGATCTGGGCGCTCACGCCGCCGCGATCCGCGAACGGATTGCCGTCGGGCACGCTGCCGTCGTCGTTGAGACGCACGATTTTGCCGAGATTGGTGTCGAGGTCCTGCGCCGGGTCGAACTCCTGGCGCTCGCTCGAGCTTATCCACAGCATGCCGTCTCGGTCGAAGGCGATGCGCTGGCCGAAGTGCCCGGCACCGCTCTTCTTCGGCACCTGGCGCCAGATCACCTCGAGACCTTCGAGGGCACCGCCGCCCGCGGCATCGAGCACCAGCCGCGCACGCGCCACGGCGGCGCCGGCGCCGCCGTCACCGGCTTCCGAGTAACTGATGTAGACGAGTTGGTTCGTGGAGTACTGCGGATGCAGCACCACATCAGAGAAGCCGCCCTGGTTCTTGTGGAACACGGCCGGCACGCCGCTCACGATGCCGGTGCGGTTGCCGGCAACATCGTAGAGCTTCAGCACACCCGCCATCTCGGTCACGAGCAGGCGGCCGTCGGGCAGGAAAGTCATCGCCCAGGGCTTGTCGAAGCGGGCGACCGGCGTAGCAACGAACCCATCGAAGGACATTGCTGCGGGCGCGTTGCCGGTCGCGGCCGGCACGGCATCCGCGGCGGCCTCGTTTCCCGATCCGCCGCAGGCGGCAAGCAGCGCGACGATGGCGCCCAGGTTCAGCAGCTTCGTGGTGGTCATGACGAGTCCTGCGAGTGTGGCGGCGGAGCAGCCGCGAACATACCCGAATCACCACTGCAATGCATGACGGGGGCTAGACTGACACACCTGCCCACCCGACCGGAGCTCGAACCGCCATGAGCACTTACACCGTGGGATACCTGATCGGCAGCCTCGCCAAGGGCTCCATCAACCGCCAGCTCGCCAATGCGCTCGTCAAGCTGGCGCCGAAGGAACTGCGCTTCCACGAGATCACCTTCAATGAACTGCCGCTCTACAGCTACGACTACGACGCGGATTTCCCGGAAGTGGCCACCCGCTTCAAGAAGGCGATCAGCGAATCGGACGCCATCCTGTTCGTGACCCCCGAATACAACCGCTCCATTCCCGGCGGACTGAAGAACGCCATCGACTGGGCGAGCCGGCCGTGGGGCACCAACTCCTTCGCGCGCCTGCCTTCGGGCGTCATCGGCGCCTCCACCGGCGCGATCGGCACGGCCGTGGCGCAGCAGCAGCTGCGCAGCGTACTGAGCTTCTGCAATTCACCGCAGATGAACGCGCCGGAGGCCTACATCCGGTTCACGCCGGGCCTGATCAACGACAAGTTCGAAGTCACCGACAGCGGCACGGAGAAATTCCTGCGCGGCTTCATGACCGAGTTCCACCAGTTCATCGCCCGGGTGCGCACGGTGCTTCCGCGCGAGGGCTGAGCACGGGGACCTAGAACACGCGCGCATCGTCGCGGCGGGCGAGTTGGGATGGAGCGGGTGATGGGAATCGAACCCACGTTAGCAGCTTGGGAAGCTGCAGTTCT
>DAOQXO010000042.1:0-19681 GCA_035342635.1 Steroidobacteraceae bacterium
CCCCGAGCCGAGGTTCAGCGTGGCCGCGGGCACGATCGACACCGGCAGGCCCCGATCACCTGCCGCCGCCTCGATCGCTGCCTGCACCCCCGCGTCGATGACCGCGCCCGGAGCCACTTCGAGTACCACCAGGGTCAGTGGCCGCTCGGCGCTCCACAGCACCCTGCCGGCCGCCAGGATCGCCGAGTCGATGGCGTCGCCATCGAGCGAGACCTCGGTGCGTCCGTCGGCGCCCGGGCGAGACAGCCTCACATAGCGCGGCGCGTCGGCGACGAGCATGGCCAGGGCCGGATCGGACGCCGCCGCTCGTTGTCCGGTCGCGCGCACGAGCGCGGTTCGCATCGCCGCGGCCGGCACGTCGGCGGACGCGGCTTCGCGCACCGCGACGTCGTAGACACGCACAGTGCGCGCCGCCTCGGCAGTCGGCAGGCCGGCGAGCAATGCAAGGGCGACGCAACGGATAGCGGCATGCATGTCGGCTATTATAGCGGGATGCCTGTGCCCCCTCCGCCCATCACCTACCGGGACGCCGGTGTCGATATCGACGCCGGTGACGCCCTCGTCGAACGCATCAAGCCGCTGGTGCGCCGCACGCAGCGCCGCGAGGTGCTCGGCGGCATCGGCGGCTTCGGCGCACTCGTCGAAGTGCCGCTCGATCGCTATGTGCGCCCGGTGCTCGTTTCCGGCACCGACGGCGTGGGCACGAAGCTGCGCCTCGCGATCGAAACCGGCCGCCACGAGACGATCGGCATCGACCTCGTGGCGATGTGCGCGAACGACGTCGCGGTGCAGGGCGCCGAGCCGCTCTACTTCCTCGATTACTACGCGACCGGCAAGCTGGATGTCGACGTCGCCGCCACCGTGATCAGCGGCATCGCGGCCGGCTGCGCGCTGGCCGGTGCCGCGCTGGTCGGCGGCGAAACGGCCGAAATGCCGGGCATGTATGCGGGCGACGACTACGACCTCGCGGGCTTCTGCGTCGGCATCGTCGAGAAGGACGCCATCATCGACGGCAGCCGGGTCACCGCGGGCGACGCGGTCATCGGACTCGCCTCCTCCGGCGCGCACTCGAACGGCTATTCGCTGATCCGCAAGCTGATCGGCGTCGCCGGCGCGAATGCCGGCACGCAGCTCGACGGCCAGCCGCTGTTCGACCGCCTGCTCGCGCCGACGCGCATCTACGTGCGCTCGCTGCTCGAGCTGGCGCGGCGCATCCCGGTGCACGGCCTCGCGCACATCACGGGCGGCGGCCTCACCGACAATATCCCGCGCACGCTGCCCGCGGGCCTCGAGGTGGTGCTGTCGCGCCGCACGTGGCATCGCGACCCGCTGTTCGACTGGCTGCAGCGCACCGGCAGCCTGCCTGACGCGGAGATGCATCGCACGTTCAATTGCGGCATCGGCATGGTGGTGATCGTCGCCGCCGCCGATGTCGATGCCTCGCTGGCGCTGCTGCGCGCCCACGGCGAAGTGGCGAGCGTGATCGGGACCGTGCGCGGCGGCACTGCCGGTGTCGTGATCGAGGCATGACCGCGCCGCCACCGCTGCGGCTCGCGATCCTGATCTCCGGCCGCGGCAGCAACATGGCGGCCATCGCACGGGCCTGCGCCACGCGCACGATCAACGCGCGCGTTGCCTGTGTCGGCACGGATCGTGCCGACGCCGCGGGACTCGACACCGCGCGCGCGCTGGGTATCGATGCCTTTGCCGTGCTGCCGGCGGCGTATGCCTCGCGGCCGGAGTTCGAGACCGCCCTCGCCGCGCGCCTCGACGAGTGCCGTCCGGATCTGGTCGTGCTGGCCGGGTTCATGCGCATTCTCGGGGATGCGTTCGTCGCCCGTTACCGCGGGCGCATGCTGAATATCCACCCCTCGCTGCTGCCAAAGTACAAGGGTCTGCATACCCACCGGCGGGCACTCGCGGCCGGCGACCCCATGCACGGCTGTTCGGTGCACTTTGTCACCGAGGAGCTCGATGGCGGACCGGTCGTGCTGCAGGGGCGGCTGCGCGTCGCGCCGGGCGAGGACGAGCAGCGCCTTTCAGCCCGTGTTCAGGCGCTGGAACATATCGTGTATCCACGTGCGATCGGCTGGATTGCAGCCGGACGGCTGGCGTGGCGCGACGATCGCGTCTGGCTCGACGACAAACTGCTGACCGCTCCGATCACGGAGGATTTCGATGGACCCGCGACCGGCTGACACGCGACTGTGGAGGGCGAGCGCCCTGGCGAGCCTGGCCATGGCGGCCCTCGCGCTCGCCGGCGCGAGCGCGAGCCTGGCCGCCGACTGGCACCCCACACCCTTCCACGCCACCTATGCGGTGCAATGGAAAGGCCTGAACGCGGGCACCTCGACCCTCGAACTGCGTCGCACTGGCGTCGACACCTGGGCGTACGTCTCGCGCAGCAACGCGCGGGGCATCTTCCGCATCGCCATCCCGGACACGGTCGAGCAGGATTCGGAACTGCGATTCGTCGCCGGCGAGCCGCAGCCGCTCCGGTTCCGCGGCGACGACGGCGGCGACGCGACCGATCGCGACGTCGCGCTCGACTTCGACTGGCAGCACATGCGCATCACCGGCACCGCGGAAAACCAGCCCGTCGATCTGGCGATGCCGCCCGACATCCACGACTCGATGACCGTACAGCTCGCGCAGATGCGCGCCGCCGCCGCCGGCGTCACCGCCGTGGCCTTCCACACCGTCGACAAGGATGAGATCAAGGAATACGACTTCACCCGCAGCGGCACGCAGAAGATCCTGACCTCGCTGGGCGAACTCGAGACCGTGATCTACGAGAGCCGCCGGCGCGGCTCGAAACGCATGATCCGCCTGTGGATGGCGCCCTCGCTCGACTACCTGCCGGTGCGCGCCGAGCGTTTTCGCGCCGACAAGATCGAGTTCGCGATGGCGATCCGCGAACTGCGGCGCGACGAGGCGCTCTAGGTCTTCGGCAGCGTGACGCCGCGCTGGCCCTGGTACTTGCCGCCGCGGTCCTTGTAGGAGGTTTCGCAGACCTCGTCCGACTCGAAGAACAGCATCTGCGCGACGCCCTCGTTCGCGTAGATCTTCGCCGGCAGCGGCGTCGTGTTCGAGAACTCGAGCGTCACGTGGCCCTCCCACTCCGGTTCGAGGGGCGTCACGTTCACGATGATGCCGCAGCGTGCGTATGTCGACTTTCCGAGACACACGACCAGCGTGTTGCGCGGGATGCGGAAATACTCGACCGTGCGCGCCAGCGCGAACGAATTCGGCGGAATGATGCAGACATCGGCCTGCATGTCGACGAAACTCTTGGCGTCGAAGCCTTTCGGATCGACGATGGTCGAGTTGATGTTCGTGAACACCTTGAACTCATTCGAACAGCGCACGTCGTAGCCGTAGCTCGACGTGCCGTAGGAGACGATTCTCCGGCCGTCGACCTCGCGCACCTGCCCTGGCTCGAACGGCTCGATCATCTTCTGCCCGCAAGCCATGCGACGGATCCACTTGTCGGCCTTGATGCTCATCTATTCAGGTCTCCTCGACCACGATGTTCGGGAAGGTGGTGCTGCGATCGCGCTCGCGACGCGCGAGCACGGCGGCGGTACGGCGCGCCATGGTGAGGTAAGCCGCGGCGCGCGGCGAATCCGGCGCGGCGATCACGCTGGGCCGGCCGCCGTCCGCCTCTTCGCGGATGCGCGCATCGAGCGGCAGGCGCCCGAGCAACGCGACGCCATACTCGCGCGCCATCTCGTCACCGCCACCTTCGCCGAAGATCGCCTCGGCATGGCCGCAGTTCGAGCACACGTGCAGACTCATGTTCTCGACGATGCCGAGCACCGGCACCGACACCTTCTCGAACATCCTGAGGCCCTTGCGCGCATCGGCTACGGCGATATGCTGCGGCGTCGTCACGATGACCGCGCCCGCCACCGGCACGCGCTGCGCGAGTGTCAGCTGGATGTCTCCGGTGCCGGGCGGCATGTCGACCACGAGGTAGTCGAGCTGACCCCACAGCGTGTCGTTCAGCAGTTGCGTCAGCGCCTGCGTCACCATCGGGCCGCGCCAGACCATGGGTTGCGCCGCATCGATCAGGAAGCCGATCGACATGGCCACGATGCCGTGCGCCTCGAGTGCGCGGATACGCTTGCCCGGCGCGATTTCCGGGCGCTCACCGGCAAGCCCGAGCATCTGCGGCTGGCTGGGTCCGTAGATATCGGCATCGAGGATGCCGACGCGCGCGCCCTGCACGGCCCAGGCGAGCGCGAGGTTCGCGGCCACCGTGGACTTGCCGACGCCGCCTTTGCCCGAGGCCACCGCCACCACGTTGCTGACCGACGCCATTGGCTTCAGCTGGCGCTGCACGGCATGCGCGCGAATGTCCGCCGCGAGTTCGAGCTCGAGCGGCAATGCGATGCCCGCGGCAGCCAGGTGCCCGGCGAGCAGCGGCTGCAGTTCGTGCGCATAGCCGCCGACCGGGAAGCCGTACCGCAAGCGCACGTTTGCGCGGCCCGCCGCGACGGTGGCGTGCTCGACCGCCTGCAGCGTCGCAAGCGTTTCACCCGCATAGGGGTCGACGAAAGTGGCAAGCGCTGCGAGAAGCGCAGCGTCCTGGTTGTTAGGCATCAGGGATTCCCGGGCGCCGGTCGGCACGTGTGGGTGGATTCTAGCGAAAATTGCCGGAGGTGCCGACCGCTGGCACGATGCTCGCATGGGTCCATATGGCATACTTCACCGATGGTGGGGGTTCCGTCGGTCCACAGGCAGAGCGCGGGTACAAGCCGCCCGGGAAAGGGCTGAATGAGTTTTTTCTCGAATCTGCGGGCTGATCGCTTCATCACGCAGATCATCGCGACCAAGGATCCGAACGATCCTGAGACACAGAAGGCTGCCGCCCGGCTGAAATCGCTGGGCGGAGCGGCCGTCGAGTCCCTGTTTGCCGCCCTCGCGGACGCCGACAAGAACGCCACGGTCGTGTTCGTCGACGTCCTCGCCTCGATCGTCAATGCGAAGAATTTTCACCTGTTCACCCGCGGACTGGTCGAAGGTGGCCCGCGGGTCGTCGCGGGCATCTCTTGGGCGCTGTCCAGCAGCCGTGCCTACCCGCCGCACCTGCTGCTCGAGGCGCTGCAGCTCGAGGGCATCTCGAAGTCGGCGCTGGTCGACATCATCGCGACGCAAAAGCAGCGCTTCAGCGTGCGCGAGCTCCTGAACGCCGCCTACGCGCAGGAGCCGAACGAGAAGGCTGCGCTCTTTCGCATCATCAACGACATGGCCGACGCGAGCGCGCTCCCGGAGCTCATCGGCCGCCTGCAGGGCAAGGACCCGATCGCCCGGCTGCACCTGCTGAATATCCTCTCGCGCTTCAACACGCCCGCCGTGCAGAGCGCATTGCAGGACCAGCTGAAGGACAACAACAAGCTGGTGCGGGCCGCGGCACTCGCGGCACTGCACAAGATGGACGGCCCGATCGACGTGCAGCGCGTCTGCGAGATGCTGCGCGACCCCGAGATCGACGTGCAGAACAAGGCGATCGACGTCGTGATCAAGGCGAACGACCCGGAGACCATCAAGTACCTCGTGCCGGTGCTGAAGGACGAGAACGAATTCGCGCGACGCGCCGCGGTCGAGGTGCTGAACGAAGTCGGCACCGCGAAGTCCGTCAAGTTCCTGCTGGACGCCATCAAGGACGACGACTGGTGGGTGCGCAGCCGCGCGGCCGATGCGCTCGGCAAGATCGGCGGGCCCAGGGTGGTCGACGCCGTGCTGCAGTTGATCAAGGACGACGACGAGGATATCCGCCGCGCCGCGATCGAGATCCTCAACCAGACCAAGGACGAGCGCGCGGTGGCGCACCTGATCGAGGCGACGCGCGACAAGGACTGGTGGGTCAGCGAGCGGGCGGTCGACGCGCTGGCCGAAATCGGCAGCAAGCGCGCGGTGCCGCGCATCGTCGAGCTGCTGCAGACGGCGCCGGCGCGCTCGATCCCGGTGGCGATCCGCGCGCTCGCCAAGCTCGGCGACCACAAAGTGATCGAGACGCTGCTGCCGTTCCTCGCGCGTCCCGAGAAGGAGATCCGCGTCGAGGCGATGGGCACCCTCGCGAAGCTCGCCGATGAACGCCGCGCCGAAGCCATCCGCGTGCATTTGCAGGCGCAGACCGCGCTGCCCGATCCGACGATCGCGCAGGCCGCGCAGCATGCGCTCACGGAACTCGACGCCCGCTTTGGCAGCATGCTCAGCAGCAGTGGCAGCGGCCGCGGCACGCTCGCGGCCACGCCGGTGCCGGGCACCGTCGGGCACGCCCCGCAGCGCCCGACGGAGGCGGCACGCACGCTGCTGATGTCGGAGGCCGAAGTGGCGCAGGTCGTGCGCCAGGCCGAGGCGAGCACGCAGCCGAAGCTCGATATCTCGACGCTCAATCCGGGCGACGTGATCGAGGGACGCTACAAGTACATCGAGCGCATCGGCCGCGGCGCATTCGGCACCGTGCTGCTGATGGAAGACACCGTGGTCGACGAGCGGCTGATCCTCAAGTTCCTGAATCCGAACGTGGCGCAGGACGAGGAGATCATGAAGCGCTTCGTGCACGAGCTGCGTTACTCGCGCAAGATCACGCACCAGAACGTCATCCGCATCTACGACTTCCTGTACATACAGGGGCACTACGCCATTTCGATGGAGTACTTCCCCTCGCACACGCTCGGCGCCGAGATCGTCGGCGAGAAGCCGATGGAGCTGAAGCGCGCGCTGGGCTTCGCGATCGACATCTGCACGGGCATGGCGGTCGCGCACCAGGTCGGCGTCGTGCACCGCGACCTGAAGCCCGCAAACCTGCTGATCAACAACGAGGGGCTGCTCAAGATCGTCGACTTCGGCGTCGCCGCCGCGCAGCGCGAGGGCGACACGCAGCTGACCAAGACCGGCTACGTGATCGGCTCGCCGAAGTACATGGCGCCCGAGCAGATCCTCGGCAAGAAGGTCGACCAGCGCGCCGACGTCTATGCGCTCGGCGTGATCCTCTACGAGATGCTGACCGGCGTGCCACCCTACTCGCGCGGCGATCACATGGCGGTGATGTACCAGCACGTGCAGGGCAAGGCGCGCACCGTAAAGGACGTGAACCCGTCCTTGCCGGAGGGCCTTTCGGAAGTCGTCATGAAGGCGATGGCCGTCGACAAGACGAAGCGCTACCAGACCATGGACGAGTTCAAGGCCGCCCTGTCGCGTTTCCTGTGACCGCTGTAGACTTCGTGCACTCGGTCAAGGTTTTCAGCGTTAGCCATTGATCTGACAGCCTTTTCAGACTATTCAAGCGGCTAGCAAGAGTCGGCTCGGACCAGGAGGACTTCGTGGCGCGCATCGACGCGTTCCTCAAACTCGGCATGCAGCAGGGTTGCTCGGACCTGCACCTCGCCGTGGGCGTGCCGCCCATGCTGCGCATGCATGGCGACCTGATGCCGATCAAGTTCCGCGAGCTGCGCGACACCGAACTCGAGGGCTACATCACCGAGATCCTCACCAGGTCCCAGGCCGAGCATTTCGCGCAGGGCCACGACCTCGACTTTTCCTACGTTTCGGGCGAGGGCGGGCGTTTCCGCGTCAACGTGTACCGCAAGGACACCGGCGTCGGCGCGGCGTTTCGCGCCATCCCGACCGAGATCCCGACGATCGATTCGCTCAACCTGCCGCCGATCGTCAAGAAACTGTGCGATTTCCACCAGGGCATGATCCTCGTGACCGGCTCGACCGGCACCGGCAAGTCGACCACGCTCGCGGCGATGATCGACCTGCTGAACATCAACCGCAGACTGAACATCATCAGCCTCGAGGACCCGATCGAGTTCGTCCACCGCAGCAAGCAGAGCCAGGTGATCCAGCGCGAGCTCGGCACCCACATCCCCTCGTTTGCCGAGGGCGTGCGCGCCGCGATGCGCGAAGACCCCGACGTGATCCTGGTCGGCGAGCTGCGTGACGCCGAAACGATCTCGATGGCGATGACCGCCGCGGAGACCGGCCACCTGGTGCTCGGCACCCTGCACACGACCAGCGCGACCAAGACGATCGACCGCGTGATCGATGCGCTGCCGGTCGAGGAGCGCGAGCAGACCAAGAGCTTCCTCGCGCAGAGCCTGCTCGCGGTCGTGACCCAGGTGCTCGTCAAGAGCGTCGACGGCCGCGCCCGCCGCGCGGTCTGCGAAGTGATGGTCATGACCAAGGCGATCGCCAAGCTCGTGCAGAGCGACCAGACGCACCAGCTGCCGAGCCAGCTGCAGACCGGACGTGACCAGGGCATGCAGCTGCTCGACCAGGCGCTGCTTGCGGCGGTCAACGCCAAGGAAATCGATCCCGACGACGCCTACAACTACGCGACCGACAAGCGCCTGTTCCAGAAGTTCGTGACCGACACGAGCATCCTGCCGAAACTCGACTCCCCGGCGCCGGCGAGCGGCGCGACCGGCGGCGGCTGACGGGCGCCCCATGGCACGCATCGACGCACTGCTCGCGGAAATCCTCGATCGCAAGGGCTCCGACCTGCACTTCCTCGCCGGCGATCCGCCGCGCATCCGGCTGTTCGGCGATCTTTCGCCGCTGCGTCCGGAGCGGCTCGACGCTGCGGCGGTCAAGGAAACGCTGTACGAAATCATGCCGCGCCAGGCGGTCGAGCGCTTCGAGGCGAAGGACGGCGCGGACTTCGCCTACACGCTGCCGGGCCGCGGACGCTTCCGCGTCAACGTGCTGCGCCACCTGAACGGCATGGGCGCGGTGTTCCGCGCGATCCCCTCCAAGGCGCTGACGCTCGACGAGCTGCAGCTGCCCCAGGCCGTGCGGCAGCTGTGCCGCGCCAACAACGGCCTGATCCTCGTGACCGGCAAGACCGGCTCCGGCAAGTCGACCACCCTCGCGGCGATGATCGACGACATCAACCGCCGCGAGAAGGGCCACATCCTCACCGTCGAAGACCCGATCGAATTCGTGCACGAGCGCAAGAACTGCCTGATCAGCCAGCGCGAGATCGGCGTGCACAGCCCGAGCTTCGCCGCCGCGCTGCACTCGGCCCTGCGCGAGGATCCCGACGTGATCCTGGTCGGCGAGTTGCGTGACCTCGAGACGATGAGCATCGCGGTCACGGCGGCCGAGATGGGCATCCTCGTGATGGGTACGCTGCACACGAACGGCGCAGCTCCGACGGTGGATCGCATGGTCAATGCGTTTCCGTCCGACAAGCAGTCGCACGTGCGCACCATGCTCTCGACTTCGCTGCGGGGCGTAATCTCCCAGCAGCTGCTGCAACGGGCCGACAAGCAGGGTCGCGTCGCGGCGCTCGAGATCCTGGTCAATACTTCGGCGGTCTCGAACCTGATCCGCCAGGGCAAGCTCGACCAGCTCGAGACGGTGATGCAGTCCGGCGCGCAGGCCGGCATGCGCACCATGGACAGCGCGATCGAACAACTGTTGCGCGAGCGCGCGATCACTGGCAAAGAGGCCTACAAGAAGGGCATCAACAAGGCGAAGTTCGACCCGGTCAAGGACCAGGGCTAGCGCCCGGCCTGCGATCCGGGCCCCTTCCTGCGCACCGGCCGCAGGGGCTCTCCGGTACACTGCGCGGATGCGTCGAATCCTCGTCACCAGCGCCCTGCCCTACGCCAACGGGCCGCTACACCTCGGCCACATCATCGAAGCGGTGCAGACCGACATCTGGGTCCGCCTGCAGAAGATGCTCGGCCACGACTGCCTCTATGTCTGCGCCGAAGATGCGCACGGCACGCCGATCATGATCCGCGCGCAGGGCGAGGGGGTGACGCCCGAGGCGCTGATCGAGCGCGTCGCGGCGGAACACGCTCGCGACTACGCCGGTTTCCTGATCGGGCACGACCAGTTCCACAGCACGCATTCGCCCGAGAATCGGGCGCTCGCCGAGTCGATGTACCTGCGCCTGCGCGACGCCGGGCACATTGCGCGCCGGCCGGTGCGCCAGGCGTACGACGAGCAGGCAGGCATGTTCCTGCCCGACCGCTATGTCAGGGGTGGTTGCCCGCGGTGCGGTACGCCAGAGCAGTACGGCGACTCCTGCGAGCACTGCGGCGCCACTTATTCGCCGGCCGACCTCGTCAATCCGGTCTCGACGATCTCGGGCACGACGCCCGTGTGGCGCGAATCGGACCACATCTTCTTCCGCCTCGGCGCGTTCGAGGAAATGCTGCGCGAATGGCTCACCACCGGCGCGCTGCAGCCCGGCGTGCGCGCCAAGCTCGCCGAGTGGTTCGACGCCGGGCTCAAGGACTGGGACATCTCGCGCGACCACCCGTACTTCGGCTTCGAGATTCCCGACGAGAGTGGCAAGTTCTTCTACGTGTGGTTCGATGCGCCGATCGGCTACCTCGCGAGCCTGCGCGCGCTCTGCGACCGGACTGGCCGCAGCTTCGACGAATACATGCGGCCGGACAGCAGCGCGGAACTCCATCATTTCATCGGCAAGGACATCAGCTATTTCCACACGCTGTTCTGGCCGGCGGTACTGCACGGCTCGGGTTTTCGCAAGCCGACGGCCGTCTACGTACACGGCTTCCTGACCGTCAACGGCCAGAAGATGTCGAAGTCCCGCGGCACATTCATCACCGCGCAGCGCTATCTCGAGCACCTGCCGGCCGAACCGCTGCGCTACTACTTCGCGGCCAAGCTCGGCCCGGACCTCGACGACATCGACCTCAACCTCGATGACCTCGTCGCGCGCGTGAACTCCGACATCGTCGGCAAACTGGTCAACATCGCGAGCCGCTGCGCCGGCTTCATCGCGCGTGGGGGCGGCAGACTCGCCGCCAGGCTGCCCGAGCCGGCGCTGTACCAGGAGTTCGCCGACGCGCGCGGACGCATCGCCGCGCTGTTCGACGCGCGCGACTACTCCGCGGCCGTGCGCGAAGTGATGCTGCTCGCCGATCGCGCCAACCAGTACGTCGATCACCACAAGCCGTGGATACTGGCCAAAGACCCGGCGCGCGCCGCCGAGGTGCTCGCGGTCGCGACGCAGGGCATCAACCTGTTCCGCGTGCTGATGACCTATCTCGCGCCGGTCCTGCCGCGCATCGCGCTGGACGCGGGAACATTCCTCGGCACCCCGATCGATCGCTGGGACGCGATCGCCACGCCCCTGCTGGATGTCGCAATCAACGAGTTCAAGCCGCTCGCGACGCGACTCGATCGCAGCAGCGTGGCGGCGCTCATCGACGCGGGCGCCGAGGCACAGGCGCCGGCCGCCACCGCGGGCGCACCCGCCGTCGCCGCGAGCGCACCCGCCGCGGCCGCAAGGGCGCCCGCCGCCGCCACTGTCGACATCAAGGACTTCGCCAGGCTCGACCTGCGCGTCGCGAGAGTGATCGCCGCCTCGACCGTCGAGGGGTCCGACAAGCTGCTGCGCCTCGAGCTCGACCTCGGCGGCGAGCGCCGCACGGTTTTCTCCGGCATACGCGCCGCCTATGAGCCCGCCCGGCTCGAAGGTCGCCTCGTGCTGATGGTCGCCAACCTCGCGCCCCGCAAGATGCGCTTCGGCACCTCGGAAGGCATGGTGCTGTGCGCGAGCGGGGCCGATGATTCGCAGGGCATCTACCTGCTCGCCCCGGATGACGGTGCCGTCCCCGGCATGAAAGTGACGTGACGCTGGCTGAATCACGCGCCGACGCCATCGACGCGCTGCTGCCGCAGACGCAGTGCACCCGCTGCGGCTACGACGGCTGCCGTCCGTACGCCGAGGCGATCGCCTCGGGCGCCGCGCCGATCAACCAGTGCCCGCCCGGTGGCGCGCGCACCATCGCGGCACTCGCGCAGTTGCTCGGCCGCGAGCCGCTGCCGCTCAATCCCGCCAACGGCAGCGAGCAGCCCGAGCGCGTCGCGGTGATAGACGAGGCACTCTGCATCGGCTGCGCGAAATGCCTGCCACCCTGCCCGGTCGACGCCATCGTCGGCGCCGCCCGCCACATGCACACGATCGTCGCGGATCTGTGCACCGGCTGCGAGTTGTGCGTCGCGCCGTGCCCGGTCGACTGCATCCGGATGGTGGAGCGGCCCGTCAGTTCGCCGCGGCCGCCTGCCGCGGCGGACAACCGGCTGCGCTACGCGCTGCGCAATGCGCGCGTGGCGCGCCGCGCCGCCGAGCGCGACGCGCTGCTCGCCGCCCGCAAGGGCCTCGCTGGATGAGCGGCGCCGGACGGCGCCCGATGACGCGGCAGCGCCGGCGCGCGATCTTCGTGCGACTGCGCCAGGCCAACCCCCACCCGACGACCGAGCTCGAATACTCGACGCCGTTCGAACTGCTGGTGGCCGTGGTGCTGTCCGCCCAGGCCACCGACCGCAGCGTCAACGCGGCCACCCGCAAGCTGTTCCCGGTGGCGAACACGCCGGCAGCGATCCTCGCCCTCGGCGCCAGCGGGCTCAGCGATTATGTCCGCACGATCGGCCTCTACAACTCGAAGGCGAAGCACATCATCGAGACCTGCCGGATCCTCATCGAGCGCCACGGTGGCGAGGTACCGCATGACCGGGCGGCGCTCGAGGCGCTGCCCGGTGTCGGCCGCAAGACTGCCAACGTGATCCTGAACACGGCGTTCGGCGAGCCGACGATCGCCGTGGACACGCACATCTTTCGCGTCGCCAACCGCACCGGTCTCGCCGTCGGACGCACGCCGCGGCAGGTCGAGGACATCCTCGTCGCGACCACACCGGCTGAATTTGCGCGCGATGCCCACCACTGGCTGATCCTGCATGGGCGCTACGTGTGCACGGCACGCAAACCGCGCTGCGCGGACTGCGTGATTGCGCGTTACTGCGACTTCTTCGGCACGTAGAGGTCGGTCAGGGTCCCCTCGAACGCCTCGGCCGCGAGCCCGACGGTCTCCGACAGCGTCGGATGCGGATGCACGGTGAGCGCGATATCGGCCGCGTCCGCGCCCATCTCGATCGCGAGCGCGAGTTCGGCGATCAGCTCTCCGGCGTTGGTGCCGACGATCCCGGCGCCGAGCACACGGCGCGTCTGCGGATCGAACAGCAGCTTCGTGAAACCCTCGTCGCGCGCCATGGAGAGTGAGCGCCCGCTCGCGACCCAGGGAAACGCGCCCTTGGCGACCGGGATGCCGCGCGTGCGCGCCTCGGTCTCGGTGAGGCCCACCCAGGCGACTTCGGGATCGGTATAGGCGACCGATGGAATCACCCGCGCATCGAAGGCGTGTTTCCCGCCGGCGGCCACCTCCGCGGCGACCTTTGCCTCGTGCATCGCCTTGTGCGCCAGCATGGGCTGGCCGACGATGTCGCCGATCGCGAAAATGTGCGGCACATTGGTGCGCATCTGCTTGTCGACCGCGATAAAGCCACGGTCATCGACGGCGATACCGGCGGCCTCGGCCTCGAGCCGGCCGCCGTTCGGCACCCGGCCCACCGCGATCAGTACCCGATCGTAGGTCGCAGGCTGCGCACCGTCCGCGCCCTCGAAGCTGACGCGGATGCCATCCGCCTCCGCCGCCATGGCGGTGACCTTCGTGCCGGTCAGGATGCGCTCGTAGCGCGCCCGCAGGCGCTTCTCGAGTGGCCGCACGAGATCAGGATCGCAGCCGGGCATCAGCTGCTTCGTCAGTTCGACCACGCTGACTTTCGAGCCGAGCGCGTCGTAGACGCAGGCCATTTCCAGGCCGATGATGCCGCCGCCGACCACGAGCAGGCGCTGCGGGATGTCGGTGAGCTCGAGCGCGCCGGTCGAGTCCATGACGCGCGGATCGTGCGGCGCGAACGGCAGTCGCATCGGCTCCGAGCCCGCCGCGACGATGCATTGCTCGAAGCGGATGCGCTCGCTGCCGCCGTCTTCGCGGGTCACCTCGACCACGTGCGGACCGAGGAAGCGGCCACTGCCGCGCACCACGTCGACCTTGCGCTGCTTCGCGAGCATCGACAGCCCACCCGTCAGGCGCTTCACGACACCCGACTTCCAGTCGCGCAGCCTGTCCTTGTCGATGCGTGGGGCGCCGAACTCGACGCCGTGGGCGCCCATCGCATGCGCTTCTTCGATGACCCTGGCGGCGTGCAGCAGGGCCTTCGACGGAATACAGCCGACGTTGAGGCACACGCCGCCGAGCCTTGGCCAGCGATCGACGAGCGTGACCGCGAGGCCGAGGTCAGCGGCGCGAAACGCCGCGGTGTAGCCACCGGGGCCCGCGCCGAGCACCAGCAACTGCACGCTGCGGTCCGTTTCGATCTCCTCGGGCACGCCCGCGAGCTGCAGCAGCACCTTCGTTTTCAGCGAATCGCTGTCCGTGGCCGGGGAGGCCGCGGCGGTCTGCGCGCCTGCGCTGCCGCTCGCACCGGCACGATCTTCCGGAGCCGTCTCCACCCGCGCGATCAGCACACCGGCGGAGACGCGCTCGCCCTTGCGCACGGTCAGCTCGACCAGGGTGCCGGCCACGGGACTCGGCACGTCCATGGTCGCCTTGTCGGTCTCGAGAGTGATCAGTGGTGTGTCGACCTCGAGGCGATCGCCGGGCGCGGCGAGCACGTCGATCACCGGCACATCCTTGAACTCCCCGAGATCGGGGACCAGGACATCGCGGATGCTCACGGAACGGCCTCGAGCAGGCCCTGCGGATCGGCGAGATGTTCGGCCAGCCGGGTCGTGAAGCGCGCGGCGAGCGCCCCGTCGATCACGCGATGATCGTAGGAGAGCGACAGCGGGACCATCAGGCGCGGCACGAAGCCGCCGTCCCGGTACACCGGCTTCGTGATCGAACGGGACACGCCGAGTATCGCCACCTCGGGCGCGTTGATGATCGGCGTGAAGGCCGTACCGCCGATGCCGCCGAGGCTCGATATCGTGAAGCTGCCGCCCTGCATATCCGAGGGGGGCAGCTTGCCCGCACGCGCCTGCGCCGAGAGCTCGGCCAGCGCCCGCGCGATCTCGTAGACATCCTTGCGGTCGGCGTCGCGCACCACCGGGACGAGCAGACCATTCGGCGTATCCGCCGCAAAACCGATGTGAAAATATTTCTTGAAGACGAGGTTCGCGCGCGTGGCATCGAGCGAGGCGTTGAACTGCGGGAACTCCTTCAAGGTTCGAACGCAGGCGCGCATGATGAACGCGAGCAGCGTGAGCTTGACGCCGGATTTCTCGAGCTTGCCCTTCAGCTTCGCGCGCGTGGCCTCGAGGTCGGTGATGTCGGCCTCGTCGAACTGCGTGACGTGCGGCAGGTTCACCCACGAGGCATGCACGCGCGCACCGGAAATCTTCTGGATGCGCCCCAGGGGCTTGACCTCGACCGGACCGAATTGCGCGAAATCCACGCTCGGCACGGCCGGCAGCGCCCCGCCACCTTGTGCCGCGGTGCCGGCGCCGGCAATTGCGCCGAGTGCCTGCTTCACGTGCGCCTTGACGTCGTCCGCGGTGATGCGGTCCTTCAGGCCGCTGCCGCGCACCTGCACGAGATCGACACCGAGCTCGCGCGCCAGCTTGCGTACCGACGGCCCCGCATGCGCGCGCGAGAAACCCGCTTCATCGATCTGCACCGGCGCGGCGGGGCGTGCCGCGGGTGCCGCTGCAGGCGCAGGCGCGGCTTGCGCCGTGGGTGGTGCCGCTGGTGGCGGCGTCGGGGCAGGCGGAGCCGCCGCCGCGGCAGGCCCGGCGGGCGCCTCGGCAGGCGCGGCTGCAGGTGCCGGTGCAGCGGAGGTGTCCCCCGCTGCCGCGGGCGCATCGGCGCCGCGCACCGTCACCACGAGATCGCCCGGGTTGACGACACCCCCCTGCTGGATGTGCACGGTCTCGATGACGCCGGCCGCGGTGGCCGGCACGTCCAGCGTCGCCTTGTCGGTCTCGAGCGTGGCGAGCGCGGTGTCGACGGCGACGGTGTCGCCCGGCTTCACGAGGACTTCGATGACCGCGACGTCCTTGAACTCGCCCATGTCGGGCACGCGCATTTCGATGAGCCGGGTCATGGCCTGCCCTCGCTCACGACTTCAGCGGATCCGGTTTGTCGATATCGATTCCGTAACGGGTAATCGCCGCCGCAGCCGTCGCATGATCGATCTTGCCATCGTCCGCCAGCGCCTTGAGCGCGGCGAGCACGATGAAATGGCGATCGACCTCGAAGTGCCGGCGAAGCGGAGCGCGGGCGTCGCTGCGACCGTAGCCATCGGTACCGAGGGTGACGTAGGTGCCGCCGATCCACTGGCGGATCTGGTCCGGCACGCTGCGCATGTAGTCGGTCGCGGCGATCACCGGGCCCTCGCGGTCCTTGAAGCACTGCTGCACGTAGGGCACACGCGGCTCGTCCTGGGGATGCAGCATGTTCCAGCGCTCGCACTCGAGCGCGTCCCGGCGCAGTTCGCCGAAGGACGGCGCCGAGAACACGTCGGCCGGGATATTGAAGTCCTTCTCGAGCAGTTCGGCCGCGGCGATCACCTCGCGCAGGATGGTACCGGAGCCGAGCAGCGTCGCGCGTACACGGCCGCGACCACCGATCTGCAGCAGGTACAGGCCCTTCAGGATGCCCTGCTCCACGCCGCGCGGCATCGCCGGCTGCACGTAGTTCTCGTTCATCGTGGTGATGTAATAGAAGACCGGCTCATGCTCGACGAACATGCGGCGCAGTCCATCGTGGATGATGACGGCAAGTTCGTAGGCAAAGCTTGGATCGTAGGCGACGCAGTTCGGCACGACGCTGAACAGCAGGGGACTGTGACCGTCCTGGTGTTGCAGACCCTCACCGGCAAGCGTGGTGCGGCCCGCCGTGGCGCCGATCAGGAAGCCGCGCGTCTGCTGGTCGCCCGCGGCCCAGATGAAATCGCCCGCGCGCTGGTAACCGAACATCGAGTAGTAGATGTAGAAGGGCACCATGTTGATGCCGTGGTTCGCGTACGCGGTGCCCGCGGCGATCCACGAGCACAGCGCGCCCGCCTCGTTGATGCCCTCCTCGATCATCTGCCCGGTCTTGATCTCGCGGTAGGACGCGAGCTGCTCGGCGTCGACCGGCGTGTACAGCTGGCCGACCGATGAATAGATGCCGATCTGGCGAAAGAGGCCTTCCATGCCGAAGGTGCGCGCCTCATCGGGCACGATCGGCACGATGTTCTGGCCGATGTTCTTGTCCTTCAGCAACGCGGTGAGGATGCGCACGAAGGCCATCGTGGTCGAGATCTCGCGCTCGCCGGTACCCTCCAGCATCGCCTGGAAAGTCTCGAGCGCGGGGATCGCGAGCGGGGGCGCGACTTCGCGGCGCACCGGCAGGTAGCCGCCGTGCGCCATGCGCCGCTCGCGCATATAGCGCATCTCCTCGCTGTCCTCGGCCGGGCGACAGAACGGCAGGCGCGCGATCTCGTCGTCGGAGATCGGAATGTGGAAGCGGTCGCGGAAGATCAGCAGGTCCTCGTCCGACAGCTTCTTCGCCTGGTGGGTCATCATCTGGCCCTCGGCCGATTTGCCGAGACCGAAGCCCTTCACGGTCTTCGCGAGAATCACGGTCGGCCGGCCCTTGTGCGCGACTGCGGCCGCATAGGCCGCGTACACCTTGCGCGGGTCGTGGCCGCCGCGATTCAGGCGCCAGATCTCCTCGTCCGACAGGTTCGCGACCATCGCCTTCAGTTCGGGATGCTTGCCGAAGAAATGCTCGCGCGTGTAGGCGCCGCCCTTCGCCTTGAAGTTCTGGTACTCGCCGTCGACGCACTCTTCCATCGTCCGGCGCAGCAGGCCCTTGTGGTCCTTCGCGAGCAGCGGATCCCAGCGCGATCCCCACAGCACCTTGATCACGTTCCAGCCCGCGCCGAGGAAGGCCGCCTCGAGCTCCTGGATGATCTTGCCGTTGCCGCGCACCGGACCGTCGAGGCGCTGCAGGTTGCAGTTGATCACGAACACCAGGTTGTCCAGCTTCTCGCGCACCGGCATGGTGATCGCGCCGAGCGACTCCGGCTCGTCCATCTCGCCATCGCCGAGGAATGCCCACACTTTGCGATCGGAGGGCTTCACGATGCCGCGATGTTCGAGATAGCGCGTGAAGCGCGCCTGGAAGATCGCCTGCATCGGCCCGAGTCCCATCGACACGGTCGGGTACTGCCAGAAATCGGGCATCAGCCACGGATGCGGATAGGACGGCAATCCGTTGCCGGCCACCTCCTGGCGGAAGTTGCGCAACTGCTCCTCGGTGAGCCGGCCCTCGACATAGGCCCGGGAGTAGATGCCGGGCGAGGCGTGGCCCTGGATGAAGATCATGTCGCCCGGGTGCCGATCGGACGGCGCGCGCCAGAAATGGTTGAAGCCGACTTCGTAGAGGGTCAGCGCGGACGCGTAGGTCGACAGGTGCCCGCCGTACTCCGACGAGATGCGGTTCGCATGCACGACCATCGCCATCGCGTTCCAGCGGATGTACGCCTCGACGCGGCGCTCGAGCGCGCGGTTGCCGGGGTAGTCGGGCTCCTGCCCGGGCGCGATCGTATTGAGATAGGCGGTGTTGGGACGGAACGGCAGGTAGGTGCCGGAGCGACGCGCATGGTCGATGAGTTTCTCGAGCAGGAAATAGGCGCGCTCGGGCCCGTGCGATTTCAGTACCGAATCGATTGATTCGATCCATTCCCGGGTTTCGGTCGGGTCGAGGTCTTCGAACCTGGGAATGTCGGTCATCGTGTCGTGGATCCCGATATGGCAGCAGGTGAAGAGCTGCCCGCGGCCTGTGTTAACATGCACGGCGCCGCGTTTCCGTGAGCACCCGTGAAGCGCGCGTCATGATCCGGTTTTCGCGAGTGACGGTCAAGCAGACGGACCGTCGACGCCATCCCTGCGGAATTCCGTTGCCTGCATCGACATCGCCAACCGCCGCCCTCGAGACGACAGCCACGCGAGTGATCCGGCGCAGGCTCGATGCGGCTGCGCTCGCGAATCTCGACGTGCTGCTCATCATTGCACCTCTCGATGCGGGCAAGGCGCCCGCCGCACTCGCGGGCGCGTGGCCGCGACTGCGCGCGGGCCGCGCGCCGGAGCGCGGCACGGTGCGCGTCACACACCTGCCCAACCAGCCTGGCACACGCATCATCGCGGGCTTTGCCCCCGGACCCGGGACCTTCGCGCGCCTCGCGCTCGCCGGCAGGATGTGCCGCGAACTCGGCGACGGTGCATGGCGACGCGTGGGCGTGCTGTCGCTCGGCGGCGGTACTGCGCAGGCCGACGTCGAGGCGATGCTCGCCGCGTTGCACGCGCACGCCTTCCGCCTGCCCGCCTATGGCCGGCGCGCGCAGGACATGCAGCGGGACAAGCTGCGCCAGCTCGGCGAGATTCGCGTGTTCAGCGAGACTCCGCCGCCGCTCGCGCGCATTGCCGCCACAGCCCGCGGCACCAATCTCGCGCGCTGGTTGACGGCGCTGCCGCCGAACAAGCTCGACGCGCCAGCCTACCGCCGCCTGATGGGCACGCTCGCGCGCGAGCACGACATCAGGGTCCGCTGGTACGACGAGCGCGCGCTGCGCCGCCTCGGCGCGGGTTGCTTCCTCGCCGTGGCCGCCGGCAATGCCAGGCGCAACGCCGGCATCGCGCACCTCACGTGGCGCCCGCCCGCCCGGGGCGCCAGGGCGCGCGGGCGCGCGCCCGACGTTGCACTCATCGGCAAGGGCGTACTGTTCGATACCGGCGGCAACAACCTGAAGCCCCATCGCGGCATGCTCGACATGCACACTGACATGTCGGGCAGTG
>DAOQXO010000043.1:0-19576 GCA_035342635.1 Steroidobacteraceae bacterium
TGCAGCACTACATGGCAGATGCCCTGCATGTCGTAGAACGCGCCGATGGCGTGATCGCGCGCGAAGCGGCGAGTGAGTGCGAGGATCTCGGCACTGTCGATATCCGGTGGCGGCACGAAGTGATCGGTCGCGATCACGACCTTCGACGGGTCCCAGATCCTGGCGCCAAGGCGCTCGAGGTGCGGCTGAACCCGCCGTGGTCCGCCGGAATCGTGCATCATCGCGAGGTCGACCTTGCAGGTGACGATCTCGCCGGGGCGCACCCGCTCGCGCCCCGCGGCGCGGGCGATGATCTTCTCGGACAATGTCATGGCAGCAGGCACGGTCATGTGGCTCGAACGATCCCGGGATTGTTCCCAGTATACGAAAGTCGCGTGCAGGAGCTCGAGGAAAGCGCGAATGGACGAGTCGTCAGGCAAGCGACACTCGCTGACAACCTCCTGACGCGAGCCGCCGATTCCCGCGTTCTACATTCGCCCCTTCAGCCTGGAGGAGGTGGTGGATCACAGCGTCGGGCGGGTACTCGACCTGTTCGATATCGATGTGTCCGCAGTGCGGCGCTGGCAAGGGCCGGGGTAGCCGCGGCGGCGCTGCGGCTAGGTATTGACCGCAGCCGGGGCCGCAGACATGGTCGTTGCGGCATAATCGAGAGTCTTTCCCGTGGAGCCCAGCCCATGTCGAACACCGCGAAGAAATACGACCTTCTGATCCGGAACGTGCGCGTGGTGCGCCCGAAGCGTTCCGCCGTGCAGACGATGGATATCGCGGTCAAGGACGGCAAGTTTGCCCGGATCGCGAAAGAGATCCGCGCGAGCGATGCGGCGACGGTAGTCGACGGGCGCAACCGCCTTGCGTTCCCCGGCCTCGTCGATCCGCACATGCACAGCGGCATCTATGCGCCGCTCGCCGAGGACGCGCTCAGCGAGAGCCGCGCCGCGGCCCAGGGCGGCGTGACTTCGAGCCTGAACTACATGCGTACCGGCGGCTACTACATGCAGAAGGGTGGCCCGTACAAGGAAGTCTTCCAGGAGGTGCTCGACATCTCGAAGGACCGCTTCTACGTCGACTACGCCTACCACCTCGCGCCGCTCGATCGCACGCACATCGGCGAGATCGACATGCTGATCGAGAAATTCGGTGTGACCTCGTTCAAGATTTTCATGTTCTATGGCGGCTACGGCCTGCATGGCGCCTCGAGCTCGCAACACGAGTTCCTGATGATCGACAAGAACGAGAAGTACGATATCGCGCACTTCGAGTTCGTGATGCGCGGCGTGCAACGCGCGATGGAACGCTTCCCGGAGAAGAGGGACGCGATTTCGCTGTCGCTGCACTGCGAACTCGCCGAAATCCTCGCCGCCTACACGAAGATGGTCGAGGGCGGCGCGAAGAAGACCGACCTCGACACCTGGTTGACCGGAACATCGAACGATCCGGAGTGCGCGGATTGCGCGCCGCTGTCCGGGCTGCGCGCCTATAGCGCCGCGCGGCCGCCGCATTCCGAAGGGCTGGCCATCACCATCGCCTCGTATCTGGCCAACGAGACCAATTGCGCCAACATCAACCTGCTGCACCTCACCTCGCGCAAGGCCGTCGAGTCGGCGCTGCGCATGGCGAAGGCCTTCCCGCACGTGAATTTCCGCCGCGAGGTCACCATCGCCCACCTGTGCCTCGACTACGACACACCGGTCAAGGCGCTCGCCAAGGTCAATCCGCCGATCCGTTCGCGCGACGACGTGGACTTCCTCTGGCAAACGCTGCTCGATGGCAAGCTCGACTGGGTGTGTTCGGACCATGCCTGCTGCAAGTACGAAATGAAGCTCGGCAAGCAGGACCGCAACGACATCTTCCAGGCGAAGTCCGGCTTCGGTGGCACGGAATTCATGCTGCCGGCGCTGATCACTGCTGGTAAGGCGCGCGGCCTGTCGTACAACCGCGTGGCGGAACTGCTGTCGTGGAATGCCGCGCAGCGCTTCGGGCTGAAGGGCAAGGGCGACATCGCGGCCGGCTTCGATGCGGACCTGGTGCTGGTCGATCCGGATCGCAGCTTCGTCGCGAGCGGCGAGCTGTCGGAGTCGCAGCAGGGTTATTCGGTATTCGAAGGCATGGAAATGAGCGCCACGGTGACCGACACCTACCTGCGCGGCCAGCGCATCTATGGTGACGGCCGCGTGGTCGGCGCGCCACAGGGCCGCTACCTCTCGCGCCCGTACGGCTGACCCGTTAGGCTGTGGGCCCCCGGATTTCTCCGGACCGGCAAGGAGCAGGACATGACGATCAAGGCTGGCGACAGGATGCCCTCGGGCACGCTCAAGACGATGACCAAGGATGGCCCGCGGGACATCACGACCGAGGAGCTCTTCAAGGGCAAGAAGGTGGTGCTGTTTTCGGTGCCCGGCGCATTCACGCCGACCTGCGACGCGAAGCACCTGCCGGGCTACGTGCAGCATGCCGCCGAGATTCGCGCCAAGGGTGCCGACACGATCGCCTGCATGGCGGTCAACGACGTGTTCGTGATGAATGCCTGGGGCAAGGCTTCGGGTACGGACGACGACGTGCTGATGCTCGCCGACGGTAACGGCGACTACTCGAAGGCGCTCGGTCTCGAGATGGATGGCCGCGGATTCGGCATGGGCCTGCGTGGGCAGCGCTTTGCGGTCATCGTCAACGACGGTGTCGCGACGCAAGTGTTCGTCGAGGCGCCGGGCGAGTTCAAGGTGTCGGCTGCCGAGTACGTGCTGGGACAGCTCTGAGATGGCAGCTGTCTCCGACCGCAATCACCGCATCACCTTCCAGCGCACGCCGAAGGGATTGCCGGTGCCGGAGGATTTCGGTGCCGATACGACGCCGATCCCGGCCCCGGGTCCCGGCCAGTTCCTGTCGCGTACGGTGTACCTGTCACTCGACCCGTACTACCGCAACGTGATGAAGAACAGCCAGATCTATGCGGAGCGGCTGAGTCCCGGGGACGTGATGGTCGGCGAGACGGTCGCGCAGATCGTCGAGTCGCGCCACACGGACTATCGCGCCGGTGAGTTCGTCGCCGTGCGCAACGGCTGGCAGGAGTACGCGCTGTCGTCGGGGCAGGGCGTGCGTCGGGTGGATCCCTCGGTGGCGCCGGTTTCGACAGCGCTTGGTGTGCTCGGCATGCCCGGGCTGACGGGATACGCGGGCCTCGTGTATCTCGGTGAACCGAAGCCGGGCGAGACCGTGGTGGTCTCTGCGGCGACCGGCGCCGTCGGCAGCACGGCCGGCCAGGTCGCACGGCTGGTCGGTGCGCGCGCCGTCGGCATCGCCGGCAGCGACGAGAAGTGCGAGTTCGCGGTTCGGGAACTGGGTTACGCCGCCTGCGTGAACTACAAGAAGGGCGATCTCGCGGGCCAGTTGAAGGAAGTGTGCCCGAGCGGGATCGATGTCTACTTCGACAATGTCGCGGGAGACACGTTGACTGCCGTATTGCGCAACCTCGCAAGGGGGGCGCGCATCGTCCTGTGCGGCATGATCGAGGCCTACAGCCTCGATACGCCGCCGGCCGGTCCGTTCCTCGGACCCATCATCGGCGCGCGGGCGACGATGCGCGGCCTCATCGTCTACGACCACGTGCACCGCATGGCCGAGATGACCCGGGTCATCGGCGGCTGGATCCGCTCGGGTCAGTTCCGTTATCGGGAGGACATCACCGAGGGTCTCGCGAATGCGCCGCAGGCCTTCTGCCGCCTGATGCGCGGGGAGAATTTCGGCAAGGCCCTGGTTCGGGTCAGCGCCGAGCACTCCTGAGCGGATCGCGCGTGGCTGCATGCGCGGCCATGGCGACGCCCAGCGCACCGACGATCATCAGCACGGCGATCGGTGCCGCCGCGCCCTGGTACAGCGCCCCCGAGACGGCGGCGAACGCGACCGTGGTCAGCATCGCAAGCGAACTCGACAGGCCGCTCGCGAGGCCGGCAAGGTCCGGGTGTCCGCTGACCGCACCCGCCAGCGACAACGGAGCGACGATGCCGTTGGCGGCGACCAGCACGATCAGCGCCAGCATGTAGGCGCCGAGCCGCGGATCGCGCAGGGACGCGGCGCCGGCGAAGATCACCGCCCCGAGCAGCGTGAAGGCCACGCCTGAGTGCAGGACGCGGCGACTGCCGAACCGGCGCGCGCCGTTGCCGGCGAACCAGGCACCGGCGGCAAAGGCCGCGGCGAGCAGCGCCCACAGTAACCCGAAGCGTGCCGGTCCGATGGCGAACTCGCGTTCGAACAGATCGGCGCCCACCGTGATGAAGGCGTAGATCACACCGGTCGCGCAGCCGTAGATCATCGTGTAGCCGAGGAAGTGCGAGTCGCGCAGCAGCTGTCCGGCCTGGCTCACGATGCCGGCGGCGTGCGCCGGCGCGGTGTGGCTGACACGCGTCTCCTGCAGCGACACGGCCATCCAGGCAATCAGCGCGAACGCGACCACGGCGTGCATGGCAAACAGCGCGCGCCAGCCGAACTGCTCGACCACGATGCCGCCGAAGATGGGGGAGAGGATCGGCGAAATGCCCATCACCGCGGTGATGAACGCCAGGGCCACGGCCGCGCGCTCGGGCTCGTGCGTGTCGCGTACCATGGCGCGCGCGACCACGGTGCCGACGCTGGCTCCCAGCGCCTGCACGAAGCGCGCGAGAACCAGCAGCGTCAGCGACGGGGCGAACATGGCCGCGATGCTCGCTACCGCGAAGGCGATGAAGCCGGCGAGCACCACCGGGCGCCGCCCGAAGCGGTCGCACAGCAGGCCCTGTACGGGCTGCGCGAGGCCGAGCGCCAGCAGGTAGGCGGAGAGGACGAACTGGATGCTGCCGTAATCGGCGCGCAGGGCGCTTGCCATGACCGGCAGGCCCGGCACGAGGCTCGCCATGCCGAACGTGGACAGGCCGCTCACCAGCCCGAGCAGCAGGATCCACGAGCGCGAACCGACCCGGTTGCGGGTCACGCGCTCAGCAGTTTTTCGAGCTCGGGTACGATCGAGAACAGGTCGCCGACGAGGCCTATGTCGGCCACCTCGAAGATGGGCGCTTCGCCATCCTTGTTGATCGCGACGATCGTGCGCGCGTCCTTGATGCCCGTCAGGTGCTGGATGGCGCCGGAGATGCCGATTGCGATATAGAGCTCGGGAGCGATAATCTTGCCGGTCTGGCCAACCTGCATGTCGCTCGGTGCGTAGCCCGCATCGACCGCGGCGCGCGACGCACCAACCGCCGCACCGAGTTTGTCGGCGAGGCTGTAGATCAGCTTGAAGCTGTCGGCGCTGCCTAGGGCCCGGCCACCCGAGACGACACGTGCGGCACTCTGCAGGTCGGGGCGATCGGTGCTCGCGGCCGACACGCCGGCGAAGCGGGTATGGGTGGGCAGCGCCGCGTCGGTGCTGGCCGCTTCGATCACGGCGGCGCCGCCGGCTTTGGCCGCCTCGAACGAGGCGGTGCGCACGGTGGCGACGACCGTGACGCCGGCGTCGACTTCGACAGTCACGATCGCGTTGCCTGCATAGGTCGGCCGGCGAAAGCGCGTGGCACTCTCGACGGCCATGATGTCGGACAGCTGCGGTGCATCGAGCAGTGCGGCGATCCGCGGCATCAGATCCTTGCCGAAGGTCGTCGACGGTCCGAAGACATGGGTGTAGGGCGCGGCGAGCGCCGCCACCTGCGGTGCCAGCACGGCCGCGAGCGCATGGCCGTTCTCGGGCCGGTCGACGCGCAGCACCGTCTTGACGCCCTCCAGCCCGGCTGCCTCGGTCGCGACTGCCGCGCCGTCGGCGGCAAGCACCAGAATGGTGACTTCCGCATCCGGCACGTTGCGCGCGCAGCTGACGCACTTGGCAGTGCTGGGCTTGAGCTTCGCGCCGTCGTGTTCGGCCACGATCAGTATGCGACTCATCAGAGCACCCCCCGCGTCCTGAGGGCGGCGACGAGTTCCTGGGTATCCTTGACCATGATCCCTTTCTGCCGCTGCGCAGGCGGCTCGGTGCGCACCACCCTGACGCGCGCGGTGGCCGCGACGCCCAGGTCAGCGAACGGCAGGCTCTCGAGCGGCTTCTTCTTCGCCTTCATGATGTCGGGCAATTTGACATAGCGTGGCTCGTTGAGCCGCAGATCGGTGGTGACGACAGCCGGCAGGTCGACCTCCAGGGTCTCGAGACCGGCATCGACCTCGCGGGTCACGCGCGCCGTAGTGTCGGTCAGTTCGACCCTTGAGGCGAAAGTCGCCTGCGGGCGCTGCCACAGCGCCGCGAGCATCTGGCCGGTCTGGTTGTTGTCGTCGTCGATCGCCTGCTTGCCGAGCAGCACAAGGAAGGGCTGCTCTTTCTCGATCAGCTTCATGAACACCCGAGCCGCAGCGAGCGGCTCGAGGCCGGCGTCGTGCACCACGTGGACCGCACGATCGGCGCCCATCGCGAGCGCGGTGCGCAGTTGCTGCTGGCAGTCGGCGGGCCCGATCGTGGCGGCGACCACTTCCTCGGCACCGCCGCGCTCCTTGATGCGCAGCGCTTCCTCGAGGGCAATTTCGTCGAAGGGGTTGAGGCTCATCTTGACGCCGTCGGTGATTACGCCGGTGCCATCGGGCTTGACGCGAACGCGGACGTTGAAATCGATGACGCGTTTGGTGCAGACGAGAATTCGCTTCATGGTAGATAGTCTATCAGCATACCTGTGTGGGGCGGTGGCGTCGCTGCGGCGGGTCGCGCTGCTGCTCGAGGAAGTCGTGGCGGATCCGGGCCGCGGTGTCGTGCAGTTTCGGCAGGAAGCGCTCGGCCGCGAGCTTGAGTGGTACGGCCGTGCCACTGAAGCGGATCGAGACTGCGGCGAGCACGCGATCGTCGAGCGGGATCGGCACGGCCATCGTGATCTCGTCGGTGACGCGGCGCGGGCGCACGGCCGTGGCATAACCTTGCGAGCGGACGTCGGCCAGGATCTGCTGCAGCTCGGCGCGGTTCCTGGCCAGCTTGTCGTTTTCCCGGGTCGAGCGGCTGAGGATATCGAGCAACGCGTCGCGCTGCGCGGCGGGCGAGAATGCGAGGTAGGCGCGACCGGAGGCGGAGGTCAGCAGCGGCACCCGAACGCCCGCCGAGAAGCGCTCGACGGCGAGCGGGCTGCGATGGTCGGTCGTCTAGCGAACCATCATCGAGGTGCCGGAGAGCGAGGCGATCGCCACCGGCCAGATGATCTCCTTGCCGAGCTCGTTGATATGGGGGCGCGCGATCTGCGTGACCCAGGCCTCGTCGTCGAAGCCGTCCGACAGGCCGCGGACCATGATCGTGAGGCGGTAGCGGTCGTCGATGGAGTCACGATAGACGTAGCCGGCGTGGCTCAGCGTCTCGAGGATCCGGTAGGTGGTGGTACGGGGGAGGCGGATCTCCTGCGCAACTTCGGAAACGGTGGCACCGTTTTTCAGGTTGAGTACCGTGAGCGCATCGAGGCCGCGGATGAGGGCGCGAATCGGACGTGTAGATTCCATGGAGTACCCTTGTCCGCGACCACCGTGCGGAACGCAAGTTGGGGAAAACCGAAGTTTAGGAACCCCGGCGGATGCTGTCCAATAGGCGGACAGCTTGTGTCGCGTCACTGGAGCCACTCATGTCCACAGCCCTGTTGCAGGAACTGACCGCCATTCTGGGTGCGGAGAATGTGCTGACCGATACGGCGGAGCGGCGGTTCTATGCCCAGGACGTCTACCGCGAGGGGGTCCTGCCGCTCGCGGTGATCCGACCGGAGACGGGCGAGCAGCTCGCGGACGCGCTGCGCGTCATCGCGCGAGAAGGCCTCGCGGTGGTGCCGCGCGGCGGCGGCATGTCCTACACGGACGGGTATCTGCCCGTGCGCGAGGGCACGATCTCCGTCGACCTGTTGCGCATGAACAAGGTTGTCGAGATCAACGCCGAGGACGGTTATGTCACGGTCGAGTGCGGGGCGACCTGGCGCGGGCTGCACGATACGCTCGCGCCCCACGGCCTGCGCACACCCTACTGGGGCCCGCTCTCGGGCCAGTGCGCGACCATCGGCGGTGCGCTGTCGCAGGGCAGTATGTTCCTCGGCTCAGGTCGCTACGGTGTCGCTGCCGACAGCGTCGTCGGGCTCGACGTGCTGCTGGTCGACGGCACTCTGCTGAAGCTCGGCAGCCATGCGAATGCCAAGGGCGCGCCGTTCTTCCGCCAGTACGGCCCCGACACCATGGGCATGTTCCTTTCCGATACCGGTGCGCTCGGTATCAAGCTGCGCGCCACGTTCCGGCTGGTGCGACCGATGCCGGTGTCGCGTCACGCCTCCTTCCAGTTCGCGACGGCGCCGGCGCTGCTCTCGGCCATGGCTGCAGTGGCGCGCGCCGACGTGGTCTCGGAATGCTTCGCTTTCGATCCCGGGCTGCAGAACCAGCGCATGAAGCGCGCGCGCCTCGCCGACGACGTCAAGACGCTCGGCAAGGTGATGAAGGCGGCGGGCGGTGGCCTGAAGGGTCTGCGCGCGGGTGCCAAGCTCGTTGCGGCCGGGCGCGGCTTTCTCGACGAGAACAAGTTCTCGCTGCACCTGTCGCTCGACGGGCGTGACGAGGCCGACGCGGACGCCCGGCTGGCGATCGTGCGCGCGGCCGTCGGTGCCGAGGCTGCCGAGGTCGAGCCGAGCGTGCCGAAGGTGATGCGCGCGAATCCGTTTGCCGACGTGACCAGCATGCTCGGGCCGGGCGGCGAGCGCTGGGTGCCCGTGCACGGCATCACGAGTTTCTCGCGCGCGGCTGACCTCTTTGCCTCGTGCGAAGCGGTTTTCGCGCGGTTCGCTGACGAGATGACGCGGTTCGACATCGACCACGGCTACCTGATGGCGACCGTGGGCACGTCCGGCACGCTGCTCGAGCCGGTGCTGTACTGGCCGGAAGCGCGGATGATGTTCCACGAGCGCGTGCTGCCGGCCGACTACCTGGCGAAGTTGCCGACTTTCCCGGCGAACCCCGAAGCCACCGCTGCGGTGGCGCGCATACGCGCCGCGCTCGCCGAGAACTTCACGGCCCAGGGCGCGGTGAGTTTCCAGCTCGGCAAGTTCTATCCGTACCAGAGCGGACTCGAGCCGGCGGCCGCGCAGCTGCTGCGGCAGCTGAAGGCGCTGGTCGATCCGGACGGTCGCATGAATCCCGGCAGTCTCGGGCTCGGCAACTGACGAAGCGACCCTGTAGACTGGCTGGATGACAGGTTCCGGTACCGCGCGCGCACAGGACGGGTGGCGCTACTACGGCTGGTGGGGCATCGTCGTTGCCACGCTGGTGTTCATCTCGGTGACCAACGGGCTCACCATCGGCGGTATTCAGGCCTTCGATACCCACCTGCTGCAGGCCCTGCAGATCGAGCGCGGGCCGCTCAAGCTGGGCGATGCGATCCAGCTCGGCACGGCGGCGATATTCACGCTGCTTTCCGGTTGGGCCGCCGATCGGTTCGGCGTACGTCCGGTCATGACGATCGGCGTGCTGCTGCTGGCGGGCGCGTTCTACGGGCTCGGGCAGGTGGAGACCGTCGGCGGTCTCTACATGCTGCGTTTCGTGATGGGCCTCGGCCTCGCCGGCGCCGGTCTCGCCGTATGTGTCGTGATCGTCTCGCGCTGGTTCATTTCGAGTCGCGGGCTCGCGCTGGGTGTCATGCTCGCCGGCACCAGCCTCGGCAGCGGCATTCTGCCGAGCGTGTTCACGCAGCTGATCGAGACCTACGAATGGCGGGATGCGGCGTCGATGTCCGCGCTCGCGCCGCTCGCGCTGTTGCCGATCATCTGGTTCTCGATCAGGGAATGGCCGGCGCGGATCGGACTGGCTCCCTACGGTGCGAGCAGTCCGGCGGGCAGCGAGCAGCTCGCGGGCCCCTTGCTCTCATACCGCGACATCGTCGCGCGCAGACAGTTCTGGCTGATCGGCCTCGGCGCCTTCGCGACCTTCTATTCGATCCTCGGTATCAGCAACAACCTGTTCCTGCATTCGCGGGACCTCGGTTTCGCGCCGTCCGAGAGCGCGGCGCTGTTCGTG
The DNA here is from genome assembly GCA_035342635.1 of Steroidobacteraceae bacterium. GTDB lineage: Bacteria > Pseudomonadota > Gammaproteobacteria > Steroidobacterales > Steroidobacteraceae > CADEFQ01. The sequence continues at coordinate 10,018 of DAOQXO010000043.1, forward strand.
CCGCTGTTCATTCTGGGACTGATCGGCAAGGTGGTCTCTGGCGTGCTGTCCGACATCCTCGGCCGCAAGCGTGTCTGGATCCTGAGCCTGCTGCTCATGCTCGGCGGCGCGCTGATGCTGATGACGCTGCAGAAATCGCTCGTGATGTTCGCCATCATGCTGTTCGGCTTCGGCTGGGGCGGCAATTACTCGCTGCTGCAGGCGATTGCCGCCGATGCATTCGGTTCGCGCTCGCTCGGGCGGGTCATGGGCGCAATCACCGTGCTCGATGCCGGCGGAGGCGCGCTCGGGCCGTGGATCACTTCCTTGCTCTACGACGCCTACGGCAGCTATACGCCGGGCTTCGGATTGATCTGCGTGCTGATCGCCGTCGCCATCGCGTTCGCCATGGTGCTCAAGGTACGCGCACCGGTAGTCTCCCCGGCAGCCGTGTCGGCCGCCTGAGGTCGCTGCGATGATGCGCCATGCCGTCCTCCGCATCATCGGCCTGGTCCCCACACTGCTGCTGCTGGTCACGGCGGCATTCTTCGTCATCCGTCTCGCTCCGGGCGGACCGTTCGACGACGAGCGGCCTGCGCTCCCGGAAGTGCGCGCCAATCTCGAAGCCGCTTACGGCCTCGACGCGCCGCTCACGACCCAATACCTGCGCTATGTCCGCGGCCTGCTGCACGGCGACCTGGGTCCCTCCTTCAAGCACAAGGACAGCTCGGTCAGTGAATTGATCGGTGCCGGCCTGCCGATCAGCGCCACGCTGGGCGCGGCGGCGCTGGCGCTGGCGCTGCTGCTCGGCATTCCGCTCGGCGTCGGCGCGGCGCTGCGCCGCGGTTCGCTCACCGATCGCGCCGTCGCACTGCTGGCGGCGCTCGCGATTGCATTGCCGACCTTCGTGCTCGGCCCGTTGCTTGCGCTGCTGTTCGGTGTGCGCCTGCGCTGGCTGCCCGCGGCCGGCTGGGACGCCGGCACGCTGCGCCATGCAATCCTGCCCGTCGTCACGCTCGCAATTCCGGTACTGGCCTATGTGATCCGCCTGACTCGCACCGGCCTGATCGAGGTCCTCGGCCTGGACTACATCCGCGCCGCGCGCGCGCGTGGCATCGGCATGCGGCGCCTCGTCGTGACCCACGCGCTGCGCCCGGCGCTGCTGCCCCTCGTCAGCTGGCTGGGGCCGGCAACCGCATTCGTTCTGACCGGCTCCTTGATCGTCGAGACGGTGTTCAGCATCCCCGGAGCCGGGCGCTTTCTCGTCGAGGGCGCCCTCAATCGGGACTACACCCTGGTGATGGGCATGACCCTCGTCTACGGAACGATCACGCTGATCTGCAACTTGCTGGCGGACCTGCTGTATGCCTGGCTCGACCCGCGTATCCGGCGGCATTGAGCTGCCGCAAGGTCGCGCGCTGCGCGTCGCGGCGGCATTGCTGCTGGCGCTGTGCATGCTCGCGTTGTTCGCTCCGCTGCTCTCGCCGCACGCGCCCGAGGCCATCGACTGGTCGCGGCTGGCTGCTGCGCCCGGCGCCGCCGACGCGCACTGGTGGGGCACGGACCGGCTCGGGCGCGACGTGTTTGCGCGCACGATGCAGGGACTGCGCATCTCGATGCTGATTGGATTCGTCGCGGCATTGGTCAGTGTCGCGATAGGCCTGCTATGGGGCGCAATCGCCGGCTACGCCGGCGGCAGGACCGATGCGGTAATGATGCGCATCGTGGATGTGCTTTATGCGCTGCCCTACGTGTTCCTGGTCATCATCCTCGCGACGCTGTTCGAGCGCGGCAGCATACCGGTGCTCCTGATCGCGATCGCGAGCGTCGGCTGGCTCACGACTGCCCGCATCGTGCGCGGCCAGACGCTCGCATTGCGACAGCGCGAATTCGTCACCGCCGCCTGCGCGATGGGCGTGCCGACCGCTCGCATCCTGTGGCGTCACATCCTTCCGAACGTCGCTGGACCGGTGATCGCGTATGCCACGCTGACTGTCCCGCAGATGATCCTCTACGAGAGCTTCCTGTCCTTCCTCGGCCTCGGTGTACAGGAGCCGCTGGCGAGCCTCGGCAGCCTCGTCAGCGATGGTGCCCGCGACATGGAAACGGCGCCATGGCTGCTGCTCGCACCGGCGGGCTGTCTCGTCGTGCTGACGCTGCTTCTGAACATCCTCGGTGACGGATTGCGCGATGTCCTCGATCCCCGCACCCGCGCTTGAACTGCGCGATCTCGCGGTGCGCTTTGCGGCGCGCGGTGGGCCCCTGGTCGCGGTTGCCGGTGTTTCGCTGCGCATCGCGCCCGGCGAATGCGTCGGCATCATCGGCGAATCGGGTGCGGGCAAGAGCCAGGCGCTGCTCGCGCCGTTTCGCCTGACGGCATCCGACGCCCAGGTGGGCGGTATGGCGCGACTGGCGGGCGAGGACCTGTTGGCAAAGTCCGAGGCGGAACTCGACCGGGTGCGCGGTGCGCGCGCGGGCTTCGTGTTCCAGGATCCGATGTCGTCGCTGACGCCGCATCGCACCGTAGGCGAGCAGATCATCGAGGTACTCGAATGCCACGGGCGCGCGCACGGCGCCGCGGCCCGCACGCGCACGCTCGAACTGCTCGAGCAGGTCCGGATCGACGATGCCGCGAGACGCCTTTCGCGGTACCCGCACGAACTGTCCGGTGGTCAGCGCCAGCGGGTCGCGATCGCGATCGCGATCGCCTGCGATCCGCCGCTGCTGATCGCCGACGAGCCCACCACGGCGCTCGATGTCACGGTGCAGGCCGGGATACTGGAGCTGCTCGCGGCGCTCAAGCGCGAGCGCCACATGGCGATGGCGCTCGTGTCGCATGACTTCGGGGTCATCGCGCGGCTCGCCGACCGCATCCTCGTCATGTACGCCGGCCGGGTCGTGGAGGAGGGGACGGCGGCCGCCCTGGTCGCCGCACCCCGGCATCCGTACACGGCGGCCCTGCTCGAATGCCTGCCGCGCCTCGACGATCCGCCCGGTGCACCCTGGCAGGCCATACCGGGACAACCCCCCGATCCACGCGCACTGCCCGCCGGCTGTGCATTCCATCCGCGCTGTCCGCGGGCCGCGGAGCGCTGCCGTGTCAGACAGCCGCAGCTGGACGGGGGCGTCGCGTGCCATCTCCCGGTGTCGGCATGAGCGCCAGCACCGGCGCGCCGCTGCTGCGCGTGTCGCAAGTCGGCGTGCGTTACGGGCGCGGGCGCGGCGTCGGGCGCGCGGCTGGTTTCGTCGCGCTGCACGACATCAGCTTCGATGTCGAGGCGGGTGACAGCATCGGCATCGTCGGCGAGTCGGGCAGCGGCAAGTCGACGCTGCTCCGCGCTCTGCTGGGCCTCATGCCGATCGCGGACGGCTCGATCGCATGGCACGGGCGCGATCTCGCCAGCTTCGATGCTGCGTCATGGCTGGCGTTGCGGCGCCAGGTGCAGCCCGTGTTCCAGGATCCGCTGGCGAGCCTCGACCCGCGCATGCGCGTGCGCGCCCTGCTCGCCGAGCCGCTGCAGGTACACCGGCCGGAACTCGCGCGCGCCGCGGTGGACGAGGCGATCGCGAAGATGCTGGATCTGGTCGGCATGCCCGCCGGCGTGCTGGCGAGCTACCCGCACGAGCTGAGCGGCGGCCAGTGTCAGCGCATCTGCATCGCCCGTGCGATGATGCTCGGGCCGGCGATGCTCGCCTGTGACGAGCCGGTGAGCGCGCTCGACGTTTCGATCCAGGCGCAGATCATGCAGCTGCTGCAATCGCTGCACCGCGATTCCAACCTGACCCTGGTCTTCGTCAGCCACAATCTCGCGCTCGTGCGCCGGCTGTGCCGGCGCATCATCGTGCTCCGACAAGGACGCATCGTGGAGGCGGGCGACGCCGTGCAGGTGATCGACAGGCCGCAGCACGCCTACACGCAGGCGCTGGTCGCGGCCGTCCCGGTCGTGGCGCGACGACGCCTGGGCTAGCTTCAGGGTCCGGAGCCCGGATTGGATCCGCCCGTCTCGACCAGTTCGATCCACTCGCCCGCCGGGCCAATCACGAGACCGGCGCGTCGGCCGTTGTACGGCGCCTCGCTCCGTACGGCCGGCTTCACCTTCCACGGCAGCCGCATGGTGTCGAAGCTCTTGACCGCGAAGGTCACCATCGCGATGCCGGGCGGCAGCTGGCCACGCCGGATCGGGCGGTCCACTGCGCCTTCCGGGTACTGGTCGAGCTCGATCAGGAAGCTCGACGGGAACTGCACGATCCCCATGAGTGTCTCGGCGTCGGGCGGCAGTCCGTAGGCATTCTGCAGCACGTTGATTTTCGTGGGCTGCGGGTCGGTCGTCGGGGCCTGCAGCACATCCCGATAGAACGCGCGCAGCGCGCCGACGTCGGGGCCGCCCACGACGACGATGAACGTGCGGTCGACGAAGGACTTCGCGCTGCCGAGCTTGAATACCGATCCGGTGGGCGGGATGCGAGTGAAGTAATTGACCTCACCGGCGGGCCCCGTGACCTGCATGGCGATGATGCTGGGGTTGAAATCCAGCGGCCGGGGTTTGCCGATCTCCTTGAACGGTTCGCGCAGGCGCGACGCGAGCGCGACGGGATCCTCGACCAGGATCTCGTTGGCGTTCCAGCCGTACGTACGCAGCGGCGCGTAACCGGGCAGGGGCGCCTCGGCGGACACGATGCGCAGGTACACCGGCTCGCCGCTCGCGGGCTGCATCAGCACGTAGTCACGCCCGCGCATGGCACGCGCATCCCAGCTGGCCGCGAGCGAGCGTGAGACCTGCGCCCGCTGGACGACCTGGTAGCCGAGCTGTGCGTGGTACGCGCGTTCGGCCGCGCCGAGGTCGGGTGCCGAGAGGGTGACGGCGATGATCGCATCGAGCATGCGTTTCTCCGGTGGCCGCTACGCGGTCGCCTCCATGGGGCGCGCCTTGTAGGGGTTGCTACGGTTGTGAAGGTGCAGGGCGCGCGGTATAAGACCGCGTCTAATCATTTTGCAGGCCACGCACCGTGAAATCCATCCCGCACAAGCGCAGTCGTGAAGTCGAAGCCTGGCTCAAGCGCGAGATCGCCGAGCAGAAGGTTCGTTACAACAGCATCGTCGCCGAGCAGGATGCGCTCGCGCCGAAGCGCGACAAATGGGTGGCGGAATTCCTCGAGCGCATCCAGACGCGCGGTGTGCACGTGCACTTCAATATGATGCGCAAGGTGAGTCCGGAGGAGATTCCGGTCCGCCCGAAGCGCAAGTTCCGCGTCGTATTCTGAAGCGCGCCAGCGCCGGAGTCCTCACATGGCACGCCCACATATCGAGCCCTTCGTCGACCGCGACGTCCAGTTCCGCAAGTTCACGATGCCCGGTTTCCCGAAGGGCATGCACTACAAGATGCTCTCGCTCGACCCGGACAACGGCGCATGCACGATGACCGTGATGTTCGAGCCTGGCTACAAGCAACCGCCGGGCATGAGCTACAGCGAGTACGAGCTGTTCATCATGACGGGCTCGATCACCGTCGGTGACAAGGTCCACGGGCCGGGCAGCTATTTCATGGTGCCGGCCGGGGTCGCGCTCGGGGCGCTTTCCTCGTCGCGCGGCGCTACGGGCCTGCTGTACTACAACTACGGCGAGCCGTCCTTCGTCGAATCGGATTCCGATCACCCGCGTGCCGAACGCAGCAAGTTCGTGGCGGTGAATGCCTACGACGACATGCAGTGGACCTCGACCAATGTCTTCCCGGCCACGGCGCCCGGCTGCCTGGTCAAGGTGCTGCATTTCGATGAACGCACGCAGGCGTTCACGTTCCTGTACTGCATGACGCCGAACTTCTGGCAGGACAACATCTCCTACCACGACTGCGCCGAGGAGGCGTACCACATCTGGGGCACTTCCTGGATGATGCAGTTCGGTGACCTGCCGACCGGCGGCTACTTCTATCGGCCGCCCTACATCAACCACGGTGCCTTCGGTTGCAAGCTCGGTACGCTGGCGCTCGGCCGCACCGATTCACGCCTGTACAACCACTTCCACTTCAATCCGTGGACCAACGTCGAAGAGAACCGCGAGCGGGCCGCGAGCCGCATCCAGCACTGGATGCCGGACCTGTACAAGTGGATCAATACCCACGGCCACAACCATCCGGTTGACTTCGACTTCCCGCACGGCCATGAGCACGGCGACATGCCGCACCATCATGGCGACGGGCAGGTCGAGCATGCGCACAAATCGCGCAGGCGCCGCCGCAAGAAATAACTACGCGGGCGGCCGCACGGCCGGTGGGTGAACATGGGTCCTCTGCATGGCATTCGTGTGCTCGATCTGTCTCGAGTGCTGGCGGGGCCTTGGGCCACGCAGGCGCTTGCAGACCTGGGCGCCGATGTCATCAAGATCGAGCGCCCGGATGGCGGTGACGACACACGCCAGTGGGGGCCCCCGTACGCACGCGACGCCGAAGGTCGCGATACCACGGAATCCGCGTATTACCTGTCGACCAATCGCGGCAAGCGCTCGGTTGCCGTGGACCTCTCGAACCCGCAAGGCGCGAGCCTGGTGCGCGCACTCGCGCGTCGCTGCGACGTGCTGGTCGAGAACTTCAAGGTCGGCGGGCTGGCGAAGTATGGCCTGGCGTACGCGGACCTGAAGGCCGAATGCCCCGGGCTCGTCTACTGTTCGATATCGGCATTCGGCCAGGACGGCCCTGACGCCGACAAGCCCGGCTACGATGCGATGATCCAGGGCATGGGTGGCCTGATGAGCATCACGGGCCTGCCAGACGGCGAGCCGGGCGGGGGCCCGCAGAAAGTCGGCGTGGCGGTCGTCGACCTGATGACCGGCATGTACGCCACGACGGCGATCATCGCGGCGCTGTACGAGCGGCGCGCATCCGGGATCGGTCAGTACATCGATCTCGCGTTGCTCGACACGCAACTTGGCTGGCTCGCCAACCAGAACATGAATTTTCTGGTCACCGGCGAGTCGCCGCGTCGCCAGGGTACGGCCCATCCGAACATCGTGCCCTACCAGGCGTTCGCGACGTCCGACGGCTTCCTGATGCTCGCGGTGGGCAACGATCGCCAGTTCTCCGCATGGTGTTCGGTTGCGCAGCAGCCGCAGCTCGCGGCTGACGTGCGCTTTGCCACCAACAAGGCGCGCGTCGCACATCGCGCCGAACTCGTGCCGATCGTGGCGGCGGCGCTGCGCGCGCACCCGACTCGCTGGTGGCTGGATGCGCTGAATGCTGCGAACGTGCCCTGCGGTCCGATCAACGAGATCGGCCAGGTCTTCGCCGAGCCGCAGATCGTCCATCGGGGCATGCGCATCGACCTGCCGCACCCGACCGCCGGCACCGTGCCGGGGGTGAAGAACCCGATCAACTACTCGCGCACGCCGCTCGAGTACCGCAGCGCACCGCCGCTGCTCGGCGAGCACACCGACACCGTCCTCGAAGCGGAACTGGGTCTCGATTCAACGGAACTGGCACGCCTGCGTGCCGCAGGTGCCATCCGCTGATCCGGGGCGCGATGCTATGCTCGCGCCATGACCGAGACATTTCGCCCGAGCGACAGCCTCCGTAATGTGCGCTACGAGATTCGTGGCCGCCTCGCCCGTCGAGCCCACGAAATGGAACGTCTCGGGCACGAAATCATCTCGCTCAATATCGGCAATCCCGGCCTGTTCGGTTTCCGCGCACCCGAGACCATGCGCCTCGCGATGATCGAGAATCTGGGCGCGAGCGAGGCATATTGCCACCAGAAGGGCATTTTTCCCGCGCGCGAGGCGGTCGTCATGCAGCAGCAGGCGCGCGGCGTACAGGGCGTCAGCGCGGAGGAAGTATTCATCGGCAACGGCGTGTCCGAGCTGATCGACCTCGTGCTGCGCGCGATGCTGAACGACGGCGATGAAGTGCTGGTGCCGAGCCCCGATTACCCGTTGTGGACCGCGGCAGTGAACCTGAACCGCGGCAGGGCGGTGCACTACCCCTGCCGGCCCGAGGACGGGTTCGTGCCGGATCCGGATGCCGTCGAGGCGCTGATCACGCGCCGCACCCGCGCCATCGTCATCATCAACCCGAACAATCCGACCGGGGCCGTGTATCCGCGCGCGGTGCTCGAGCGCCTCGCGCGCATCGCCGAGAAGCACAAGCTCGTGGTGCTGGCCGACGAAATCTACGACCAGATCGTCTACGACGGCGCCACGTTCGTGCCGATGGCGATGCTCGTGCACGACACGCTGTGCGCGACGATGTCCGGACTCTCGAAGGTCTACCGCGCCTGCGGCTACCGGGTCGGCTGGACCGTGTTCTCCGGACGGCTGCGCTCGGCGGGTGATTACCTGAACGCGCTCGAGCTGCTGTCGTCGCTGCGACTGTGCAGCAACGTGCCGGCGCAGTGGGCCGTGCAGACCGCATTGGGTGGCTACCAGAGCATCAAGGATCTCACCGCGCCGGGCGGTCGCCTGCACGACTCGCGGGCGGTTATCCTCGATGCGGCGGCTGCGAGCCCGTACCTGCAACTGCAGGCCCCGCTGGGCGCGCTCTACGCCTTCGTCGGCGTTGATTCGAACGCCATGCCGGGTTTCGACGACCAGGCTTTTGCGCTCGACCTGCTCGAACAGAAACACGTGCTCGTCGCCCCGGGCGTCAGCTTCAACGTGCCGTATCGAAATCATTTCCGCATTACGAACCTGCCGGATGCCGCGACACTCAAGACGGTGTTCCAGCGCATGAACGAGCTGCTCGCGACGTACGCCGCGGGTGGGCCATCGGGCGCGGGTACCGGGCAGGTCGTCGACGCTGCGGCTCGCTTCAAGTAATTTATATAAAATAGGTGTAATCGCCTGATTTGATTACAGTAACTGACGAGATTTCGACAGCAATCGAGCGTGGGGACACGGTCGTCGTGCCCTCACCGCAGCGAGCGCACGCGCTGCGGGTAGCGCACGCGCGCCGCGCGCTTGCGCGCGGGGAGGTCGTATGGCCGACCTCAGACGTGCTCTCGGGCGAGGGGTGGCTCGCGAGGGAAGTGACGCGCGCTGCAAACGGTGACTCCAGCCTGCCACGGCCGCTCGCGGCTGCGGAGGAGTGGTGGCTGTGGCGCGAGGCGACTGCGCGCGCGGCGCAGGATACCGCGCTTGGCGGAACTGCGGCCTTGGCGGATTCGTTGCGGCGTGCCGATCGGCTCGCGGCCGAGCACGGCATAGACATTGCGCGCTGGCGCATCATTGGCGGGCTCGAGACGCAGCTGCTCGATACCGTGCGGCGCGCTGTCTCGCAGGCCAGGCGCAGGCTGGGCGCAGACGCCGTCGCGAACATCGCCGCGCTCATGGACGGACTGGCGGACGCGCGATCGGTTCATTTCGCAGGCTTTGCCGCGCTCGAAGTGCCGCGGCTGCGGGCGATCCATGCGGCGCGGCGCGAAAAGGGGCAGGGCGGCGAATGGTGGGGCGTCGGCGAGCCGCGCGCGAAGCCCGTCGTCGTGCTGGCGGGCGACGAAGCAGATGAAATCGGCCGTATCTCCGCCTGGTGCCTGCGCCGGCTCGAGCGCGATGCCGATGCGCAAAGCATTGGTGCGAACGTCGGCCCAAGTCGCC
>DAOQXO010000044.1:0-19352 GCA_035342635.1 Steroidobacteraceae bacterium
CGTGCATGTGCTCGATGACGCCGACGATCGTCGTCGGGCGATTCAGGTAGTCGTAGGCCACCTTGCCGACGGCGTCCGTCGTGCCGAACAGCTCACGCGCGACCGACTTCGTGATGATCGCGACCGGTGGTGCCTGGCTGCGGTTCGGATCGGGCGGCATGATTTCCTCGGCGCGGAAGTTGCGGCCCGCCACGAGCTGCACGCCGAACGTTTCGAGACCGCCCTCGTCGACTTCGAAATAGTTGATCGCCACGGTCTTGTCATTGGGCGCATCCGGCTCGCTCCGGATGCCCGTCGAGGATCCGCCGCCACTCAGCGGAATCGCATTGGTGCGCGTCGCGGCCACGACGCCGGGCTGCGACCGCAGCCACGCCAGGTCGTTGCGCGCGGCGGCGAGCCGGTCGTGGTCCTGCGTAAAGCCGGAACTGATGACCGTGAAGACGTTCGCGACGTCCATGCCGGTCGGCCGCCCGATCAGGTCGACACGCTGCTTGACGATGTAGATCGCGTTGACGAGCACGGCGAGCGCGATCGCCACCTGCAATGATACGAGGATGGCACCGGTGCGATTGCGCAGCAGCGCGGAAAGCACGGGGCGGATGTCACTCATCACCATGATCGGATCCTCGCTTCAGGACTTCAGGTAGACGGCCGGGGCAAGACGACCCACGCGCCATGCGGGATAGAGGCCGGCGGCGAGCGCCGACACGACGGCGAGCGCCACGGCCATCGCAACGCTCCAGACGTCGATGTACATGACGGTGCGAAACCCGCTGCTGCCTGTCGCGTACATCGCGCGCAGGCCCAGCAGTCCGAGACTCGCCAGCACGAGGCCCGCGGTCGCGCCGACCGCCGCGAGCATTCCCGCCTCGGTGAGCAGTTGCAGGAAGATCTGGCGCCGGCTCGCGCCGAGCGCGCGGCGGATGCCCGTGATCGTGGCGCCGCCCAGGAACTTCGCGAGCAGCAGGCCCACGGTGTTGATCAGGCACACCGACAGGAAGGCGAACGCCATCGCGACCAGCATGCGATTGTCATTGCGGACCACGTCGTTGTCGGCGAGCCACTGGTCGACCGGGGTCAGGCGGTTGTTGTCGGGCCGCGCGAAGCGGCCGCTGCTGCGCTGCTCGTTGACGTAGCCGTCGAGGTACTCCTGCATGCGCACCCGCGTGGCGGCATCCGGCAGTTCCACCCAGGCCTGCACCCACACGCACTCGGAATTCAGGAAATCGAGATAGCTCTCGCGCTGCTCGGGCTTCCAGCAGTTGGTATTGCCGACGCTGTCCAGCTCGAGCGCGGGCAACCAGCCGAACGGCACGTAGGCATCCTCCGGGTCGTCGAAGCTGCCGTTGTTCAGGTCGTAGAACTTGGGCGAGGGATGCCAGTCCTCGAGCACGCCGACGACGCGGAACTCGCGGTCGTTCCAGCGCAGCGTGCGCCCTACGCTGTTCGCGCCGGCGAAGAAGTGCTCGTTCATCGCCTTGCTGAGCACGATGACGGGCTCCGGGCCCGTGTCCGCCGCGGCCTGCCAGCCGCCACCGTGGGCGAACGGCACGTCGAACATCCCGAAGAAACCCGCCGTCGTCACGCGCAGCAGCGCGCGTTCGGGCAGCACATCCGAGGCCGCCTCGGCGCTCGAGAGCACGCCGCCCGTCCTCATCATGCGCACGCTGCGCGCCGCTATCGCGGTTGACGTAACCGCTTCGGCATCGCGGTACGTCAGCTGCGGTGGCGGCAGCTCGGGCCGCTCCTCGTTGGCCGGCTCTTCGGCATCCCAGCTGTCGAGCGTGATCGCGTACAGCCGGTCGTTCTTCCACCAGATCGGGTTCGAGGACATGCCGTGATAGACGGTCAGCGTCATCACGCACACCGCGATGCCGAGCGCGATCGCCATCACCATCAGCGCGCTGATCCCGGGATTGCGCCGCAGACTGCGCAGCGCGAGCTTCACGTAGTAGCCGAACATGGTGTGCTCCTCAGGCCATCGCCGCCGACGCCATGACTTGCGGCTCGCGCGGCTCGTACGGCTTGTAGTCCGAGACCTGGCCGTCGATGACCTGCACGTTGCGGTGCGCGCGCCGCGCGAGTTCCGGGTCGTGGGTCACGAGCACGATGGTGGTGCCCATCTCGTTGATCTGCTCGAGCAGATCCATCACCTGGCGCGCCATCAGCGAGTCGAGGTTGCCGGTCGGCTCGTCGGCGAGCAGGAACTTCGGATCGCCGGCGATCGCGCGTGCAATCGCCACGCGCTGCTGCTGGCCACCCGAGAGCTGCGAGGGCATGTGGTGCGCGCGTGAGCCGAGTCCGACGATGTCGAGGGCGCTCGTGATGCGCTCCTTGCGCTCGGCGGCTTTCATGCGCCGGTAACGCAGTGGGACGTCGACATTGTCGAAGATGTCGAGATCCGGAATCAGGTTGAAGCTCTGGAAGATGAAGCCGATCTTCTCGTTGCGCAGCCGCGAGCGCGTGTCGTCCGACAGGCCGTTCACGTCGACGCCGTCGAGCTCGTAGCGGCCGGTGTCGAAGGTCTCGAGCAGGCCGGCAACGTTCAGGAACGTGGTCTTGCCCGAGCCCGACGGCCCGGTCACCGCGACGAACTCCCCGGATGCGACGTCGAGGGAGAAATCGCGCAGCGCGTGCGTCTCGATGAGCTCGGTGCGGAAGACTTTGCTGATGTGGCGCATGGCAAGCATGGAAATCATCCTCTCTGGTCGGTCAGTCGGTGATGAGTACTTCAGGGGCGCCGCGGAAATCGCGCGTATCGGAAATGATCACGCGATCCCCCGGTTCGAGGCCCTGCAACGCCTCGATCTTCGAAATCGACGCGCCGCCGAGCTGTACGGGCACGCGCACCGCGCGCTCGCCGCGCACGACGTACACCGAGGTGCTCGTCTCGCCGAGCTGCGAGCCTCGGTCGAACGCGAGCACATCGTTCCGCTCGTCCAGTACGATGCGTACACTCGCCCGCTGGTTCTGTCGCAATGACGGCGGATCCTCGCCGGCGAACTTGAGCCGCCCGGTAACCTGGCTCTGGCGCACTTCCGGCGAAATCGACGCGACCGTGCCGGCGTGGGTGCGGCCATCGAGCGTGATCTCGGCCGCCATGCCCGGGCGGATTTCCGTGGCATAGGTTTCGGCCACCTGGAACTCGACCTCGAATACCCCGAGATCGACGACCGTGACGAGCGGCGCGTTTTCGGCAACATTGGCCCGATCGGTCTGCGCCAGGTTCGCAACCGTGCCGTCGACGGGCGAGCGCACGGTCAACTCATCGACGCGGCGCCGCAGGTTTTCCACCACCAGCGCCTGGCGATCGCGCTCGAGGCGACGCGTTCGCAGCTCGAGCTCCAGGCTGTCGCGCTCGAGGCTGGCGGTCGCCTGCGCGTGCTCGAAATTCAGCCGCGCCGTGGCGACATCGTCCTCGGCCTGGCGCAGTTCGCGCTCGGGAATCGCGCGCGTCTCCCATGCGGCCCGTGCGCGTGCCAGCTCGCGTTCGGCGGCACGGATCTGCACGTCGGCGAGATCGGCCTGCTGCTGGTTCAGCAGGTTCTGGCGGCGGACTTCGATCGATTCGCGGGCGAGCGCCGCCTCGGCGCCGGCAAGATTCGCGCGTTCACGCTCGTACTCGTTGCGCAGCGCGGGGCTGTCGAGTGTCGCGATGACATCGCCCCTGGCGACCACCTGGCCGGCGTGCACCGCATAGGAAATCGTGCCGGGCGCCGAGGCGAACAGTGTCGGGCTCACGGCCGCGATGACCGTGCCCTGTGCCGCCACGTCGCGCACGAAATGGCCGCGTTCCACCGTCGCGATGCGCAGCCGCTCGAGAGGCACGGTATTGCCCGCCGCGAACCAGCCGCGCACGCCCCAGACGAGCGCGAGCAGCAGCAGCACGGCCGCACCGCCGGCGATCTGAAGCTTCCGGTGGCGCCGCCATCCCGGCCGCGAAGGCTCGCGGGCGACATCCTGCGAGGCGGTGCCGCGGATCGCGCCCGCCGCGGGATGCTCGGTGCTCGTGTCGCCGGGCCGACGCAGTGCGGAAATCTTCATGCACTACGTATTGCAGCATGCGTGCCAACCCCGGGGTCACACTCAAGTCACTGAATGGAAAAGCATTTCACTTCACGGCGATGATGCAGATGGGCCGGGTCTGCATGTCCGGCAGCGGACACCGGACACGTCCGCGGACATCCACGGTCGCCGCTGCGGCGGCACTGAGACCTGAGTAGTGGAGGAACTCATACGGCGACATGCCGATCGCGGTGATCAGCGCGGCGGCGATGAGTGCGATGATGCGCATCCCTGCAAACTTGATGGTCATGTTCCCTCCGTGGGTGGCGAGTTGGCAGCAATCCCTGCGCTGTTACTCTCTCCCGGCGGGCACTCCGGAACAAACCGACTTTCTGAAGCGCAATTAATGGAAGCTTGCCCATGGATGCGGCCTACGATCGCCTGCCCCTGAATGCACTGCGTGTCTTCGAGGCCGTCGCGACGCGGCTCAATTTCGCCGACGCGGCCGAGGCGCTGCACGTCACGCCCGCAGCCGTGAGCCAGCAGGTCAAGGCGCTCGAAGACTACCTGCAGACACCGCTCTTCCGGCGACGGGGCCGCAGCATCGCACTCACCAGCGAAGGGGCCGACCTGCTGCCGCGCGTGCGACGCGGGCTCGATGAGCTCGAAGCGGCCCTGCAGCAATCGCGCAGGCAGCGCGAGTCGGGCGTGCTCAATATCAGCATGCTGTCGTCGTTCCTGCAGAAGTGGTTCGCGCCGCGGCTCGGCGCGCAGCACGATCATCTGCACGACATCGAATTGCGCGTGCACACCTCGCGCGAGGCGGTGGATTTTGCGCGCAGCGACTTCCACGCGGCGATCCGCCTTGGTGCCGGCAACTATCCCGGGCTCTATTCCGAGAAACTGCTCGACGACTGGCTGGTGCCGGTGGCGACACCGGCGCTCGTGCGCAAGTACGGCATGATTCCGCGGGCGAAGGATCTGAGCGCCTTTCCGTTGCTGTACAGCTCGGACGAGCCCTGGTCGTCATTCGTGGCCGATGCCACGGCGGGCTCGGCGAAAACCAGGCCCGCGTTGCTCGACGACTCGGTGTCGGTGATCTCCGCTGCGCTCGAAGGGCATGGCTTCGCGGTCGCGCGCTGGTCACTGGTGCAACGGGACGTCGCCGCCGGCAGGCTCGCCATCGCCTGCGACGTCGTGCGCCAGTTCCGCTTCTCCTATTATTTCGTGTGCCCGGACTCGTACGCGGCCATGCCCAAGGTCGTGCGCCTGCGCGACTGGCTGCGCGCCGAGGCAGCCCGGCACCCGTTACCACCGACCATGGCTCTGAGCCTCAAGCCCTGAGCCGCAGGGCCCGAGCCCATCTCGCGCCGAGCCGATCCGGTTGCACGACGACCCGAGCAACCGCGGCGCGCCCGCGCGCATCCAATCCAGCGAGACACAGGCAATCACCCCCCGATACCTGGAAAGGAAAGAGTCATGAAACGGATCATCTTCGGTGCGGGCGCACTCGCCGCAATGGCCTTCAGCGCCGCGGTCTTCGCCGACGCGGGTGAGCGGGTCACCGTGCGCGAAGTGCCCGTGCACTACAGCGACCTCAATGCGAACAGCTCGCAGGGTGCGCAGCAGCTCTATTCGCGGCTGAAGTCAGCCGCGAGGGCGGCCTGCGGCAACGAGCCCGGCCGTCGCATGGAGGAGCGCATCGCCTACGACAACTGCCGCATGGATGCGCTCTCGAAGGCCGTGTCGGAGGTCAACAGCAGGACGCTGACGGCACTGCATCGCTCGCGGATTGCGCCGCTCGAACTGGCTCGCTTCGACAACGCCTACACGGCCCGTTGAGAGGACAGGCGGGGCGCATTACCTCCCGTCGCTCCGCCTTCTTTTTTCCGCTGTTTCGGGCAGGAGCAGCGCGCACGAGCGCCGACTTCGCGCGCGTGGCAGGGCGCGCACCGGCATCAGCCGCCGGTCCACCAGGCCGCGAATTCGTCGAAGCTGATGCTGCCGTCGTCGTCCCCGTCGGCGCCCTGGAACGCGAGCTGGCATTCTTCCCTCGACAGCTCGTCGTCGAGTTCTGCCATCAGCTGGCAGAACTCCGCAAATTCGATGCGGCCGTCGCTGTCGGCGTCGTACTCCTCGAACCGCGCGCGCAATTCATAGAGGGCATCGGGGCTCTTGGCGCTCATGGATTCTCCCTGTCCACCGGCGCCCATTAAAACGCGGGCCTGCCGCTGCGTACAATATGCGCATGAAAGGCCCAGGCGGCAAACCGGTCCCCGTGCGAGTCGGACGCGAGACCAAGGGTCGTGGTGGCAAGGGCGTCACCGTGATCAGCGGCCTCAGGCTGTCGGTCGCCGAGCTCGAGGCGATCGCCGGTGAGCTGAAGCGCCGGTGCGGCTGCGGCGGCACCGTGAAGGACGGTCACATCGAGATCCAGGGCGATCATCGCGACACGATCGTCGCGGCACTGCGTGCGCGCGGCTTCGACGCAAAGCGCTCCGGCGGCTGAGCGGCCACACGCCGCGACCGGCCGCCGCCGCTGCCTCAGAACAGCGCCCCTTCGTCGTCCTCGCCGAGCATGGCTTTGCGCACCATCGGAATGGGCGGCCCGCCGTACGAGAGAAACTCGTCGTGGAACTGCTTCCATGCGCCGCGGCCACCGCGTGTCGAGGTCCAGTCCTCGCGCAGCTTGCGGATCATCAGCTTGCCGAGCGTGTAATTGAGGTACGCCGGATCGTAGGTGCCGCGCGCCGCCTGCTGGCGCGCGTTGCCGGGATCCTGGAAGGCCTGCTCGAGGAACATGCGCTCGGATTCCGCCACCGTCATCCCGCCCGTGTGCAGGCCGATCGCCGACAGGTAGCGCGCATTGCGCAGCAGGGCGTTCGACAGCTGGCCGACCTGGGCCGCGGGATCGTCCTTGTGCAGGCCCATCTCGACCATCATCTCTTCGGTGTAATGCGCCCAGCCTTCGGCGAACGCGTAGCCCACGAACAGCCTGCCGACCAGCGACTGCGACTGGTTCGCATGCAGGAAATTCAGGAAGTGACCGGGCCACACCTCGTGCACGGACGTGAACAGCAGGTCGGCTTCGCCCGGGATATACGCGAGCTGGTCGGCGCGGCTCCACTTCGGATCCGGCGGCGCGATGTAATAGGTCGCCGGCAGCGATTTCTCGTACGGCCCCGGGATCTCGATGTACGCGGAGTTCGCGCGATTGTAGGGAGGCGATTCCGCCACGAGCGCCTGCTCCTCGCTGGGCACCGACACCACCTTGTGGTCGATGACGAACTGGCGCAGCTCGACGAGCTGGCGCGTGGCACCGGCGACCGGCCCGCCCTTGGGCTTGTCCGCGGCCAACTTCGCGAAGCACGCCTTGATCGACTTGCCCGGGGTGAACTTCTCGCACGCCGTCTGCAGCGAGGCCAGGTTGCGCTCGAGGTCGGCGCGACCGATCTTCTCGAGTTCGGCGAGCGGGGTCGTCACCTGCTCCGTCGCAGCGAGCATCTGCGCGAATCGTTCCGCGCCGAGCGCGAAATCCTGGGTGGCGCCCGCGCGCTGAGCCTCGAAGTGCTTCGCGAGGTCGCGCATCGCATCCGCCGCAGCCTTGTTGGCGGTCGCGAACTCGGCCTGCAGCGCCGCATCGTCGACCGACGCGAAGATCGCGGGCACGTCCGTATCGAAGAAGCTGGCGTAGCCGCCGAAACCGGAAATCGCGCGCTCGACGAAAGTCAGCGGCATCGGCAGGCGCAGGTTCTCCTTTATCTGGGCCGCGGCGCCGGGCACGCCCTTCGCATAGGTCACGTAGGCGCGCATGCGGTCGGCGAGCGGCGCGTAATCACGGGTGAGGTAGACCGAAGGGCCGAGCAAGCCCAGGTAGTAGGTGGGGTTGGTGAACGGCAGCTCGGCGGTCTCCTCCCAGAACAGGGACCGATCGATGCGCGCCAGCAGGTAGTCGCGTTCGAACAATTGCGCGGCATCGAGTCCGAGCGGACCGATCGCCTGCGCGGCATCGCGCGCAGCGTGCAGGCGCGCGATCCGCGCCGCGATGCCCGCCTTGCTCCAGTCGGGCAGGCCGCCATCGTATTCGTGCCGGCCCGCATCCACGGCGAACGGAGGATTATCGCGCAGCGCGTCCTCGATGAAGGTATCGCGGAACGTCGTCCATGCGGCTGGCGCCGCCGCTGCCGCCGCCCTCATCTCGTCGGTGCGCGTGCTGCAGCCGACGGACAGCGCGGCAAGTACCGCGACCAGGATCCAGGCAGTTCCTTGTCTGACCATGTGGTGGGCCCTCCGTGGCGTCATCCTACAGTACTCGCGGCATTGACAATCACGCCCGGTCGATTACGGTAGCCCCATGCGACACCGCTACGTCGTCGGTGCTGTCATCGCGTTCGCCGCGATCAGCGGGCTCGTCTACCTGTTCTGGCCCAAGCCCATCGCAGAGCCGCCCGTGCTCCCTTCCACGGTGACCGACGCGCCTCTGCCGCCGCCGATCGAGCATCCGTTGCCCGAAGCGCCGCCCGACAGCGCCGCACCACCCCTGCCCGCACTCGCCGACAGCGACGCCTACCTGCTGGATGCACTCGGTGAGCTCATCGGGGCGCAGCCCGCAAACGACCTGGTTGTCGTCCCGGGCATCGCGCGCCGCATCGTCGCCACGGTGGACCATCTCGGACGCGACAAACTGCCCGTGCTCACCCGCGCCGTCGGACCCATCCCCGGCAGCCTCGCCGTGGTGCGCGACGGCGATCGAATCACGCTCGCCGAAGCCAACTTCGCGCGCTATGCACCCTATGTCGCGCTCGTCGAGCGCCTCGATGTGAGCAGGCTGGCGGCGCTGTACCAGCGCATCTATCCGCTGCTGCAGCAGGCCTACGGCGAAATCGGTCCGGAAGGCCGCTACTTCAATGATCGCGTGATCGCGGTCATCGACGACCTGCTCGCGACCCCGCAGGTCGCAGGCCCGATCGAGCTCGAACAGCCGAGCGTGCATTTCCGTTTCAAGGACCCCGCGCTCGAGGCGCGCTCCTCGGGACAGAAACTGCTGCTGCGCATGGGCGAGGCCCATGCCACGGTGGTGAAGGAAAGGCTGCTCACGCTGCGGGCGTTGATCGCCCGTCAGTAGAGCAGCAGGCTCTCGCGCTCCTCGCGCCAGCGCGCCTCGTCCGCGGCCGCGATCGCTTCGAGATCGCCGGGAGTCGCCGCCGGATCGTCCACCCACTCGCGCAGCGCCGTGCCGCCGTTGATCAGGTCGATCGCGAGCCGGTCGCGCTCGTACTCGTAGGCGAAGTCACGCCACAGCGGATATTCGGGGTAGAGCCCGCGTATCGCCTTGAACGCCACCGCGATCAATCGCCATGGCCTGAAGGCCTCGTGTAGGTAGGCCGTGTCGTCGACATGGACCTGCAGCGCCGAGCACAGCTTGCCGACATGTTTGTGGAAGGTCGGCTCGAACCAGCAGGGGCGCAGGCGGCAGCCGCCGAGCCAGCCCGGCGCGATCCGCTGCATCTCGCGCAGCACGGCCGAGGCGTCGATATCCGGCGCCCCGAACAGTTCGAGCGGCCGAGTAGTGCCGCGCCCTTCGGAGAGCGTGGTGCCCTCGAGCATGACCGTGCCGGCATAGCAGCGCGCCATCGACAGGTTCGGTGCGTTCGGGCTCGGATTGACCCAGCTGCGCTCACCGAGCGGCCAGCCGTAGCCGGGCGCGTCGTGTGGCTGCCAGTCGAGCATCGTCACCACTTCGTAGTCGACCTCGAGACCCAGCGTCGCGACGAACCAGTGCGCAAGTTCGCCCATCGTCAGTCCATGGCGCATCGGCAGCGGACCCGCACCGACGAAGCTCTCCCATCCCGCGCGCAGCACTGTGCCTTCGATCGGGCGGCCCACAGGGTTCGGCCGATCGAGGATCCAGACGGCCTTGTCATGCTCTGCCGCCGCCTCGAGCACATAGCGCAGCGTGGTGATGAAGGTGTAGATGCGGCAGCCAAGGTCCTGCAGGTCGACCAGCAGCACATCGAATCCGGCCATCATCTCCGGGGTCGGGCGTCGCACTTCGCCATAGAGGCTGAAGACGGGAATCCCGGATGCCGGATCGGCGAAATCCGTCGACTCGACCATGTTGTCCTGCTTGTCGCCGCGCAGGCCGTGCTGCGGGCCGAATGCCGCGGTGAGCTCGATGTCGGGCACGGCGGCAAGCGCATCGAGCGAATGGCCGAGATCCGGCAGGACCGACGCCGGATGGGCGAGCAGCGCCGCGCGCCGGCCCGCCAGGCCGCGGCGCAGGCGGGGCTCGCCGATCAGTCGCTCAATACCGCACTTCATGCACGAAACTCCCGGGATGATGGAAATCGGGTCGCTTTGGATCGGGATGGTTCGCTGCCCAGTATGACAGCCTGCCGCTGCACTCCTCGATCACAGCCGCCAGAGCAACTTCGAGCAATGTCGTACCTGGCTGGCGCGCGCCTGGCCGCAACTCGTCGAGACGCAGAGACGCGCGCAGCTCGAACATGTCCGCCGCGGCAACCGCGTCGATCGCCGGCGCAGTCATCGGCACGATCGGTTGCAGACCATCGCGATAGGCGCTGAAGCGGTAGGCCGCCCAGTCACCCGACGGCGCGAGGTTCACCTCGGCGTAGGCGGCGGCGCCGGGCGCGCGCACGAACAGTTCGAAGCAGCTGTGACGCCAGAGGCCGTCCGTACGCCGGCCCTGCCGCAACGCAGGCAGACACAACTGTCCGGTGTCCGCCACGATCCGGAAGTGCACGTCGAGCCGCGCGCCACCCGCCGCGGTGCCGCGCGCCACGGTCAGGTCTGCTTCGACGCGCTCGATCGGCAGATCGCCGGGATCGGTATGGCAGGAAAGCTTGTGCACGCCGTGCGATGTTACATTTTCCGGTGGCCGCGCAGCCGCGCGCCGTGCACACTCACCCCGTGGCCGCCAAGCGCAAGAGTCCCGCCCGCAAGAGCGCCGCCCTGAAGCCGCGCGCACGCGGCAAACTCGCGCCCGCGCGCACCCGCCGCGGTCTCGCCGCGACCGAGGTCATGATCGCGCTCGACTCGCCCGACATCGCGTCACTCGCCGCCGAGGTCACCGCTGCCGGCGGCGCACCGATCGGAGCCTATCGCGACCCGCTTGGCGGACGTGCACTGCTGCTCGCGTCGCTGCCGCTCGCTGCAGTCCAGCCGACGCCCTTCCAGCGCGACCTGTCGCCGACCCATACGAAGCGCCTCGCGGCCAAGATCGACGAAGCGTCCGCGTTCCTCGATCCGCTGATCGTCGTGCGCGGCGCCAAGGGCGGCTTCTGGACACCGAACGGGCGCCACCGCCTCGCCGCGGCGAAGGTGCTCGGCCTGCGCCAGATCACTGCGCTGGTTTCGCCCGACGAGTCGCTCGCCTACCGCATCCTCGCGCTCAACACCGAGAAGGCGCACAACCTGAAGGACAAGAGCCTCGAGGTGATCCGCATGGCGCGCGCGCTCGCCAGGGACGATCCGTCACGGCACGAGGCGGCGTACGCGGCGCAGTTCGAAGCCGCCGAGCTGCTGACGCTCGGCATCGTCTACGAGAAAAACGCCCGTTTCGGCGGCGGCGCCTACAGCCCGTTCCTGAAAAAAGTCGATCGCTTCGCCGCACGCCCGCTCGCGACCAGCCTGCGCGACCGGCAGGCCTGGGCCGAGCGGCTCACCGGCATCGAGGCCGACGTCAAGCGCATCGTCGGCGCGCTGCAGGCCCGCGGCCTGAAATCACCCTACCTGCGCAACTACGTGATCGCACGTATCAACCCGGTGCGCTTCCACAAGGCGACGAAGGGCGAGACGGGCCCCGCGATGCCGATTGCCCAGGCCCTGACGCGCATGGCGGCCGCGGCCAGGCGCTTCGACGTCACGAAAGTCTCGAGCGCCGATCTCGCCTGGGTGGCCGCGGGCGCCGAATCCGCGGATTGACCGGTCGCAAGGCGCTCCGCAGCCGCCCGCCCGGGCTGATTGCTACACTGCGCCGGATGCGTCGCGCCATCTATGCCCTGATCGCACTCCTGGCACTTGCCGGCGCCGGCTATGCCGCTTTTCGCGCACTGCAGCCACCGCGGGTGGCGACCGCCACACCGACCCGTGGCCCGGCGATCGAGGCGGTGTACGCCACCGGCGTCGTCGAGCCCGGCCTCGAGATCCGCATTGCGCCCCGTGTGGGCGGGCGCATCGTCGAGTTGCCGGTCGATGAGGGTGCGCAGGTGCGCAAGGGACAGCTGCTCGCGCGGCTCGAGGCCGCGGATCTCGTCGCATCCGTCGCGGAACTCGCCGCACGCGCGCAATATGCGCGCTCGCAGCACGAGCGCAACGCGGCGCTGCGCAAGAACGCGCTCGTATCGGCCGATGCGCTCGAACAGTCGCGCGCCGAACTCGAAGCCGCCGAGGCGGCACTGAAGCGCGCACGCGAGCAGGTCGACCACATGCGCCTCGTTGCGCCGAGCGACGGGGAGATCACGCGCCGCGACGGCGAAGTGGGTGAATTCATCCCCGTGAACCAGGTCATCTTCTACATGGCGGGTCCTGCGCCGCTGCGCATCACGGCCGACGTCGACGAGGAAGACCTGCCGCGCCTGCGGCCGGGGCTGCCGGTACTGATCCGCACCGACGCCTACCCGGATCGGGTGTTCGACGGGCGCGTCGACCAGATCACGCCACGCGGCGACTCGACCGCGCGGAGTTTCCGGGTGCGCATCGCGCTCGAGGGCGACCCGCCGCTGCGCATCGGCATGACCACCGAGACGAACATCGTGCTCGAGCAACGCGACAATGCGCTGCTCGTGCCCTCCTCCGCGGTGGTGGATGGTGCCGTGTGGACGATCGATGCGGGTCGCGCGGCGCGCCTGCCGGTGGAAGTCGGCGTCGTCGGCGTGCTGCAGACCGAGATCCGCGGCGGGATTGAGGGTGACGAGCGGTTGATCGTCGCCCCACCCGACGGCGTCTCGCCCGGCGACCGGTTCCGGACCGCGGACTGACGCGCCCGCCGCGCCCGTGCAGCTGTACGTCGACATTGCCTGGAGCCACCTGCGTACCCGGCGCAGGCAGACCATCGCCTCCCTGCTCGGCGTCGTCCTCGGCGTCGCATTCTTCCTCGCCGTGTCGTCGCTGATGCGCGGCTCCGAACTCGACTTCATCGCGCGCCTCGTCGACAGCACGCCGCACATCACGGTATCGGACGAATTCCGCGACCCGACCGTCCAACCCGCTGTGCTGCGCTATCCGGCGGGCGCCGTCAGCGTGCTGCACGTCAAGCCGCTCACCGAGCGGCGCGGCATCCGCCAGTACAAACGTCGGCTCGAACAGATCGACGCGATTCCCGGCCTGCGCGCCGCACCGGTGCTCGCCGGCCAGGTGATCTTCAGCTTCGCTGGCCGCGACGAGGCGATCACTCTTTCCGGCATCGAGCCGGCCCGCATGCAGGATGTCACCACGATCGAGGACGACATCGTCGAGGGCTCTCTCGAGGCGATCGATGCGGACCCGAACGGCATCATCATCGGCCGGGCGCTCGCGCGGAAGCTCTCGCTCGCGATGGGCGACACCGTCTCGGTGGTCTCGCCGGTCGGCAACGTGCGGGTGATGAGGATCGTGGGCCTGTTCCACACCGGCCGCGCGGTCTATGACGAAACACAGGGTTTTGCGCAATTGACCCGCGTGCAGGCGCTGCTGAATCGGCCGAACGTCGCCAACACGATCGTCACCCGCCTCGAGGATCCCTACCAGGCACGCGCGACGGCGGCGCACATCGAGCGCCTGACCGGCTACAAGTCGGTGTCGTGGCAGGAGGCGAGCGAAGACATCCTGCGGACACTGATGGTGCGCAACGTGATCATGTTCACCGTGGTCGGCGCGATCCTGCTGGTCGCCTCGTTCGGCATCTACAACGTGATCTCGAGCGTGATCATGGAGAAGACCCGCGACATCGCGATCCTGAAATCGATGGGCTTCCGCGCCGGCGACATCGAACTGGTCTTCCTGATCGAGGGGCTCGTGCTCGGTGCAGCCGGCAGCGTACTCGGCTTCCTCGCCGGCAGCGGGCTGATCTGGGTGACCGGACAGGTGCGCCTGGCCGTTCCGGGCGAATCGGACCCGGTCAACCTTCCCGTCTACTGGGGCTGGGGCCAGTTCGCGCTGGCGATGCTGTTCGCGATGCTGTCGGCGCTCGCCGCCACCTACCTGCCCGCGCGCCGCGGCGCACGCCTCGCGCCGGTGGCGATCCTGCGTGGTGCGGCATGAGCGCGATACTGGTCGCGGAGAATCTCACGCGCACATTGCCGGGCGAGGTGCCGGTGACGCTGGTGCGGGGCATCTCGCTCACCATCGATCGCGGCGAGTTCGTCGTCATCAAGGGGCCATCGGGCTCGGGCAAGTCCTCGCTGCTGTACCTGCTCGGGCTGCTGGACCAGCCGACCTCCGGAGCACTGAGGCTCGAGGGCGAGGACACCACCGCCTACGACGAGGACCAGCTCGCCGCCCTGCGCCTCGCAAAGCTCGGCTTCGTATTCCAGTTCCACTTCCTGCTGGCCGAGTTTTCCGCCTTCGACAACGTGCGCCTGCCCATGCGCCGGCTCGGCCGCCTGCCCGGCCACCGCCAGCGCGAGCGGGCCATGCAGCTGCTGCAGGACCTCGGACTCGCCGGGCACGAGCACAAGCACCCCTCGCAGCTCTCCGGCGGACAGCGCCAGCGCGTCGCGATTGCGCGCGCGCTGGCGAATGACCCGCCGATCATCCTCACCGACGAGCCGACCGGCGCGCTCGATTCGAAATCGAGCATCAACGTGAAGGAAATCCTGAAGGATCTGGTGCGCACCCACGATCGCACCGTCATCGCCGTCACGCACGACGATCACTTCGCCGCCGGCGCCGACCGGCAGCTCGAGATCATCGACGGACGACTCGTATAGCGCGGCCATGACCGGCATCCCGTTGCTCGTCACCTGCCTCGCCGTCGGTGTCGTTGCTGCCCGCGTACTCGCGCAGCCGGCGCGCCTCGCGCGCGGCATCAGCTGGTGGGTGCTGCGCATCGCGCTGCCGGCGCTGGTTCTGACCCTGCTGCCGCGGCTCGAGTTCGAGCGCAGCCTGTGGTTCCTGATCGCCGCGATGTGGCTCGTTTTCGTCGGCGGCTGGGCCTTGGCCGCGGTGGCCGGCGCGCGCTTAGGCTGGTCGCGCGCGCGCATCGGCGCGGTCGCGCTGACCGCCGGGCTCGGCAATACGGCGTTCACGGGCTATCCGTTGATCGAAGCCCTGCGCGGCTCCCAGGCCCTGCCGTACGCCGCAGTGGCCGATCAGCTCGGCTGTTTCATCGCGTTGTCGACCGGCGGCGTGATCCTCGCCTCATGGTACGCCCGCGAGCGCGCGCTGCCGGGAGCACTGATCCGGCATGTCGTGCTGTTTCCGCCGTTCCTCGCCTGCATCGCCGGATTCATCGCCGGGCAGCTCGGCGGCTGGCCGGCCTGGCTGGACCAGCTGCTGCGAATCATCGGCGCCACGCTCTCGCCGCTGGCGCTGCTCGCGATCGGCCTGCAGCTGCGCTGGCGTATCGATGCGACCCAGCTGCGCGCCGTGAGCCTCGGTCTCGGCTGGAAGCTCCTGGCCGCGCCGCTGCTCGTCTGGTTGCTCGGCATCGCGGCAGGCGCAGAGGGCCTGCTACTCACGGTAGGCGTACTTCAGGCCGCCATGGGTCCGATGGTGTCGGCGACGATCCTCGCCGAGGAACGCGGACTCGACGCGGCGGTCGGGCACGCCATGCTCGCGGCCGGCGTGATCGCCTCGCTCGTCAGCGTGCCGCTGATCGACACGCTGCTGTAGCGGGTCTGCCCGCGCGGATTCACCTGCGGTAATCGAGCGGCGGCGCGCGCTCGCCGATCATCGGTCGATAGACGAAGTCGGCGCCGCGCGCCTCGACGAATTCCCGGCGGGCTGCCGCGACGAGCGCCGGGTCGAGATACAGGCGAGCCGCGGTCAGCACGAGCGCCTTCGATGCATTGTGCATGCCCTTCATGCCGATGCTCATGCCGGCCGCCGCCGCGGCCTGCCAGCTGTGCGCCGGCGTGCCGGGCACCCAGGTCGCGGTGTTGAGGCCGACCGTCGGCACGCTCCAGCTGACATCGCCGACGTCGGTCGAGCCGAAGTGCTGCTCGGGCGCGTAGGGCTGCACGAGCCGTTCGCTGCCGAGTGCGCGCCGCGGATTGTCGAGCGTCGCGTGGATGCGCTGCGCGAAGGCCGTCTCGTCGGCGTCGTAGTGCACGCCGCCGACGCGCTCGAGGCTCGCCTGCATCGCGCGACCGAGTGTGTGGTTCGGCAGCAGCGGATAGGCGCCGTGGATCACCTCGACGTCCCAGGTCGTGCCGGTGCCGAGCGCAGCGCCCTCCGCGATCTTCGTCAGACGCTCCCACAGCTGCTGCACCAAGCGCGGATCGGGATGGCGCACGTAGTAGAACACTTCGGCGAAGTCCGGCACGACATTCGGCGCCGCGCCACCACGCGTGATCACGTAGTGCAGGCGCGCCTCCATCGGCATATGCTCGTGCATCATGTTCGCCATGATGTTCATCGCCTCGACGCCATCGAGCGCCGAGCGGCCCTTGTCCGGCGCGCCGGCCGCGTGGCTCGAAATTCCGTGGAAGCGGAACTTGCCCGACTTGTTGCTGTTCGAGCCGTTCTGGCTCGCGTCGTTGCGATCCCCGGCGTGCCAGTGCAGCGCGACGTCCACGTCGTCGAACAGGCCCGCGCGCACCATGTAGGCCTTGCCGGCACCGCCCTCCTCGGCCGGCGTGCCATAGAGGCGGATCGTGCCTGGAAGCTTGCGCGCGGCGAGCCAGTTCTTCAGCACGATCGCGGCGCTCGCCGAACCTGCGCCGAAGAGATTGTGGCCGCAGGCATGCGCCGCGTTCTTGCCGTCGATCGCCGCGCGCTCGGCCACCGCCGCCTGCGAAATGCCGGGCAGCGCGTCGAACTCCGCGAGGATCGCGATCACCGGTTCGCCGGCTCCGGCGGTCGCGATGAAGCTGGTCGGCATGCCGGCGACACCGGACTGCACGCTGAAGCCCGCATCGGCAAGCTCCTTCTGCAGAAGCGCCGAGCTGCGCTCCTCCTGGTAGCCAAGCTCGGCCCAGTTCCAGATCTCGAGGGCGGTCGCGCCGGCCCGTGCTGCCCGCGCATCGACTGCGCGCAGCAACGAATCGCGGTCGCGGGGAGGGAGGTCGGCGCCGTGCAACGGACCGGTGGCCAGAATGAGGAGGACCATGGCGCCAATACGCATTAGAGTCATGATTCGAGCTCCGCAGGAGGATTGCCGCATGGTAGCGCATCGGGGAATCGGGACGACCGCATGGCTCGCCCTGTTGTTGGCAGCGCCGTGGGCGCCGGCGGACGCGGGCGACGATGCGCTGGCGCGCGCCAATCGGGTGCTGTCGCATACCATTCTCGTCGACGGCCACAACGACCTGCCGATCGCCATCCGGGGCCACGCCAGCGCACCGGGCGACCTCGACGCCTACGACCTGCGCGGCACCGTGCCCGGGCAGACCGACATCCCGCGCCTGCGCGCAGGTCACGTCGGCGCACAGTTCTGGTCGGTGTACATCCCGGGGGAACTGCAGAACGGGCAGGCGCGCATGCAGCTCGAGCAGATCGACATCGCGCGACGCCTGATCGCGAAGTACCCGGACGTGTTCCAGCTCGTCGGTACGGCAGCGGAGGTGCGCGCCGCGCACCGCGCCGGGCGCATCGGCTCGCTGCTCGGCATGGAGGGCGGCTACGGCCTCGAGAACTCCTTTGCCCCGCTGCGCGCCTATTACGACCTTGGCGTGCGTTACATGACCCTGACGCACAACTCGCACACCGACTGGGCCGATTCGGCGATGCCCGAAACGCCGAAGTTCGGCGGCCTGTCGCCCTTCGGCGAGCAGGTGGTCCGCGAGATGAACCGCCTCGGCATGCTCGTCGACCTGTCGCACACCTCGGCGGACACGATGCGCGACACGCTGGACGTGTCGAAGGCACCGGTGATCTTCTCGCACGCCGCGGCGCGCGGCCTCGTCGATATCTCGCGCAACGTACCGGACGACGTGATCGCGCGCCTGCCGGCCAATGGAGGCGTGCTGATGGTCACCTTTGTCGTCGGCTTCGTTTCGGCCGACGCGGCCAACGTGCTGTTTCCGGCTATGAAGGAGTTCTACACGAGTTCGGCGCAGGCCGCTTCCGCCGGGGAACGCCGCGCGCTGTACGAGGAATTCAAGAAGAACCTGGTGCTGCCGCGCGTCACGGTCGGCGACGTCGCCGACCATATCGAGTACGTCGTCAGCCTCGCGGGTATCGACCATGTGGGCATCGGCGGTGACTTCGACGGCAACGACCTGTGGCCCGAGGGCCTGAGCGACGTCTCGATGTACCCGAACCTGTTCGCCGAGCTGATCCGTCGCGGCTGGTCGGATCGCGACCTCGCCAAGCTCGCCGGCGGGAATGTGCTGCGCGCGATGGAGCAGGCCGAGCGTGTGGCGCGCGAGCTGCAGCGGGTCACTCCCGCGGCGAATTCTATTTCGCGCGCCGGAACGTGAGGTTGTAGCGCAACGCACCCGTGGCCGGGTGCTCGCCGGCCTGGAGCTTGCGCACGCCGTGGTAACCCGCGCGTGCGCTGCCGCCCCAAACGACCACGTCCCCGTCCTCGACGAGCGTCGCGATCGGCGTGCCGCCGCGACGCTCGCCGTACCAGAGGAACAGCGCCGGCAGCCCGATCGACACCGAAACGATCGGGAAGCGCATGTCGAGTTCATCGTGGTCGCGGTGAGCGCCGAGGCTCGCGCCCGGCTCGTAGCGGTTGACGAGGCAGGCGTCGGGCTCGAATCCGGGGAAGCCGGCGCGCGCCGCCGCCTGGCCCGCGAGCCGGAAAAACGGCTCCGGCATCGGATACCAGGGATCGCCGGTGAGCGGATCGCGCCCGACGTAGCGATAGCCGCGCGCGTCGCTGTGCCAGCCCCACGGGCCGCAATTGGTCATCGCGACCGACATGGTGCCGCCGCCGGGCGTCCTCAGGCGGCGAAACGGCGCGCGCGCCGCGACCAGCGCTATCGCATCGATGAGCGGCCCGGTCGGCGCGGCAAAGCCGCGCAGCAGCGTCACCTCGCGCGCGATGGCGATTGCGGCCGGCTGATTCATGCGACACTCTAGCCACGAACAGGCGCCACAAGAAAGCCCGCGCATGTCACCGACCAACCGCATCATCCTGAGCCTCGTGCTGGGCCTCGGTCTCGGCGCGGCCATCGCGGCGCTCGGCAGCAGCGACCTCGCGCGCATCGTCACGGCCTTGCAGCCCATCGGCACGC
>DAOQXO010000045.1:0-19274 GCA_035342635.1 Steroidobacteraceae bacterium
CCAGACATCGAGCACTGCTCGCCCTTGTGCATCCCTGCGATCCGCCAGGTCGTCGAGCAGTCGCGACGGCGCGGTCGAGGTCACCTCGGCGTAGCCGAATTCGCGATGATCGCTGCTCGCGACCCGTCCGCCGAGCTGCTTGGCCATCGTCTGCATGCCGTAGCAGATACCGAGCACGGGTACGCCGAGTTCGAAGACCGCGGCCGGCGCTGCCGGCGCGGCGCTCTCGGTGGTCGATTCGGGGCCGCCGGAGAGGATGATGCCCTTCGGGCGGAAGCGCCTGACATCCTCGTCGGTGACATCCCAGGGGTGGATTTCACTGAACACCCCGAGTTCGCGCACCCGGCGGGCGATGAGCTGGGTGTACTGCGCGCCGAAGTCGAGGATCAGGATGCGATCCTCGTGCAGGTCCTTATCTGATGCGGTAATTGGGCGCTTCCTTGGTAATCGTCACGTCGTGCACGTGGCTCTCGCGCATGCCCGCATTGGTGATGCGCATGAACTGCGGGCGCGTGCGCATCTCGGTGATATTGCTGCTGCCGGTATAGCCCATCGCGGCGCGCAGGCCGCCGGAGAGCTGGTGCAGGATGGCGACGAGGCCGCCCCGGTAGGGCACGCGCCCTTCGATGCCTTCCGGCACGAGTTTCTCGAGCTCCGCGGTCGTATCCTGGAAATAGCGGTCGCTCGAGCCGTGGCGTTCGGCCATCGCGCCGAGCGAGCCCATACCGCGGTAGGCCTTGTAGGAACCACCCTGGTAGAGCTCGACTTCGCCCGGCGATTCATCGGTGCCCGCGAACAGGCCGCCGATCATCACCGCGTAGGCGCCGGCGACGATCGCCTTGGCCACATCCCCGCTGTAGCGGATGCCGCCGTCGGCGATCAGCGGTATGCCCTGCTTCGCGAGGCTCGCGGCGACATTGGCGACGGCCGAGATCTGCGGCACGCCGACGCCCGCGACGATGCGCGTCGTGCAGATCGAGCCGGGCCCTATACCGACCTTGACCGCATCGGCGCCGGCCGCGACCAG
Source organism: Steroidobacteraceae bacterium (assembly GCA_035342635.1). Classification (GTDB taxonomy): domain Bacteria; phylum Pseudomonadota; class Gammaproteobacteria; order Steroidobacterales; family Steroidobacteraceae; genus CADEFQ01. Next base: position 1,028 of record DAOQXO010000045.1, read on the forward strand.
ATCGGCGGCGGCGGCGGGTGTCGCGATATTGCCGCCGATCACCTGCAGGTCGGGCCACGCCTTCTTGAGCTTCTCCACCATCTGCAGCACGCCGCGCGAATGGCCGTGTGCGGTGTCGACGATGACCACATCGACGTGCGCTTCCGCAAGCGCCGCCACCCGATCGGGCGTGTCGGGTGAAGTCCCGACCGCCGCACCGACGCGCAGGCGCCCGCCCTCGTCCTTGCAGGCGCGCGGAAACTCGTGCGCCTTCTGGAAATCCTTGACGGTGATCATGCCGCGCAGTTCGAACTTGTCGCCGACCACCAGCACCTTCTCGATGCGATGCTTGTGCAGCAGCAGCAGCACGTCTTCCTTCGAGGCGTTCTCGGGCACCGTGATGAGCCGCTCCTGCGGCGTCATCACGCTCGACACCGGCGCATCGAGCTTCTCCTCGAAGCGCAGGTCGCGGTGCGTGACGATACCCACGACCTTGCCGCCGTTGACGACCGGAACACCCGAGATGCCGTGCGCCCGCGTGACGTCGAGCACCTGGCGGATCGTCATGTCCGGCGTCGCGGTGATCGGATCGCGGATCACGCCGCTCTCGAATTTCTTCACGCGGGCGACTTCGCGCGCCTGCCCTTCGATCGACATGCTCTTGTGGATGACGCCGATGCCGCCTTCCTGCGCCATCGTGATGGCGAGGCGCGCCTCGGTCACCGTGTCCATCGCGGCGGAAATCAGCGGCAGGTTCAGTCGGATCGTGCGGGTCAGCGGTGTCGACAGGTCGACTTCGCGCGGCAGGACTTCCGAGTAGGCGGGTACTAACAGGACATCGTCGAAGGTCAGTGCTTCTTCGAGGATACGCATTACGGGGGAATGTCCAAGGGAATTGGACGCCGCATTGTACGCATGCACCGCTCGCCCGTAAAGGCGAGCGCGCGCCGCTACAATGGCCGCGCCATGGCCGTCGAACGCAACGTCTACACCGTCAGCCGCCTCAACCGGGAAGTGCGCCTGCTGCTGGAACGGGGGCTGCCGGGCGTCTGGGTCGAGGGCGAGATCTCCAACCTCGCCCGGCCCTCCTCCGGCCACTGGTATTTCTCGCTGAAGGATCGCGACGCGCAGATCCGCTGTGCGATGTTCCGGCAGAAGAACTCGGCCGTGAAGTTCGTACCGAAGGACGGCGCGGCCGTCGTGGCGCGCGGGCGGGTCAGCCTGTATGAGCCGCGCGGCGACTTCCAGCTGATCGTCGAGCATCTCGAGGAGGCCGGACTCGGGGCACTGCAACGCGAGTTCGAGCGGCTGCGCGACAAGCTCGCCGCCGAGGGCCTGTTCGACGAGGCGGGCAAGCGGGCGCTGCCCGAGGTGCCGCGGCGCATCGGTGTGGTCACCTCGCCGACCGGAGCGGCGCTGCGCGACATCCTGCACGTGCTCGGACGTCGCTTCGCACCGGTCCCGGTACTCATCTACCCGACCCCCGTGCAGGGTGCGGCGGCCGTGCCCGGCATCCTCGCCGCGCTTGAGCGCGCCGCGCAACGGCAGGACTGCGACGTGCTGATCCTCGCGCGCGGCGGCGGCTCGCTCGAGGATCTGTGGGCCTTCAACGACGAGCGCGTGGCGCGCGCGATCCGCGCGATGCCGATGCCGGTGGTGACCGGCATCGGCCACGAAATCGACTTCACGATCGCGGACTTCGTCGCCGACCTGCGCGCACCGACACCCTCGGCCGCCGCCCAGCACACGGTCCCCGACGGGCGCGCCTGGCTGGCTGCGCTCGCCCGCTTCGACCAGCGGCTGCAGGCGAGCGCCGCCCGCACGCTGCGCGATGCGGACGCCGCGCTCGCGCGTCTGCGCCAGCGCATGCGCCTCGCCTCACCCGGTGTTCGCGTGGCGCAGGCCGTACAGCGCCTGGATGAGCTCGAGGCGCGCCTCGCGCTTGCGATGCGCGGCGCGCTGCTCGGCCAGCGCCATCGCGCCGCGGAACTCGGCCGGCGCCTCGTCGAGGCCTCGCCGGTGGCGCGCGTGCACGCCGCGGCCGCCTCCGGCAAGGCATTGGCGATCCGCCTCGAGCGCGCAATGCTCGGCGAGCTTGCGCGCGGCGCCCATCGGCTCGATCTCGCGAGCCGCACGCTCGACGCCGTGAGCCCGCTCGCCACCCTGCAACGCGGGTTTGCCGTCGTCGTGCGTGCGACCGACCGGTCGCTGGTCACGGACGCCGCGACGCTCAAGGTCGGGGAGTCACTGATAACACGGGTCGCGTCGGGCGAGTTCCGCTCGCGCGTGACGGAGGACTGATGTCGCCCATCCCGAAGTTACTGCTGGCCTGCGCGGCCCTCGCGCTGTTCACGCCGGTACGCGCCGCGACAGCTGCGGCGGATCCGGCACTGCCCCGGGCGAGCGCCGTGCCCGGCGGCGTATTGCTCATCGATGTCGGCGCGCTCGCGGCACACGACGGCGCCGCGCCGGTCGTCACGCTGGACGGCGTGCGCACGATGGTCGTGCCGCGCGAGGGCCAGTGGACCGCGGTGGTCGGCGTGCCGCTGTCGCAGGCGGCGCCTGCGACCCTCGAGCTGCGCGTGCAGTACCGCGACGGCAGCGAGCGACGCATCAGCACCGCCATCGCGGACAAGGCCTACGCGGCCCAGCACCTCAAAGTGAAACCCGGCCAGGTCAATCTGTCGAAGGCGGACCTCGCGCGCACCAGCGCGGAGCGTGAGCGCATCCAGGCCGCGCTCGCCACCTGGTCGCCGGCACCGCCCGCCACGCTCGAGCTGCGCCAGCCGGTACCGGGGCCGCGCTCGAGCTCCTACGGCCTGCGGCGCTTCTTCAATGGCGAGGCCCGCAATCCGCACACCGGCATGGACATCGCAGCGCCCACCGGCACACCGATCCGCGCTCCTGCCGACGGACTCGTGATCGACACGGGCGATTACTTCTTCAACGGCAATACGGTCCTGATCGATCACGGCCAGGGGCTCGTCACGATGTACTGCCACCTGTCCGCGATCGAGGTCGAGGCGGCCCAGCGCGTGAAGACGGGCGAGCAGCTCGGCAAGGTCGGGGCGACCGGTCGCGTCACCGGACCCCATCTGCATTGGGGTGTGACGCTCAACCGCACTTCGGTCGATCCTGCGCTATTCCTTCCGGCCGCGACGCCGGCCACGGCGCCCTGACGGCGCGCGGTCGGCGGGTCGCCGGATCCCGCGGTCGTAGGGATTCGCATCGGTGCGGAATTCGATCGCCACCGGCGAAGCAAACAGGTCGAAGGTCTCGCGAAACACATTGGCGAGATAGCGCTTGTACGCGTCCGGCACGTGCTTGGTCTGGTTGCCGTGGATCACGATGCGCGGCGGATTGCGCCCGCCCTGGTGCGCATAGCGCAGCTTGATGCGCCGGCCGCGCACGAGCGGCGGCTGGTGCTGCGTCATCGCGCGCTCGAGGGTCCTCGTGAGTTCGGGCGTGCGCATTTCGCGCATCGCGGCGTCGAACGCACGGACCACGGCCTGCGCCAGTTCGCCCACCCCGGTACCGTGGCGCGCCGATATGAAGTGCAGCGGCACGAAAGGGGCGAAATCGAGCTTGAGCGCGAGCTGGCCCCGGATCTCCTCGCGTCGCTCCATGGGGATGTTGTCCCACTTGTTGACGGCGATCAGCAGCGCGCGCCCGCGCTCGAGCGCGAGCCCGAGCACGCTCGCGTCCTGCTCGCCGATGCCCTCGTGCGCATCGAGCACCACGATGACGACGTGCGCCTCGAATATCGCCTGCAGCGTCTTCGAGACGCTGGCGCGCTCGATCGCATCATCGATCTTCGCACGACGGCGCACGCCCGCCGTGTCGATCAGTTCGAAGTTCCGGCCGTCGCGACTGAAGGGCACGAAGATGCTGTCGCGCGTCGTACCGGGCATGTCGCTCGCGATCACGCGCTCTTCGCCGAGCAGCCGGTTGACGAGCGTCGACTTGCCGACGTTCGGCCGGCCGATGATCGCCACGCGAATGACATCCGGCACGGGTTCGACCGGTGCCCCGGCATCGACGCGATCCTCGTCGTCCGCAGCCTCGGCATCCGGCACGCCGAGCACCACTTCCATCAGCTCGCGAGCGCCCTGGCCATGCGCGGCCGACAACGGCACCGGCTCACCGAAGCCGAGCCCGTGAAACTCGGCGGTCGCGACGTCGCTGTCGAGGCCTTCGGCCTTGTTCGCGGCAAGCACCACGCGCTTGCCGGCACGACGCAGCAGCCGCGCGATGAACTCGTCCTGCGCGGTGATGCCGGAGCGCGCATCGACGATGAGCACGAGCACGTCGGCCTCGGCCACCGCACGCTCGGTCTGCTGGCGCATCGGCGCCTCGATGCCGGCGGGCTGCTCGACGATGCCGCCCGTGTCGATCACGACATACGGCGCGGGGCCGACCTTGCCGTAGCCGTACTGGCGATCGCGCGTGACGCCGGGCACGTCCGCGACGAGCGCGTCGCGCGTGCGCGTCAGCGCATTGAAAAGGGTCGACTTGCCGACATTCGGTCGGCCGACCAGCGCGACGACTGGCAGCATGACATCGGCTTTCAGGTTCTCGGGCGCAGCGCGCTCATGCGCCCATCGTCATCGATCACGACCAGCATGTCACCCGCGACGACGGGTGGCGTCGAAATGCGCGCGCCGCCCGCCTTCACGCGGGCGACGATCTCGCCATTGGCCTTGTCGAGAAAGTGCACATAGCCCTCGAAGTCCCCGACCGCGACGTGCGCGCCGATGGCGGCAGGCGCCGACAGCCCCCGGTACGCGAGCGTCGACTGCCGCCAGCCTTCCGCGCCGGTGCGGCGCTGCATGCTGAGCACGTCCCCCTCGGAACTCGACACGTAGACATTCTCATCGTCTAGCGCGAGGCCGCGATAACTCGACAGGTCGCGCGACCACCAGATCTGCCCGGAAGCGAGCGCCAGCATCGCGACACGGCCCTGGAAGCCCACCGCGTAGATGTCCTCGCCCGCAATCCGCACGCTCCCGTCGATGTCGCTCAGGCGTTCGAGCTCGGTACGTCCGCGCGGTGGAGCCACCGCCGTCTCCCACATCACCGTGCCGTCTCGCAGGCTCGTCGCGACCACCTTGCCGTTGTCGAAGCCGCACACCACGGTGTCGCCGGAGAACTGCGGTGCGGCTGCGCCCCGCAGGGTGAGGCGCGGAATCTGCTGCTCGACATTCCACAGCTCATGGCCGTCATCGCGCGCGAGCGCGACCAGGCGACCATCGACCGTGCGCACAACGACGGCAGCGGGCGTCACGAGCGGCGCGGACAGCACCTCACCGCGCACGGCGATACGCCACAGCTGGCGGCCATCGACGGCGGACAGCGCAATCACTTCGCCCCCGCCCGTGCCCACCGCCACGAGCGCGGCATCGGCGCCGGTGCCGCCGGTCAGGCGTGCCTTCGTCTTCACCTGCCAGAGCGTGCGGCCGGTATCGAGCGCGACCGCAATGACCTCACCCCCGTGACCCGCGGCAAACACCTGCTGCTCGACCACGGTAACGCCGAGGCCGAGCCGCAGCTTCGGATCGCCGCCGCCCACGCCGGCGCTCCATACCCGCTCGACGGCGAGCGTCTGGTTGAAATCGACCAGCTCGGCCGGAGGGTTGACCTCCTTGTCCTTCGAGCAGGCCGCAAGCGCGAGCAGCGCAACCACAATGGCGAGGCGGCGCATCAGCCGTCCGTCCCTGTCGGCGCGGGCTCCGCGGTGCTCGCCGCCGGTGCCGGCTCGGCTGGCGGCGCCTCCGCGGGCGTGAGCGCATTGATCTTCAACTCGAGCAGTCCGGGATCCACGGCACCGCTGGCGGCGCTGGCGCGCGCGGCACGATAGGCCGTGAGGGCCGCCGACTTGTCGCCCTTGGCGAGCAGCGCATCGCCGCGGATCTCCTCGTAGCGGGCCGCAAATGCCCCGCCACCACTGGTCGGCAGCAACGCGAGCGCCTGGTCCGCATTGCCGCGCTGGATCTGCAGGCGCGCCAGGCGCCCCCGCGCCACCTGCCGCAGTTCCTCGTCGCGCGCGTCGTTCATCACCCGCTGCAGGCGCTCGACCGCCTTGTCGTATTCACGCCCGTCGACGTGGATGCGCGCCGCGAGCAGGTCGGCCTGGTCCGAATACGGCGAGGACTTCTGGTCGCGCCGCAGTTCATCGACGATCGTGAAGCCGCGCGTTCGATCGTCGCGGGCGAAGGCGTCGAGCGCCTGCTCGTAGCGGTCACTCGCCTCGTGGGCCAGGCGCTCGATGCGCTCCTGCCAGATCCGCCAGCCGGCAAGGCCCGCCACGCCGAGCGCGACGCCCCCGACGACCCAGATGGCGTTCTCGCGCACCCAGCGCTTGACGAGCTCCCACTGCTCGCTCTCCGACATGAATTCGTCCACCGCCTACTCCTTCAATTTCGCCTCGAGCCGGGTACCCACCTCGGACATCGGGCATTCGATCTGGTTCGCCTCGCCGCGAAGATTCTTGAGCGCCACCACGCCGCGCTCGAGCTCGCTGTCGCCGAGCACGAGCGCGAACCGCGCGCCGCTGCGATCGGCGCGGCGGAACTGGGCCTTGAAATTGCCGCCGCCCGCACCGAATTCGATGCGTCGCCGCGGCAATTCGTCGCGGAGCCGCTCGGCGAGCGCGATGCCGGCGCTGACCGCCCGCTCGCCCTGCGCGACGATGTAGGCATCCGGCACACCCTTCGCGGGTGCCGTGCCCGCGAGGTGCAGCAGCTCGACTACGCGCTCGATCCCCATCGCGAAGCCGATCGCCGGGGTCGCCTCGCCGCCGAGTTGCGCGATCAGGCCATCGTAGCGTCCGCCCGAGCACACCGCGTCCTGCGAACCCAGTGCGTCGGTGGTCCACTCGAACACCGTGCGCGAATAGTAATCGAGGCCGCGCACGAGCCGCGGGTTGACCACGAATTCGACACCCGCCGCGCGCAGCGTGGCCTGCAGCGCCTCGAAATGCGCCCGCGAGGCGTCATCCAGGTGATCGACGATCAGCGGCGCATCCTTGATGAGCGCCTGCATGTCCGGGTTCTTGCTGTCGAGGATACGCAGCGGGTTGCCACCGAGCCGGCGGCGGCTGTCGGCGTCGAGCGCCGCCTCATGGCCGCGGAAATACTGCACGAGCTTGTCGCGGTACCCGGCGCGCGACTGCGGCGTGCCGAGCGAATTGAGCTGCAGCCGCACCCGCGCGAGACCGAGCCTGCGCCACAGGCGCGCCATCATGACGATCAGCTCGGCGTCCACGTCGGGACCTTCGAAACCGATCGCCTCGATGTCGAACTGGTGGAACTGGCGGTAGCGGCCCTTCTGCGGGCGCTCGTGCCGGAACATCGGCCCGATGCACCACAGCTTGTGCTTCTGGCCACGCAGCATGCCGTTCGAGATGGCGGCCCGCGCGATGCCGGCGGTGGCCTCCGGCCGCAGCGTGAGGCTGTCGCCGCCCTGGTCGGTGAAGGTGTACATCTCCTTCTCGACGATGTCGGTGAACTCGCCGATCGAGCGCTTGAACAGCTCGGTGTGCTCGACCACGGGCACGCGGATTTCCTCGTAGCCGTATGCCGCCACGAGCTCGCGCAGCGCGGCCTCGAGGTGCTGCCACAGGCCGATGTCGGCCGGCAACACATCGTTCATACCGCGCACGGGCTGGATAGCTTTCGTCATGGCAATGCCGTCACTGTGCCGCCGGAGGTGATCACGAAATTCGCGCGGCGCCCGCGGCGCGCCTCGGCCGGGATCGGCACCACGCGGCCATCGATCTCGACGGTCGCGGAGCCCGCATATCCGAGCAGCACGCGCAGCGGCGCCGTGCCCTGCACGGACACGATGCCGTCCGGCTGCCCGAGGCCGTAGTAGAGACGCTGGTTGCGCGCATCGTGGATCTCGGTCCAGCACTCGGCGGTGTAGGCGATGCGCACCCGCGTCGCGGCACCCGCGGCTGCGACGGGCGCCACCGTGTCGGCGTTCGCGGCGGCGTCGGACGCCGGGGTGGCAGACCCGTTTGTCTCACCGGACTGCGCCGCAGGCGCATCTTCGGCGGGTGCGGCGACGCTGGCGGCCGGCGCGGGCGCTTCGCGCGGCAGGGAGGCGGACGGCAGACCTTTCAGCGCGAGCCAGATGCCGGCGATCACCGCCGCGGCGACGATGATCGCGATGACCGGACCGGCGAGCTGCCGCGACGGCCGCAGCGATTCGGTTTGCTGGACGGGGTGAAGGTCAGGCGGCGGCACTTCCACGCTCGCCGCGTAGCGCTCGACGAGCGCAGCCGCGGGAGCGTTCACGAGTTCGGCGTAGCGGCGCAGATGGCCGCGCACATAGACCGGCGCACCGAGCGCGCTGAAATCGTCGCCTTCGAGCGCCTCGATGTAGCGCGGGTCGAGATGCAGCTTGGCGGCGGCCTGCAGCGCCGACAGCCCCGCGCGCTCGCGTGCGGCACGCAGCTGCGCGCCGATCCCCGGCTCCAGGTCATCGCCGTCGCTCGCAGTCATCCGGGATTGCGCGTCAGGGTCCCGAGCGCGCGTGTCTGCTCGGAGTCCGGGAAATCCATGCGCAGCATGCGCGAGAACTTCTCCTCGGCCACCCGGTCGCCAGTGGCACGCGCGATGCGCACGCGCAGCAGCAGCAGTTCGGGAGTCGCGCGGAAGCTTGACAGGTAGATATCGAGGTCGGTCCGCGCCGCGTCGGTCTCACCCTTCTGCAGGCGCAGGTCACCGAGCTGGTAGGCCGCCTCGGCGTAGTTGGGCCGCAGCTGCAGCGCCCGCCGGAAATTGGCCTCGGCCTCGGCATTCAGGCCGGCACCGCGCTGGCACACGCCGGCGTTCGTGTAGGCGGCCTCGGGCGTGCGGTAGAGCGGATTGCGCGCCGCGTGCTCGAACCGCTTCACGCCCTCGGCGACGCGCTCGTTGCGACACAGGTAGATCGCGTAATTGTTCTCGATCTCGGGATCCCTGGGCGCAAGTCGCAGGGCCGTCGAGTAATGCCTGTCCGCGGCCCGGGTATCGCCCAGTCGTTCGTAGAGCAGGCCGAGCGCACTGTGCACCGCGGAACTGCGCGGGTCCTGCTCCGCGGCGCGCTCGAGTTTCTCCTTGGCGACCGACAGATTGCCCTGACGCAGGTAGGCGTAGCCGAGCTGCACGTTGTATTCCGCGGCGCTCGAATCCGAGGTGGCCGGCCCGCTCTGGGTCGTGGTGCAGCCCGCGAGCAGCAGTGCCGCAAGCGAGGTCGCCACGGCCGCGATGGTATGCAGTGCCTTCATGTCTGTATCGCCACACCGATCAGTTTGTTGCCGAGGCGCACGGTCGTGCGGTCCTTGACGCGGCCGGCGAGTTGTCCGCAGGCCGCATCGATGTCGTCGCCGCGCGTGCGACGGATCGTCGCGAGCACTCCGCGCGAGAGCAGCTCGTCGCGAAAGCGCAGGATCGTCGCCGCCGGCGAGCGGCGGTACTGAGTGCCCGGGAACGGGTTGAACGGAATCAGGTTGAGCTTTGCCGGCCGCCCCTTCAGCAGGCGCACGAGCGCGCGCGCGTGCTCGGGCTGGTCGTTCACGCCATCGAGCATCACATACTCGAAGGTCACGCTGCGGCCGTTCTGCTCGTCGATATAGTGCCAGCACGCCTCGAGCAGCTCCGCGATCGGGTGCCGGCGATTGATCGGCACGAGCGTGCTGCGCAGCTCGTCGGTCGGCGCGTGCAGCGAGACGGCGAGCGCGACATTGGCTTCCTCGGCGAGCTTGTAGATCTGCGGCACGAGCCCCGAGGTCGACAGAGTCACGCGCCGGCGCGAGATGTCGAATCCGAAATCGTCGGTGAATATCCCGAGCGCCGGCACGACGTTCCGGAAATTCGCGAGCGGCTCGCCCATGCCCATCAGCACGACATTGGTGATCGCGCGCTGCCCGGGCGACTCCCCCGGCACCGGTACGCGCTCGCGCTCGAGTTCACGCTCGGCGAGCCACACCTGGCCGACGATCTCGGCCGTGGTGAGATTGCGATTGAAACCCTGCTGCGCGGTCGAGCAGAACGCGCAGTCGAGCGCGCAACCGACCTGCGATGAGATGCACAGGGTCCCGCGGTTTTCCTCCGGGATGTACACCATCTCGATCGCCTGGGTCGCATCGGCGCGCAGCAGCCATTTGCGCGTGCCGTCGGCCGAGCACTGCGCGGTGACGATCTCGGGCGGGCGGATCTCGGCGCGCGTGGCGAGCAGCGCGCGGAAGTCCCTGGCGAGATCCGTCATGGCCTCGAAACGCGACTCGCCGCGACCATACATCCACTGCATCAGCTGGCGGGCACGGAACGGCTTGCTGCCGAGCGTACCGACGAACGCCTCCAGCTCGGGCCGTGCCAGCCCAAGCAGGTTCACGCGCTCATCGGCTACCGACCCGGCGGACATGTCACTTCGGCCTTCAGCCCCTCGGACAGATGTCCGAGCCCTTGAAGAAATAGGCGATCTCGATGGCCGCGTTCTCCGGGGAATCCGAACCGTGCACGGTGTTTGCCTCGATGCTCTCGGCAAGGTCGGCGCGGATCGTGCCGGCCGCGGCCTTCTTCGGATCGGTGGCGCCCATCACTTCGCGGTTCAGGGCAACGGCATTCTCGCCCTCGAGCACCTGCACGACCACGGGACCCGAAGTCATGTAGCGCACGAGGTCGTTGAAGAACGGACGCTCGCGGTGCACTGCGTAGAAGCCCTCGGCCTGCTCGCGCGACAGGCGCAGCATGCGGCTGGCGACGACCCTGAGGCCGGCCTTCTCGAGACGGCGAACGACTTCGCCGATCAGGTTACGGGATACGCCGTCGGGCTTGACGATGGACAGAGTGCGCTCGAGCGCCATGCGAAATCCTCACTTTAAGCCTGCAAACCAACAAGTTTACACGCTAAAGCTCTCGCCGCAGCCGCATTCGCCCTTGATATTGGGGTTCGAGAACCGGAACGCCTCGTTGAGTCCCTGCTTGACGAAATCCACGGTCGTGCCCTCGACCAGCGGCAGGCTCTCCGGATCGACGAAGACCTTGACCCCCCGGTGCTCGAAAACCCGGTCGCCCGCCAGCTGCTCGTCGGCGTAGTTGACCACGTAGGCGAACCCCGAACAGCCCGTCTTGCGCACTGCGAGGCGCAGGCCAAGACCCTTGCCGCGGGCCGCGAGAAAGCTCGAAACACGCTCCGCCGCCGCCGGTGTGAGTTGGATGCTCATGGGCATCATTCTACCGTCTCCGGCCAGGCGGCGAGGCAGGCCCGCAGGGCATCCTCGATGACGAGCAGCCGGCCCAGCTTCGCCACCGGCACCTCGAAACGGGCGGCCCAGTCCGGGGGAGCGCCGGGCCAGGGGGCCTCCCGGGTACGGCCGGCCATTTCGCCGGCCAGCCAGTTCGCCACTGCAAGCGTATGCGGGCAGCCGTAGGCCTGGAATCGCGCCTCGGCGACCCGCGACCCGGCGAGGCGCAGGTGGAAGCGCACGTGGGTACCGGTCGCGGGACTGCCGGCCTCCCCGCTGACCACCCCGGCGGAATCGGCAAAACGCCCTGCCCGCTCGAGCGACGCGAACGACGCGCGCGTGAGTGGCGAGAGCGGATCGGGGGCGTTCACGGGGCCACGGCTCGCAGGCGAGTCACCTCGCGCCGCACGGCCTGCGCGGCACGCTCGATGTCGTCCAGGGTCGTCCAGCGGCCCAGGCTGAAACGCAGCGAAGCCTGCGCGAGCTCGGTGTCGCGCCCGAGCGCCCGCAGGACGTAGGAAGGCTCGCCGCTCGCCGAATTGCAGGCCGAGCCCGTCGAGACCGCGACGTCGGTGAGGCCTGCGACGAGACTCTCACCCTCGACGCCCGCGAAGGAGACATTGAGGATCGCGGGCGAGCCCTCGTCGAGCGCGCTGTTCGGCAGCACGTCCGGCAGCGTGGCGAGCGCGCGCCACAGCGCGCCGCGCAGCTCGCGCATGCGCGCACTGTCGCTTGCGCCCTCGGCGAGCGCGATCGCGCAGGCGCGACCGAAGCCCACGACCTGGTGCGTCGGGATCGTGCCCGAACGCAGGCCCTGCTCCTGTCCGCCGCCATACATGATCGGGCGCAGCCACGGGCGGGCGCCCGGCGCGACGTACAGCGCGCCGACCCCCTTCGGCCCGTGAATCTTGTGCGCCGTGAACGAGCCGAAGTCGACGTGCCGGGCGACCTCCGTGGTGGGCAGCTTGCCGATGCCCTGCGCGAGATCGCAGTGATAGAGCACGCCCGCCTCGCGACAGACCTGCCCGATTGCGGCGATGTCCTGCACCATGCCGGTCTCGTTGTTCACGTGCATGATCGAGGCGTAGAGCGTGTCGGGCCGCAGTGCCGCGCGCACGGCACCCGGATCGATGCGCCCCGCCCGGTCCGGCGTCAGCCAGGTGACCGCAAAGCCTTCCTTCTCGAGCTGGCGGATCGGATCGAGCGTCGCGCGATGTTCGGTGCGCGCGGTGACCAGGTGCCGGCGCCGGTCCGCATTCGCGCGCGCGCTGCCCAGCAGGGCGAGATTGGCCGCCTCGGTGGCCCCGGAAGTGAACACGATCGAGGCCGGATCCGCGCCGACGATGGCCGCGACCTCGCGCCGTGCGCTCGCGACACGCCGCGCCGCCTCGCGTCCGTAGGCGTGGGCCGCTGACGGGTTGCCGAACACGCCCTCGGCGGTGAGGCACTCGTTCATGGCCGCCGCGACGCGCGGGTCGACGGCGGTGGTCGCGGCGTTATCGAGGTAGACGGGAGAGCGGCCCATGCGCCGTCACGAGGCGCGCGGCGGGCACTTGCTGCCCGCGACACGCCGCTTGCCCTGCACCGCGGCGAGTATGCCGCGCAGGATGTTTACTTCGTTCTGGTCCGGCTCGGCGCGCTGGAACAGGCGCCGCAGGCGCTGCATCAGGTTGGTGCCGCTCTGGGTGCGATCGCGGAAGTTGATTTCGGCGAGCACCTGTTCGAGGTGCTCGTAGAGGCGCGCCATCTCCGCCGGCGTGGCGAGCGGCACGGTGCCACGCGAAGCCTCGACGCGCGCTCCGCGCGCGCGGTAGATCTCGTAGGCGATCAGCTGCGCGGCCATCGCGATGTTGAGCGAGGTGTAGGCGGGATTCGCCGGAATGCGCAGCAGCGCGTGCGCCGCATCGATTTCCTCGTTGGACAGGCCCGCGCGCTCGGCGCCGAACAGCACCGCGACCGGACCGCGCGCCGCCTCGGCGACGACGCGCGCGGCGGCGTCGCGCACGTCGATCACGCGGTGGTTGTGTTCGCGCTCGCGGGCGGTGGTGGCGACGACATAACCGCAATCGCCGATCGCCTCGGCGAGACTGCCGAAGACCCGGGCGCCGGCGAGCACGTCATCGGCACCGGACGCGCGCGACAAGGCCTCCGGATGCGGGAACTCGCGCGGCCGCACCAGCACGAGCCGCTCGAGTGCCATGTTCTTCATCGCGCGCGCCACCGCGCCGATGTTGCCGGGGTGCTGGGTGCCGACCAGCACGAACCTGATGTCCGCCGCACGCATCGTGGTATTGTAAATGCCTTCCCCGTCGAGCCTCGAGCAACATGCAGCCACCCGTCAACATCGCCGTCCGCGCTGCGCGCCGCGCCGGCGAAATCATCGTTCGCAGCATGAATCGGCTCGAAAGCATCCAGGCGACCGCCAAGAGCCGCAACGACTTCGCCACCGAAGTCGACCAGGCCGCCGAGCAGGAGATCATCGGCATCATCTCCAGGGCCTACCCGCAACATGCTTTCCTCGCCGAGGAGAGCGGCCGCACCGGCGAGTCCGAGACCGTGTGGATCATCGATCCGCTCGACGGCACGACCAACTACATCCACGGCTTTCCGACCTTTGCCGTCTCGATCGCCTGCCAGCATCGCGGCCGGCTCGAGCATGCCGTGATCTACGACCCGATGCGTCAGGAGATCTTCTCCGCGAGCCGCGGCGATGGCGCGCGCCTCGAGAACCGCCGCATCCGGGTCAGCAATCGCCCCGGCATGGAAGGCGCGCTGATCGCCACCGGCTTTCCGTTTCGCGCCAACCTGGAATATGCCGACGCCTATCTGGCGCAGCTGAAAGTCGTCATGGCATCGGCGGCCGGCGTGCGCCGGCCAGGCGCTGCGGCGCTCGACCTTGCCTATGTCGCCGCGGGGCGTGTCGACGGGTTCTGGGAGTTCGGCCTGAACGCGTGGGACACCGCAGCCGGCGCCCTGCTGATCCAGGAGGCGGGAGGCCGCATCGGCACGATGTCGGGTGCGCCTTACGACCTGTCTCCCCACGTGGTCGCGGGCGCGCCGCGCGTCTACGACGCGCTGCTCGAGCTGCTCACACCCCACGTACCCGACGCGCTGCGCAAGGCCTGAGCCCCGCTCGGGGCCGGGGCCCGCGCGGGTCCCGCTCTACGCCTTCCCGCTCGCGCGCTCGCGCATCGGGCTCGCCCAGTAGCCGTACAGGAAGTACACGACCACCGAGCCCGCGAGGAACCAGGTAAAGAAGTGCAGCACGCGCGGCTCGACCTGCGTGATCAGGAACAGGCACGAGAGGATGCCGAGGATCGGCGTCAACGGATAGAACGGCACCTTGAACTGGCGCGGCAGGTCGGGTCGCGCGCGACGCAGCCACATGACCGCGACGCACACGATCGCGAACGCGGCGAGCGTGCCGATCGAAGTCAGGTCGCCGAGCGTGTTGATGTCGAACACCGCCGCGGCGAGTGCCACCACCACGCCGACGATCAGCGTGTTGATCCACGGCGTCAGGAAGCGCGGGTGCACTTTCGCGAGCGCACGCGGCAGCAGTCCGTCGCGCGACATCGTATAGAAGACGCGCGTCTGGCCGAACATCAGCACGAGGATCACCGAGGACAGGCCCGCGATCGCGCCGATCTTGATCGCCTTGACGAGCCAGCCCCACTGCGGCCCGAAGGTATCGGCCGCGACCGCGACCGGAGCTGCGACATTGAGCTTCGTGTAGGAAATGACGCCGGTGAGCACGGCCGAAGTCGCCATGTACAGCAGGGTGCAGATGACCAGCGACCCGAGAATGCCGAACGGCATGTCGCGGCGCGGATTCTTCGCCTCCTGGCCGGCGGTCGACACCGCCTCGAAACCGATATAGGCGAAGAACACGATCGTGGCCGCGCGCATCACGCCGCTCCAGCCGAACTCGAAGGGCTCGCCGGTCGGTTCGGGAATGAACGGGCGCCAGTTCGCGCTGTCGACATAGAACGCGCCGACCGCGATGAAGGCGAGGATCACCGCCACCTTGATCGCGACGATGATGTTGTTGACGGTGGCCGACTCGGAGACGCCGATCACGAGCAGCAGCATGACCGCGAGCACGATCGCGACCGCCGGCAGGTTGAACAGCGAGGTCACGACGGCACTCGCCGCGATCGGCACCACCGACCCGGCCGGCAACTGCACGATCGCCCCGGCGGGCGCGAGCAGCTGTGTCCCGGCGGCCAGCTCGCGCAGGTGGCCGTTCGCCGGGTCGATCACCTTGACGGCGCCCGCGAGCGCCGTCTGGATATCCTGCGAGAGGTGGATGTCGGCGGCATTGGTCAGCGTGAAGCCGCCGCCCGCGCTGCTGCCGAGGACGTCGTAGATCGCGAGCGCCGACTGGTGCACGCCCGGCAGCTGCGCGCTGCCCGATGAGAGGAACTGTACGACCGAGCCGTCGGTGAGGCGCGCCGTGACGCCATTCAGGCTCACGAGCGGATCGGCGATGCTGAAGGTGGTCGTGTGCGCGACCACGAGCTTGCCCATGGCCTGGGTGAATTCGGCCGGAATGCCGAGGCCGATGTCGTTCAGCAGGCTCATCGCATAGCCGGACCAGCCGACCGCGACGACCGAGGCCGCCAGACCGTATTCGAGCAGCAGCAGCGCACCCATGATCCAGGCGCCGAACTCACCGATCGTCGTGTAGGTGTAGGTATAGGCGGAGCCCGAGACCGGCAGCATCGAAGCGAGCTCGGCGTAGCAGAGGCCCGCGAAGGCGCAGACGACTCCGGCGAACACGAAGGAGACCATCACCGCGGGGCCCGCGTGCAGCGCCGCAGCGTTGCCCGTGCGCACGAAGATGCCGGCGCCGATGATACAGCCGATGCCGAGCAGCACGAGGTGCCACGGGCCGAGCGTGCGCTTCAGCTCGCCGCGATCGTATTCAGCCTGGACCTGGTCGACGGATTTCGTGCGCCATTTCATTAGCCAACCCCCGTTATTGTCTGTCGGCGGACGCATCATATGCACATGCGTCGCCGGCGTCATCCTCGGGTGCGGCGCCCGCGGCGGTACTCAGGGCATGTCGTCGGCCGCGGTCTTCTTGACGGTCGGGAACACGTGCTCGGCCGTCAGCCCGAGATCGAGCGCGATCGCAGAGGAAATGTAGATCGACGAATAGGTGCCCGCCAGGATGCCGATCGTCAGCGCCTCGGAGAAGCCACGCAGCACCGGGCCACCGAGGAACAGCAGCGCGAACACGACGATCAGGGTCACCACCTTGGTCATGATCGTGCGCGAGAGCGTCTGGTTGATCGCCTGGTCGAGCACGGTCATCGGCGGCAGGCGCCGGTTGCGCTCGAAGTTCTCGCGGATGCGGTCGAAGATCACGACGGTATCGTTCAGCGAGTAGCCGATCACGGCGAGAATCGCCGCCACCACCGCGAGGTCGAACGGCGTCTGCGTCAATGCGAAGATGCCGAGCACCAGGATCGGGTCGTGCATCACCGCGACGATCGCGCCTACCGAGAGCCGCCAGGTGTGGAAGCGGAAGGCGATATAAATGAAGATCAGAAGCAGCGTGAACGTGAGCGCCCAGATCGCGCTGGTGCGCAGTTCGTCACCGACCTGCGGCCCGACCACGGCGAGGTTGCGCACCTCCGCACCGGGCTCGACGGCGAGCAGGGCCTGCTCGACGCGCGTGCGGATCTCGGTGACCGACTGCGAATCGTCGGGCGGCAGGCGTATCGACACTTCGCGCGAGGAGCCGAAGATGCCGACCTGCGGCTCGTGAAAGCCTGCCTCCTCGAGCTTGCCGCGGATCGCATCGACGTCGGCCGCGGACGGCAGCGCCGCCTCGACCGCCACGCCGCCGGTGAAGTCGATCGCGAGGTTCAGGCCCTTCGCGAGTATTGCGCCGAGGCTGACCACCATCAGGACGATGGACAATCCGTAGGACACCTTGCGGATGCCCATGAACGGAATCTTGGTCTGCTTGTGGAAAAACTCCATGTGTCGGTCCTAGCCTCTTGCCGTCAGCCGATCGCGAGCTTGCCGGTTTTCGTGCGGCCGCCGTACATCAGGGTAAGCAGCGCACGGCTGCCCATAAGGGAAGTGAACATCGAGGTCGCGATGCCGAGCGACAGCACGACCGCGAAGCCGCGGATCGCGCCGGTGCCGAACACCCACAGCACGAGGCCGGCGAACAGCGTGGTGACGTTCGAGTCGGCGATCGCCGAGAACGCCTTCTCGAAGCCGGCGCGGATCGCAGCCTGCGGCGAGACACCGTTGCGCTGCTCCTCGCGGATGCGCTCGTAGATCAGCACGTTGGCGTCGACCGCCATGCCGACCGTCAGGATGATGCCGGCAATGCCCGGCAGCGACAGCGCCGCGCCCATCATCGACAGCAGCGCGGACAGCAGCACCACGTTGGCGAGCAGCACCAGGTCGGCCACCAGGCCGAAGACCTGGTAGTAGATCACCATGAAGATGAACACGCCGAGCATGCCGACGACCAGCGCCTTGACGCCCTGCTCGATGTTCTGCGCACCGAGACTCGGGCCGATCGCGCGCTCCTCGGCGAGGAAGATCGGCGCGGCGAGCGAGCCGGCGCGCAGCAGCAGCGCGAGCTCGCGCGCCTCGCTCTGCGTGAGTCCGGTGATCTGGAACTGGTTGCTGAACACGCCGCGGATCGTCGCGACGCTGATCACGCGCTGGTCGGTCACGTCGCGCTCGATCGTCTTGCCACCGACCTCGACGGTCTCGCGCGACTTCTCGATGAACACCACCGCCATCGGCTTGTTCAGGTTTGCCTGCGTCGTCTTCAGCATCTGCGCGCCGCCGCGCGCATCGAGTTTCACCGACACGCCCGGACCGTCCTGTGTCGCCG
Organism: Steroidobacteraceae bacterium; assembly: GCA_035342635.1. GTDB lineage: Bacteria > Pseudomonadota > Gammaproteobacteria > Steroidobacterales > Steroidobacteraceae > CADEFQ01. Next base: position 19,108 of record DAOQXO010000045.1, read on the forward strand.
CGGTGATCGCGTCGGTGAGCTGGTCGCCGGTGACGATGAGTTCGCGCTTGAGCAGCACGGGCTGGCCGTTCTTGTCGCGATAGAGTTTCGAGCCGAGGGGTGCGCGACCACGCTGCACGGCTTCCGCGATGCTGCCCTGGGTATCGACCAGGCGGAACTCGAGGGTC
>DAOQXO010000046.1:0-18982 GCA_035342635.1 Steroidobacteraceae bacterium
GCGGATCAGGCGCACGCCCTGCGTGTTACGGCCCAACACGGAGACATCGGCGACCGGTGTGCGAACGAGCGTGCCGTTCGAGCTGATCAGCATCAGCTCCTGCGCGGGCCCGACCTGCAGCGCGGCGACCGTGGCGCCGTTGCGCTCGGTGGTCTGCAGTGCGATCACGCCCTGGCCGCCGCGCCCATGCACCGGGAAGTCATCGAGCGGCGTGCGCTTGCCGTAACCGTTCTCCGACGCGGTGAGCACGTGGCCCTCGCGCACCACGATCAGCGCGATGAGCTCCTGACCGGTCTCGAGCTTGACGCCGCGTACGCCCGCCGCGTCGCGGCCCATGGCGCGCACTTCGTTCTCGTCGAAACGGATCGCCTTGCCGCCGCTCGTGAACAGCATGATTTCGCGCGTGCCGTCGGTCAGATCGACGCCCACCAGGCGATCGTTGTCGCGCAGATCGACCGCGATGATGCCGCTCGAGCGCGGCCGCGAGAATGCCGACAGCGGCGTCTTCTTCACGGTGCCCTGGCTGGTCGCCATGAACACGTAGTGCGTGTCGTCGAACTGCTTGACCGGCAGCACGGCGTTGATCTTCTCGCCTTCGCGCAGCGGCAGCAGATTGACCATGGGCTTGCCGCGCGCGTTGCGCCCGGCCTGCGGCAGCTCGTACACCTTGAGCCAATAGACCTGCCCGCGGTTCGAGAAGCACAGCAGCGTGTCGTGCGTGTGCGCGACGAACAGCGTCTCGATGAAATCCTCGTCCTTCACCGCGGTGGCCGACTTGCCGCGGCCGCCGCGCCGTTGGACCTGGTACTCGGTCACCGGCTGCGACTTCGCATAACCCGCGTGCGACAGCGTGACGACGACGTCCTGCGGCTCGATCAGGTCTTCGGTCGTGAGGTCGAGATGGTCGCGGTTGATCTCGGTGCGCCGCTCATCGCCGTACTGCTCGCGCACCTCGATCAGCTCGTTGCGGATGACCTCGGCCAGCCGCTCGGGCCGCGCCAGGATGTCGCTCAGGTCGCGCAGCAGGTCGAGCAGCCCCTGGTATTCGGCGACGATCTTGTCCTGCTCGAGCGCGGTCAGGCGGTTGAGCCGCATGTCGAGGATGGCCTGGGCCTGCGCTTCCGAGAGCCGATAGGCGCCGTCGATGAGGCCAGTGTCGGCACCAGCGCCCTCGGGCCGCGTGCTGACCTCGCCGGCGCGCGCCAGCAATGCCGGCACGCCGCCCGGCGGCCAGCTGCGCGCGGTCAGCGCGACGCGCGCATCGGCCGGCGAACTCGCGGCCTTGATCGTCGCGATCACCTCGTCGATGTTGGCGAGCGACACCGTGAGCCCCTCGAGGATGTGGGCACGCTCGCGCGCCTTGCGCAGGTCGTGGATCGTGCGCCGCGTGACGATCTCGCGCCGATGCCGCAGGAAGGCCTCGAGCATCTCCTTGAGTGACAGCAGGCGCGGCTGGCCGTCGACCAGTGCCACCATGTTGATGCCGAACACCGTTTCCATCGGTGTCTGCGCGTAGAGATTGTTGAGCACGACCTCGGCGACTTCACCGCGCTTCAGCTCGATGACGATGCGCATGCCGTCCTTGTCGGACTCGTCGCGCAGTTCCGAAATGCCGTCGATGTTCTTGTTGCGCACCAGATCGGCGATGCGCTCGAGCAGGCGCGCCTTGTTGACCTGGTACGGCAGCTCGGTCACGACGATCGCCTGGCGCCCACCCTTCTCTAGGTCTTCGAAGCGTGCACGCGCGCGCAGCGAAAGGCGCCCACGGCCGCCCTTGTACGCCGCCACGATCTCCTGCGCACCGTTGATGATGCCGGCGGTCGGGAAGTCCGGGCCCGGCACGATCTGCATCAGGGCCGCGAGCGAAATGGCCGGATCCTCGAGCACGGCGAGGCAGGCGTTCACGATCTCGGTGAGGTTGTGCGGCGGGATGTTGGTCGCCATGCCGACCGCGATGCCGGACGAACCGTTCAGCAGCAGGTTTGGCACGCGCGTCGGCAGCACCGAGGGTTCGTGCTCCGACTCGTCGTAGTTCGGCACGAAATCGACGGTTTCCTTGTCGATGTCGGCGAGCAACTCGCCCGCGAGGCGCGACATGCGCACTTCCGTATAGCGCATCGCCGCCGGCATGTCGCCGTCGACCGAGCCGAAGTTGCCCTGGCCGTCCACCAGCATGTAGCGCATCGAGAACGGCTGCGCCATGCGCACGATCGCGTCGTAGACGGAGGCGTCGCCGTGAGGGTGGTATTTGCCGATCACGTCGCCGACGACGCGCGCGGACTTCTTGTAGGCCTTGTTCCAGTCGTTGCCGAGCTCGCGCATCGCGTACAGCACGCGCCGGTGCACGGGTTTCAGGCCGTCACGCACGTCGGGCAGCGCGCGCCCGACGATCACGCTCATGGCGTAATCGAGGTAGGAGCGGCGCATCTCGTCTTCGAGGTTTACGGGCAGGATTTCGCGGGCGATCTCGACCATGCGTGGCTGTCGGTTTTATCCAAGCTTAAAAGGGGCATTTTACCACACCAGCCCCCTCCAACCCCCCATTTCCGCAGGGCGTCCCGGCAGCGGCCCCGATATACTTTTGCGACGATGCAGACCATCGACCTGATCGTCGAAGCCCGCTGGGTCCTCGCCATGGACGGCACGCCCGTGCGCGAACATGCCGCCGTCGCGATCGACCATGGCCGCATCATCGCCATCGGCCCTGCCGCCAGCCTCGCCGGGAACTTCGCACCGCGCGAACACCTGCGCAGACCGCAGCACGCGCTGCTCCCCGGCCTCGTCAATGCGCACACGCACGCTGCAATGAGCCTGCTGCGGGGCCTGCCGATCCGCGGCCCGCTGATGCAGTGGCTCAACGAGACGATATGGCCGCTCGAGCGCCGCTGCGTCAACGCGCAGTTCGTCGCGAGCGGCACCCGGCTCGCGATGGCCGAAATGCTGCGTGCCGGCATCACCTGCTTCGCCGACATGTATTTCTTTCCCGAGGAGGTCGCGCGGCTCGCGCGCCAGCACCACCTGCGCGTGTCGCTCGGCCTGCCGATCGCGGACGCCCGCACACCCTGGGCCGCCGATGCCGACGAGCACCTCGACAAGGCCGCAAGGCTCTGGGACGAGTACCGCGACGATCCGCTCATCCTGCCCTGCTTCGCGCCGCATTCGCCGTACGCGGTCAGCCGCGCCACCTTCGCGCGCCTGCGACGCCTGGTCGATCAACTCGATGCACCGCTCGCGATGCACCTGCACGAGTCCCAGTCCGAAGTGCATGACAGCGTCAATGCCCACGGCGAGCGCCCGCTGTCCTGGCTCGCAGACGAGGGCCTGCTGCGCCCGGGCTTCGCCGCGGTGCACATGTCCTGGCTCACCGACGAGGACATCGATCTTGCGGCGCGCTCGGGCATCTCCGTGGTGCATTGCCCGCAATCGAATCAGCGCCTCGGCAGCGGTACCTGCCCGGTCAACCGGTTGCGCGAGGCGGGCGTGAACGTCGCGCTCGGCACCGACGGGGCCGCCAGCGTCGGCGCGCTCGACCTGCTCGCCGAGGCCCGCGCGGCCTGCCTGCTCGCGAACGGCAGTGCGCACAGTCCGCAGGCGCTTGGTGCGCACGACGCGCTCGCCATGGCGACGCTCGGCGGTGCCCGGGCGCTGGGCCTCGCGGACGAGATCGGCTCGATCACTCCCGGCAAGGCGGCCGACCTGATCTGCATCGACCTGTCGGCCACGGCCTGCCACCCGGTCGGCGACGCGGCCGATGCCATCGTCTTTGCCGCGACGCGCGACTCGGTCGCGGACGTGTGGGTCGCGGGCCGGGCCATGGTACGCGAGCATCGCCTGCTCGCCTTCGATGCCGCGGAGCTCGCGGCCATCGCGCGCGAGTGGCCCGCGCGCATCGCCACCGGAGTCGCCGCATGAGCCAGGCCGGCATGCATTACGGCGCCGACGCCGCCGAACTCGCCAAGTTCGACGCCCTCGCGCATCGCTTCTGGGACCCGCGCGGCGAGTTCCGTCCGTTGCACAGCCTGAACCCGGTGCGCGCACAGTTCATCGCGGGACGCGTGCGGCTCCCCGGCGCACGCGTGCTCGACGTCGGCTGCGGCGGCGGCCTGCTCGCCGAGGCGCTCGCCGACGCCGGCGCCAGCGTGACGGCGATCGACCTCGCGCCGTCGATGATCGAAGTGGCGCGCCTGCACGCGCTCGAGCGGGGCGTGACGATCGACTATCGCGTCATGGGCGCCGAGGCACTGCTTGCCGCGGGCGAGCCACCCTACGACATCGTCACCTGCATGGAAATGCTCGAGCACGTACCGGACCCTGCTGCGCTCATCGGCTGCTTCGCGCGGCTCCTGCGTCCCGGCGGCGAGCTGTTCATCTCGACGATCAACCGCAACGCGAAGTCCTTCGCGCTCGGCATCGTCGCAGCCGAATACGTACTTCGGCTTCTGCCGCGCGGCACGCACGAGTACGCGCGCTTCATCCGCCCGTCGGAACTCGCGGCCATGGCGCGGCCGGCGGGCTGCACCCTCATCGACCTTGCCGGCATCGCCTACGATCCCTTCAGCGGGCGAAGTTCCCTGACCACCGACACGGCAGTGAACTACCTGGCGCACTTGCGGCGCGAGGGCGGCACATCGTGATGCGCGAAACCTCGCGCGCGCCGGTCGGCGCCGTATTGTTCGATCTCGACGGCACGCTGCTCGACACCGCGCCCGACATGGTGGGCGCGCTCAACACGCTGCGCCGCGAACAAGACCTCGCGCCGGTACCGTTCGCAATCGCACGTCCGTACGTATCGCACGGTTCGAGCGGCTTGCTCCGCGTCGGCTTCCCCGATGCGGACGCGGACGAGATCGAGCGGCTGCGCGAGCGCTTCCTCGCCCTCTACAACGATCGCCTCGCCGATGAGACCACCCTCTTTCCGGGGGGCGATATCCTGCTCGCGCATCTCGAGGCCGCGGCGCTGCCTTGGGGCGTAGTGACCAACAAGCCCGGCTGGCTCGCCGCACCGCTCCTTGCCGAACTCGGCCTCGAGCCGCGCATGGCCGTGCTCGTGAGCGGCGACACCCTGCCGGAACGCAAGCCGCACCCGCGCCCATTGCTGCATGCGGCCGAAGCGATCGGCATCGACCCGCTCGCCTGCGTGTACGTCGGCGATGCGCTGCGCGACATACAGGCCGCACGCGCGGCCGGCATGCGGCCGGTGGTCGCCTCGTTCGGCTATGTGGCGGCCGCGGACGCCCATCACCTGTGGCCGGCGGAGGCGTGGATCGATGCGCTAACCGACCTGATCGGCTGGCTGGGAAGCGCATGAGTACGGCGGTCATCGCGGCGATCGGCATCGGCGGCTTCCTCCTCGGGGCGCTGATCGGCTGGCTCGTGGCCCAGTTGCGCGCGGCGCGACACGCTGCCGGACTCGGCGCTGCGCTCGAAGCCGCCAGGGCGCGACTGCAGGCCGACGAGGAGCGCGCGCAGGCGCAGGTCGCGCTGCTGACGCAGAGCGAGGCGCGGCTGCGCGCCGCGTTCGACGAGCTCGCCTCGGAATCGCTGCGCGCGAACAGCGAAGTCTTCCTGGCGCTGGCGCGCGAATCGCTGGGGCGCGAGCACGCCACCGTGCAGGGCGCGCTGAAGGAGCGCGAGAGCGCATTCAACCAGCTGATCGAGCCGATCCGCGCGGCGCTCGCCCGCACCGAGGCCGAAGTGCAGGCACTCGAGCGCGAGCGCCGCGAGGCATTCACGACGCTGCGCACGCAGATCGAGTCGCTGACGAGCGGCCAGGCCCAGCTCGCGCGCGAGACGCGCAACCTGGTCACCGCGCTGCGCCGGCCCGAAGTGCGCGGCCGCTGGGGCGAGCTCACGCTGCGTCGGGTCGTCGAACTCGCGGGACTCACCGAGCACGCCGACTTCACCGAACAGGCGCAGGTCGCGACCGGGTCCGGCGCGCTGCGACCCGACCTCGTCGTGCACATGCCCGAGGAGCGTGACCTCGTGGTCGACGCCAAGACGCCACTCGATGCGTATCTCGAGGCGGTCGAGGCCGACAACGACGAAGCGAGGAGGCTCGCGCTCGGGCGCCATGCACAGCAGGTCGAAGCGCGCGTGCGCGAACTCGCGGGCAAGGCCTACTGGTCGCAGTTCGCGCGCAGCCCCGAGTTCGCGGTGCTGTTCCTGCCCGGCGACCAGTTCCTGTCGTCGGCGCTCACGGAGCGCCCCGACCTGATCGACAACGCGCTGAAGCAGAGCGTGGTGATCGCGACCCCCTCGACGCTGATGGCGCTGCTGAAGGCAGTCGCCTACGGCTGGCGCCAGGCGCAGGTCGCGCAGAATGCCGCCGAGATCCGCGACCTCGGCCAGGAGCTCTATCGACGCCTCGGCAACTTCTCCGGCCACCTCGCCAAGGTCGGCCAGCGCCTCGGCAACGCGGTGGAGTCGTACAACAGCGCGGTAGGCTCGCTCGAGCGCCAGGTGATGCCGCAGGCGCGACGCTTCACCGAGCTCGGCGTGACCGGCGATGCCGCACTGGCGAACCTCGAGCCGGTCGAGCGGCTGGTGCGCGAACCGGCGTCTGCCCCCGGCGACAACAACGAGCCGTGAGCGTTCCCGCGGCTCCACCGCCGCCCCGCAGTGCCGGCGCGCGCTATTTCGCCTGGCTATACAGCGAATCGGCGGCGCGCGACGGCGTCGCCGCGCTGCTCGCGATCGAACACGAAATCATGACGGGCGCGCGCGGCGAGCTGGATCATGCGGTGGCGCACGCGCGCCTCGCGTGGTGGCAGGACGAGTGCGCGCGCCTGCACGCCGCGCAGCCCGTGCACCCGGCCGCCCTCGCCGCCCGGGATGCGTTCCTGGCCGCCGGCCTGCCGCCTCCGGACATGCGGATGCTGCCGGAGTTCGCGGCCGCGAGACTCGCCTGCGCGAGCCTCGGGCGAGAGACCACGGCCGGGGCTGCGGCGCAGGATGCCGCTCGCTGGACCGAGGCGCTCTTCCTGCCGCTCGTCGCACTGTCTGCCGCAGTGGCCCGCGTGGACACCGGCACCGCGGCCGCGGAGCTGCGCGCGCTCGGCGTCGCGCTCTGCACGCACGAGCAGCTGCGAGACGAGGCCACGCGCACGGCGCTGCGCACCACGCTCGCGGCACTCCCGCTCCCCATGCGTGCAGCGCTGCGTGCGCTCATCGTGTGGTCCACAATCGCCCTGCGGCCCGTCGCGGTCTCGCGTGGCGCGCTGCTCGCCGAGAACTGGATCGCCTGGCGCGCCGCACGCGCGGCCGCACCCCCTGCCCAGAGGTCTGCCGGATGAATACAACTTTCGAACCGCGGCTGCATCGCGCCGCCCCCGATGAGCTTGTCGGTCGCGTGATCGCGATCACCGGCGCGGGCGATGGCATCGGCCGCGCGGTCGCGCTCGCCTGCGCCGCGCACGGCGCCGAAGTGGTGCTGACCGGGCGCACGGTCGGCAAGCTCGAAAAAGTCTACGACGAGATCGTCGCCGCGGGTCATGCCGAACCCATCATCGCACCGCTCGATCTCGAGAAGGCCACGGCCCGCGACTACGACGCACTCGCGGACGCGATCGGCACGCGCTATGGCCGCCTCGATGGCCTGCTTCACAACGCGGGCCTGCTCGGCGATCTCGCGCCGATCGAGCATTACGATGTGCCGCTCTGGACGCGCGTGCTGCACGTCAACGTCACCGCGGCATTCGCGCTGACCCAGGTCCTGCTGCCGCAGCTGCGGGCGGCGGCCGATGCGAGCGTACTGTTCACGACGAGCAGCGTCGGGCGGCGCGGTCGCGCGTACTGGGGCGCCTACGCCGTCTCGAAATTCGCGGTCGAGGGCCTCACGCAGGTGCTCGCCGACGAACTGCACGGCACGAGCTCGGTGCGCGTCAACGCGATCAATCCGGGCGCGACGCGCACGGCAATGCGCCGCACGGCGTATCCGGCCGAGGATCCCGCGACGGTGACGCCGCCGGCGGCGATCACCGCCGCGTACGTCTGCCTGCTGGGACCCGCTTCGAAGGGGATGACCGGCCTGAGCGTGGACGCGCAGGCGCCGCGCGAGCGCTAGGCTCGGCGGGCGGCGGCGTACCGACCAGCGCAGCGAGCTCCGCATCGGTCATTGCGCGTGAACGACCCCGCGGCAGATCGCGGTCGAGTTCGAGGGTGCCGAAACGTACGCGCAGCACGCGGCTGACCGTCGCGCCCTGGCGCTCGAACAGCTGGCGCACCGCCTTGCCGCTCGCGCCACGCGTGACGATCGCGTACCAGCGGTTGCTGCCTTCGCCACCGCCCGCCTCGCAGCCGAGTACCGTGAGCCGCTCGCCGCTGTCGAGCACGCCTTCGGCCAGCGCCGCCAGGCGCTCGGCGGGCAGCTCACCGTGGATGCGCACGCGGAATTCGATCTCCATCTGCCGCGCCGCGCGCTGCAGTCGCGCGGCGAGCTCACCGTCCGGCGTGAAGACCTCGAGCCCGCCATCGACACGCGGCATCGGGCTCACGGCGATGAAACGCCGTCCGGCCTTCCGCGGCATGCGCGCGAGCAGCGGCTCGTGGCCGGACTCGTCGGGGCTCTGCAGAGGCTCGCCCGGCGAGCGGTGCGCAAGATAGGCCGTCGTCTTTGCGGGGGCAGCGCGGCGGCGCACGGGGCGGCCGTCGAGACGCACTTCATCGCGCGGACCGACCCGCGCGCCCAGCGTGGCGACGACGCCATTGACGGTGACGCGCCCGGCACGGATCCACGCCTCGGCCTCGCGGCGGGATGCGAGCCCCAGGCTCGCGAGGTGCTTCTGCAGGCGATCGCCGCTGGCGTGCGTGCCGGTCATGCAGGTGCGACGCGGGACCGCGGCCGCGGCCTCAGCGATCCGGATCGTGAGGCGCAGCGACGAGGCCGGGCTTGCTGTCCGCGGCCGCATCGAGCTCGTCATCGTCGCCCTCGCCGTCGCCGCCGTCATCCTCGAGCGCCAGGTCATCGAGCGCCGCCTCGCTGTCCGCCGCCGGCTCCGGCAGGCCTTGCGCATCGGCGACCGGCAGATCGAGCTGCGGGCTGACATCGGTCATCGCCGTCAACTCGGCGAGGGTCGGCATCTGGTCGAGGCTCTTCAGGCCGAAGTAGTCGAGGAACTCGCGGGTCGTGCCGAGCAGTTCCGGATGCCCCGGCACATCGCGCTGGCCGACGACGCGGATCCAGCCGCGCTCGGTCAGGGTGCGCACGATGTTGGGATTCACTGCGACGCCACGCACGGCCTCGATCTCGGCACGCGTGATCGGCTGCCGGTAGGCGATCAGCGCCAGGGTCTCGAGCAGCGCGCGCGAGTACTTCTGCGGACGCTCCGGCCACAGGCGCGACACCTGCGGCGCGAACTGCGCGCGCACCTGCAGGCGCCAGCCGCTCGCGGTCTCGAGCAGCTGCAGCGCACGGTCCTCGTAGTCCTGCGCCAGCGCCTCCAGCGCGGCACGCAGTTCCACCGTCGCCGGACGCTCGGCCTCGTCGAACAGGCCCGCAAGATCTGCAATCGCCAGCGGACGGCCCGCTGCCAGCAGGGCCGCCTCGAGGATGTTGCGCAGTCCGGTATCGCGCGGTTCGGTATCGCTCATGTCATTGCCTCGCCGGGCGCGTTGTCCGCGACCAGTTGCAGTCCGCTGTGGCCCGGCGGCGCCGCGCGCACGTGCAACGGCGCATACGGCTCCGCCTGGACGAAATCGATGAGTCCCTCGCGCAGCAACTCGAGGATCGCGACAAAGGTGACGGTCACGCCCATGCGGCCTTCCTCGGGGCGGAACAGCTGGCCGAATTCGACGAAGCCGCCGCCCTCGAGTGCCGAGAGCACGTCGCTCATGCGGGCGCGCACCGACAGGCGCTCGCGCTGGACATGGTGGTGCGCGAACATCTCGGCGCGCTGCACGACCTCGCGGAAGGCATGCAGCATCTCCTGCAGCTGCACCTGCGGCAGGAGTCGCACGACCTTGCGGTCATGGAACTCGGCGCTCGCCACGAACACGTCGCGCTCGAGGCGCGGCAGCGCATCCAGCCCCTCGGCGGCGCGCTTGAAGCGCTCGTACTCCTGCAGCCGGCGCACGAGGTCGGCGCGCGGATCGACTTCCTCGCCCGCCAGCGCATCCTGCGAGCGCGGCAGCAGCATCCGCGACTTGATCTCGGCGAGCGTGGCGGCCATCAGCATGTACTCGCCCGCGAGTTCGAGCTGCAACTCCTGCATCAGCTCGATGTACTGCATGTACTGCCGGGTGATGTCGGCGAGCGGGATGTCGAGGATGTCGAGGTTCTGGCGGCGAATCAGGTACAGCAGCAGATCGAGCGGCCCCTCGAAGGCGTCGAGGAAGACCTCGAGCGCCTGCGGCGGAATGTACAGGTCCTTCGGGACCTCGGTGACCGCCTCGCCATGCACCATGGCGAACGGCATCTCCGCCTGCTGCGGCGCGGCGGCGGCCGCGGCGGGATCCGCTCCCGGGTTCGAGACGACGAGTTTCAGGTCGGGTTTCACAGGCCACCCCGAAGATGCATGACCCGACGCACCTCGTCCATCGTGTCGTGCGCGGCCTCCCGCGCCTTCTCGGCCCCCTCGACGAGGATCGTGCGCAGGAGTTCCGGGTTGTCCTGATATTCCTGCGCGCGCTTGCGCATGCCGGTGACGAACTCGACCACCTTCTCGATCACCGGCTGCTTGCACTCGAGGCAGCCGATGCTGCCCGAGCGGCAGCCATTCCAGACCCATTCGCGCGTCGCCTCGTCGGAGTAGATCTTGTGCATGTCCCACACCGGGCACTTCAGCGGGTCGCCCGGATCGTGGCGGCGCACGCGCGCCGGATCGGTCTGCATCGTCCGCAGTTTCTTTGCGACGGCATCCGGCTCCTCGCGCAGTCCGATCGTGTTGCCATAGGACTTCGACATCTTGCGGCCGTCGAGCCCGGGCACCTTCGGCGATTTCGTGAGCAACACCTGCGGCTCGGGCAGGATCGACACGCCCGCGCCCTCGAGCCAGCCGAGCAGGCGTTCGCGGTCGGCCACGGTGATGCGGTTGTTCGCATGCACGATCGCACGCGCCTGCTCGAGCGCCGCCGCGTCGCCGGCTTCCTGGTAGCGGCGGCGCAGCTGCCGGTATTGCGCGCTCAGCCTGCCGCCGAGCCCCTTCGCGGCCTTCTCGGCCTTGGCCTCGAAGTCCGGCTCGCTGCCGTACAGGTGATTGAAGCGGCGCGCGACCTCGCGCGTGATCTCGACGTGCGCGACCTGGTCCTCGCCCACCGGCACGAAGGCCGGCCGGTAGATCAGGATATCGGCGGACTGCAGCAGCGGGTAGCCGAGGAAGCCGTAGGTCGCGAGATCCTTCTCCTTCAGCTCGGCCTGCTGGTCCTTGTAGGTCGGCACCCGCTCGAGCCAGCCGAGCGGCGTGATCATCGACAGCAGCAGATGCAGCTCCGCGTGCTCGGGCACGTGCGACTGCACGAACAGCGTGGCGACGCCGGGGTTCAGCCCGGCGGCCAGCCAGTCGATCAGCATCTCGTGGATGTGTGCCGGCAGCGCGCCGGTGTCCGCATAGTCGGTGGTCAGCGCATGCCAGTCGGCCACGAAGAAGTAGCACTCGTACTGGTACTGCAGCTCGATCCAGTTGGCGAGCGCACCATGGAAATTGCCGAGGTGCAGCGCCCCGGTCGGTCGCATGCCCGAGAGCACGCGCCGCGCCTGCGCAACGGCGCTCAAGCGGGCCTCGCCAAGCGGGTGTTCGGTCGGGTCGACAGGGGACTCGGCACGTCGGGTCGGGGCTTCACTGGTGGAGCGCGGTGCGCGCGCCGGATGATTATAGCCCAGTGCCTCAATCGGCGTCGGCGAGGCCCAGGGGCTCGACCGGACCCTTGCCGACACGCACGATGACCGCAGGGCGCACCGCGAGGTCGACGACGGTGGTCGGCTCGGTGCCGCAGTAGCCGCCGTCGAGCACCATGTCGAGCTCGTGCCCGAGGCGCTCGTGGATCTCGGCACCATTGGTGAGAGGCGTGTCGTCGCCCGGCAGCAGCAGCGTGGAGGTCATGATCGGCTCATCGAGCTCGGTCAGCAGCAGGCGGGGCACGGGGTGGGCCGGCACGCGGATGCCGATCGTGCGCCGCTTGTCGTGCTGCAGGCGCCGCGGCGTCTCGCGCGTGGCCGGCAACAGGAAGGTATACGGTCCGGGCGTCACGGCCTTCAGCAGCCGGAACTGCCAGGTGTCGACGCGGGCGTAGCGGCCGATCTCGCTGAGATCGCGGCACATCAGCGTGAAGTGATGGTGGCGGTCGGCATGGCGGATGCGCCGGATGCGCTCGAGCGCGTCCTTGTCGCCGATGTGGCAGCCGAGGGCGTAGCACGAGTCGGTCGGATAGGCGACCACCCCGCCGCGCCTGATCACCTGCACCGCCTCGCGCAGGATGCGCAGCTGGGGGTTTACCGGATGCAACTCGAAATATGAGGACATGCAGGTATCATATCGGCCCCGCCGCCGACCGTTCGCCCATGCAGCAGATCCTGGACTTCGCGCCCCTCGTCGTCTTCCTCGTCGCCTACTACCTGAAGGGCATGTATTTCGCGACCGCGGCACTGATGATCGCGATGCTGCTGCTGCTCGTGGCCGACAAGCTGCTGCTCGGGCGCGTGCCGACGATGCACTGGGTCTCGGCAGTGCTCGTGCTGCTGTTCGGCGCGGCGACACTGCTGCTGCAGGACCAGCGCTTCATCCAGTGGAAACCGACCATCTTCTTCTGGCTCGTGAGTGTCGCGCTGCTCGGCAGCCGCTGGATCGGCGAGCGCCCGCTCGTCGAGCGCATGCTTGCCCCCGCGCTCGGCGCTGACGCCCGGCTGCCGCGCGAGACCTGGCAACGCATCAACCTGCTGTGGGTCGGCTTCTACGCCGCGCTCGGCGTGCTCAATATCGCCGTCGCGTTCAACGCGCCGGAGCGGACCTGGGTGAACTTCAAGGTGTTCGGCCTCACGGCCCTCACTTTCGTGTTCATCGTCGCGCAGCTGCCGTGGATACTGAAACGGGCGCACCCGGCATGAGCGCGAACCCGGATGAGCAGGCCGAGCGGCTCGCCCGCCTGCGCAGTGCGCTCGAGGCGGCCTTTGCGCCGCAGTCGCTCACCATCCGTGACGACAGTGCCGCGCACATCGGCCACGCCGGCGCACGCGAAGGCGGCCACTACCAGGTGACGATCGTGGCCACGGCCTTCGCCGGACGCTCCGTTCTGGAACGCCATCGTTTGGTCTATGCTGCGCTCTCCGCGCTGATGGGCCACGGCGTCCACGCACTGTCGATCGATGCCAGAGCACCTTCGGAACAACATCACCTTCAAAACGTAACCAACTGAGATATTTCATGAAATCAGCTCGACTCCTCGCCGTGGTCATGCTCGCCGCGCTGGCCGCCGCCTGCAAGCCCGGTACCGAGGGCCCCGCCGCCACCGCCGACAACGGCGCCGTTGCCACCGTCAACGGCACGGCGATCACGCGCCAGCTGTTCGACACCTATGCGCAGGCCGTCACGGGCAAGCCGTCGTCCGAACTGACCGACGAGCAGCGCACGCAGGTGCTCGACAACCTGATCCGCGCCGAACTGATCGGCACGCAGGCAGAGAAAGACGGCGTCACGAAAACTCCGGAGACGGCGGCCATGCTCCAGCTGGCCCGCCTCAATGTCCTGCAGCAGGAGATGTCGGAGAAGTTCCTCGCCGACAAGGCGCCGACCGATCAGGAAATGCGCGCGGAGTACGAGACGCAGGTCGCCGCGCTGCCCCGGAACGAATACAAGGCCCGCCACATCCTGGTGGCCACGCAGGAGTTCGCGGCCAATCTGATCTCGCAGCTCGACAAGGGCGCGAAGTTCGAGACGCTCGCGAAGCGCGAATCGCTCGACTCCTCGAAGGAAAACGGCGGCGATATCGGCTGGTTCACCCCCGATCGCATGGTTCCGCAGTTCTCCGCTGCCGTCGTGGCGCTCGAGAAGGGCCAGTACACCAAGGCGCCGGTGCAGACGCAGTACGGCTGGCACGTGATCCGCCTCGATGACGTGCGCGACGTGCAGCCGCCGCCGTTCGACGCGGTCAAGGACCGCCTCGAGCAGATCGTGCAGACGAAGAAGTTCAAGGCCTATGCCGATGAATTGATGGCCGCGGCGAAGATCGAAAAGAATCCCTGATCCGCGCACCGCGGGCGGGCAGGACCCGCGATCCGACGGCCGGTCGCCTCAGGCGCCCGGCCGTCGTCGTCTGGCGAGCACCTCGGCGAGCGCCGCCTCGTCGATGACCGGCACGCCGAGCGCACGCGCCTTGTCGAGCTTGCTGCCGGCCTCGTCGCCCGCGACCACATAGCTCGTCTTCTTCGACACCGAGCCGGCAACCTTCGCGCCGAGCGCAAGCAGCGCCTCGGTCGCCGCCTCGCGCGTCAGCTGCGTCAGTCTGCCCGTCAGCACGAAGGTCAGGCCGCCGAGCGGCATTTCGGCCGCGCGGGGTGCAGCCATGGGCGGCCATTCGACGCCGCGCGCCCGCAGCTCGGCGATCAGTTCGCGATTGGCGGGATCCGCGAAATAGCGCGCCACATGGGCCGCCACCACAGGTCCGACGTCGGGAACCTGCTGGATCTGCACTTCGTCCGCCGCCATCAACGCCTCGATGTCGCCGAAGTGTTGCGCGAGCGCGAGCGCAGTCGACTCACCCACGTCGCGGATGCCGAGCGCGAACAGGAGCCGCGGCAGCGTGGTCCTGCGGCTCGCGTCGATGGCCGCGATGAGGTTCTGCGCCGACTTCTCGCCCATGCGATCGAGCTCCGCGAGCGTTGCCGCGTCGAGCGCGTACAGGTCGGCCGGCGTGCGCACGAGTTCGCGCTCGACCAGCTGGTCGACGATGCGGTCGCCGAGCCCGTCGATGTCGAGGGCCCGGCGCCCCGCGAGATGCTTCAGTGCCTCGCGCCGCTGGGCGCGGCAGCGAAAGCCCCCGGTGCAGCGCGCGATCGCCTCGCCCTCCTCCTTGACGACCGACGACCCGCAGACCGGACACTGCGCGGGCAATTGCACCGGCTGCGCATCGGCATGGCGCCGACCCGGCACGACGCGCACGACCTCCGGGATCACGTCTCCCGCCCGGCGGATCACCACCGTGTCGCCGACACGCACGTCCTTGCGCCCGACCTCGTCCATGTTGTGCAGCGTCGCGTTGCTGACCGTTACGCCGCCGACGAATACCGGTTCGAGGCGCGCGACGGGAGTCACCGCTCCCGTGCGCCCCACCTGGAATTCCACCGCCCTGACGGTCGTCTCGGCCTCGTCGGCCGGAAACTTGTGCGCCAGAGCCCAGCGCGGCGCACGCGAGACGAAACCGAGCTGCTCCTGCCAGTCGCGCCGCTCGACCTTGTAGACGACGCCGTCGATCTGGTACGGCAGGCGTGCCCGGGCCGCGCCGAGGCGCGCGAAGTAGCCGAGGCAACCCTCGATGCCGCGCACGACCTTGGCTTCCGGGCAGGTGCGCAGTCCGTAGCTGCGCAGCTGCGCCAGCAGCTCGCTCTGCCGCATCGGCATCACCCCGCCCTCGACGGTGCCGAGGCCATACATGAACACATCGAGCGGACGCGTGGCGCTCACTTTCGGGTCGAGCTGGCGCACGGCGCCGGCGGCTGCGTTGCGCGGGTTCACGAAGGTCTTCTCGCCGCGCTCGAATGCGGCCGCATTCATGCGCGCGAAGCCCGCGAACGGCATGAACACTTCGCCGCGCACTTCGAGCAGCGGCGGCGGCTTGCCGCGCAGGCGCAGCGGCACGCTGCGGATCGTGCGCACGTTCGCCGTGACCTCCTCGCCGCGCGTGCCGTCGCCGCGCGTCGCCGCCTGCACGAGCACGCCGTCGCGATAGGTGATCGAAATCGCAAGGCCGTCGAGCTTGGGTTCAGCGGCGTACTCGATCTCCCCATCGGCCTCACCCAGGCGCTCGCGCACGCGCCGGTCGAAGGCACGCACTTCTTCCTCCGAGAACGCGTTGTCGAGCGACAGCATCGGCACCCGATGCGCGACGACCGCGAAGGCCTCGAGGGGGGCTGCGCCCACGCGCCGGGTCGGTGAATCGGCGGTCACCAGTTCCGGATGCCTGGCCTCCAGCGCGCGCAGTTCGCGCATCAGCAGGTCGTATTCGGCGTCGGGGATCTCCGGATCGTCGAGGACGTGGTAGCGGTAGTCGTGGTGGGCGATCGCGGCCCGGAGCTCGTCGATCCGCCGCTTGGCCGCCGAGATCATGGCCTCGGGTCGACGATCTCTGCGCGCAGCGCCACCACCCGGGCGGTGGTGAGCGGTTCACCCTTCTGGTCGCGCAGTTCGGCATTGAGGCGCGCAGCAAGCCCGCGACCGACTTCGATGAGGCGGTCGAAGATCTCGTCCGCGGGCAGTGGGCCGGGCAGCACCGCGAAGACATTCAGTCCCGCAAAGCGCTCCGCATCCATCGCATCGAGCTGGAAACTGCCGGGCCGCGTCAGGCTCGCGGCGCTCAGCAATACGCGGCCGTCATCGCGCGGCAGATGGAAGATACCCATCGGGCCGTGCAGCAGCCCCTCGCCGGTCAACGCCTGGCGCACGGAGCGGCCGGCGAAGCGATCGGTGCCGCGCGGCACGACGCGCAGCGCCACGATCTGCCGCTCCGCCTCGGCAGGCCAGTCGAGCACGAGGTCGTCCCCGGTCAGGGGTTGCGTCGGCGACGCGGACCAGGCCGGCGCGACGGCCGGCGACTCGACGACCGGGCCGATATCGCCCGTCAGGTCGTCGTCCGGCGCTTCGTGCACCTTCGGCGCAGGCCGGTCATCGCTCGGCTCGGGACGAGTCGCGCTCGCGAATGACGTATCGATCTCCTCGGGTCCGTCGATCTGTATGACGGGCAGTTCGGTCGGCGCCTCGCGCGCGACACGGGCCGCGGTCCGCGCGGCGACCGGCACATCGGGTGACACGGCTCGTGCCGCCGGCGCAGGCTGCGCAGGCGGCGGTTCGCCCGCGGCGGGTTTCGCGGCCGCGGCGCGGCGACGCTCCCACACCCACAGTCCGGCGATCAGTACGGCGCCGGCGATCAACAGGATGAGGCGCAGTTCGGGCATGGGCCCCTCAGGCGGTGGCGAGTCGGACGGCCTCGTCGACGTCGACGGCGACGAGACGCGATACTCCGGGTTCGGTCATCGTGACGCCGAGCAGGCTGGATGCGAGTTCCATCGTCGCCTTGTTGTGGGTGATGAAGATGAACTGCACACGCTCCGACATCTCGCGCACGATATCGCAGAAGCGCCCGACATTGTGCTCATCGAGCGGTGCATCCACCTCGTCGAGCAGGCAGAACGGCGCCGGGTTCAGGTCGAAGATCGAGAACACGAGCGCCACCGCAGTCAGCGCCTTCTCGCCGCCCGAGAGCTGCGAGATCGTGCTGTTTCGCTTGCCGGGCGGGCGCGCCATGATCGCGACGCCGGCCGACAGCGGATCATCCCCGACCAGTTCCAGGTAGGCATGGCCGCCGCCGAACAGGCGCGGGAATTTCTCCTTCAGGCCGGCGTTGATGCGGCTGAAGGTATCCTCGAAGCGCGTGCGCGTCTCCTTGTCGATCTTGCGCATCACCTGTTCGAGCGTTTCGAGAGCCGAGGTCAGGTCGGCGAACTGCCGATCGAGGTATTCCTTGCGCTCGCTGTTTTCCTTGAGTTCGTCGATCGCGGCGAGGTTGACCTGGCCGAGCTTCTCGATGTCGGCGCGCTTCAGCGCGAGCCGCTCCTCCCATTCGGGCACGGCCGCATCGGCGGCGAGCCCGGCGAGGACCTCGGGCAACTCAAAGAGTGTCGCCGCGAACTGTTCGGCGATGCTCTCGCGCCGCACGCGGGTTTCCTGTGCGGCAAGGCGTGCCTGCTCCATCGCCTCGCGGGCCGTGTTCACGCGCTGCTCGGCGGCCGCGCGGCGCTCGTCGAGGCTGCGCAGTGTCGCCTCGGCGTCTTCGAGGGCACGGCGCGCTGCCGCGAGTTCGCTCTCGATCTCGACGCGGCTGCCGAGCGCCGCATCGAGGCGCTGCTGCAGTTCGCGCACCGGCTCGTCACCGCCAGCCAGCTCGCCTTCGAGCCCGGCCACGCGGGTTTCCAGTTGCGAGCGCTGCTCGAGCAGGCGGTTCAGATTGACGCTCTTGCCGGCCTCGCTCGAGCGCCGCGATTCGGCGCGGATCAGCAGGTCGCGCGCGGCAACCTGCAGTGCCTGCGTACGCTGGCGCGCGGCTGCGACCTGCTCGCGGCGCTCCTCGCGTTCGGATTCGAGCTGCGGGCGGCGCGCATCGAGGCGCGCCAGCGCATCGAGCCCCTGTTGCAGCGTATGGCGCGCCTTCGCGAGCGCATCCTGTGTCACGTCGATCTCGCGGGCGACGTCGGCGGCCTCCACTTCGAGCCGCTCGCGGCGCAGGGTCGATTCCTGCGCGCGGGCGCGGCCCGCCTCGAGATGGCCCAGGAGGTCCGCGTGCTCGCGGTGCGCCTGCTGGATGCTCGCCTGGGCCGCGTCGCGGGCCTGCTCGGCGCTCGCGAGCGACGCGCGCAGCGATGCGATCTGCCCTTCCACTTCGCGCACCTGCGCATCGGCCGTCGCGAATTCGGCCTGCACCGTCTTCAGGCGCTGCGCGCGCTCGATCACGCCGGCGTGGTGATCGACTCCCCGGCTGACGCGCAGCCAGCTGGGCCCGACCCACTCGCCGTCGCGCGTGATGACCGACTGGTCCGCAGCCAGCGTGTGCCGCATCTGCAATGCGGTAGCGAGGTCCACTGCGGTGAGCACGCGACCCAGCAGGTCGACGAGCGCGGCGGGGCCGCGCACATGCTGTGCGAGCGTGCCGCCGATCGCGCCCGCACCGCTCGCGCGGCCTGACTCGAGCAAAGTGACGCTCGCACCCGCGAGCGAGTCCATTGAGCCGGCAACGCCATCGATGTCGTCGACACAGACGGCTTCGAGATAGTCGCCGAGCGCGGTCT
>DAOQXO010000047.1:0-18888 GCA_035342635.1 Steroidobacteraceae bacterium
GATCAGCCCCGCGCTGCTCGAGATGGAAGCGCTTGCCGCAGGCCCGCTTGCACAACTGCAGATGGCAGATCGCGAGCGCGAGCCTGTCCACACACCCTGGGACGCCTGGGGCAACCGCATCGATCGCATCGAGGCCACGCCGCTGTGGCAAGCCGCCGAGCCCCTTGCCGCCCGGCACGGGCTCGTCGCCATTCCCTACGAGAAGCAGCATGGGCGTTGCTCGCGCATGCACCAGTTCGCGCTCGTGCACCTGTTCCATCCCGTCTCGGACATGTACACCTGCCCGCTCGCGATGACCGACGGCGCGGCGCGCGCGCTGCTCGAATCGGACAATGCGGCGCTGATCGAGCGCGCATTGCCGCATCTCACGAGCCGCGACCCGGCGTCCTTCTGGACGAGCGGGCAGTGGATGACCGAATCGACCGGCGGATCGGACGTGGGCGCCTCGCAGAGCCGCGCCGTGCGCACGAGCGACGGTAGCTGGCGCCTCGCCGGCAAGAAATGGTTCACATCGGCCGCGACCTCGCAGATGGCGCTCACGCTGGCGCGGCCGGAGGGCAACGGCCCGGGCGGTAGCGGGCTCGCGATGTTCTACCTGGAGACACGCGATACCGACGGCCGGCTGAACGGTATACGCATCGAGCGCCTGAAGGACAAACTCGGCACGCGCAAAGTGCCCACCGCCGAGCTCACGCTGGACGACGCGCATGCACAGCTCGTGGCTGGTACGTCGCACGGCACTCGCACGATCGAGCCCATGCTGCGCATCACGCGCGCCTGGAACAGCGTCTGCGCGGCGTCGCTCATGCGCCACGGATACCTTCTGGCGCGCGACTATGCGGCGAAGCGCCGCGCCTTCGGCGTGCGCCTCATCGAGCTGCCACTGCATGCCGAGACGCTCGCGGACCTCGACGCCGAGAGCGCGGGTGCGCTGCTGCTCACGTTCGAGCTGATCGACCTGCTCGGCCGGCAGGAAAGCCACGAGCTCGACGATGCCGGTGCGGCACTGCTGCGGCTGCTGACCCCGGTCACCAAGGCCGTCACGGGCCGGCAGGCGGTGGCCGCCGCGAGTGAAACGCTCGAGGCGTTCGGCGGCGCCGGCTACCTCGAAGACACCCTGCTGCCGGCGCTGCTGCGCGATGCACAGGTCCTGCCGATCTGGGAGGGCACGACGAACGTGCTGGCGCTCGACGCGCTGTTGCGCGCCGATTTCACGGCCGGCGCGACAGCGCTGCGCACCCGGATCGCGACCGTGCACCAGCGCATGGCCGATCCCGCGCTGCGGGCAGCGACCGAGACCGCGGTGCGCGCCGTGGACCGGGGCATCGCCTGGCAGCGCACCGCCGCCGACGACGAACGCGCATTGCAGGCGGGCGCCCGACGGCTCGTGCTCTCGCTCGGCCGCGCGTTCGAGCTCGCCCTGCTCGCGGAGCTTGCGGATGCCGCGGCCATCGAGGGCGACGATCGCAGCGCCGCCCGCCGCGCCTGTCTGCGATTGCAGGCGGCCGGCTACTTCTTCGTGTAGGCAATCTCCATCTCCGCCTCGCTCCTGGCCTCGTGCCAGCTCTTCATCTCGAGGTCACAACCAAGCCGCGAGCCGTCAAACCCGGACCTCAGCTCGTTGCCGAAACGGGGGTGTGGTTGCCACAGGACGCTTGAGCATATCGGACGCTCTACGCTCAGCGTATGTTGCCGCCGTCGACGGGGAGATATATGCCGGTGATGGCGCTGCTCGCTGGATCGGCGAGGAACAGCACGCCCCGGGCGATATCGTCAATTGTCGGGGTCGATGCTCTTCCATCCGCTCGCGGTATTCGGTCAGCACGTCCTGCCAGTTTCGTCCGGCGCGTTGTCGAGGAAAGCCGCCACGGCATCCGCCCAGGCTTCC
This sequence comes from Steroidobacteraceae bacterium, assembly GCA_035342635.1. Lineage (GTDB taxonomy): Bacteria > Pseudomonadota > Gammaproteobacteria > Steroidobacterales > Steroidobacteraceae > CADEFQ01. Next base: position 1,889 of record DAOQXO010000047.1, read on the forward strand.
GGCTGCTGGTCGACGATGTCCACCCCGCCGCCTTCGAGCGCTGCAAAGGCGAAATCCGGCCGCAGAGCCTGCGCCCGCAGCGCGTGATCGTAGATCAGGTCGCCGGTATTCGTGAGAATGAGCGTCGGCTGCTGGATCTTGGGCAGGCGCGCGGCCTGATCGTACATATAGGCAGCGTGATGACCGTACCAGAAGGCGCCGCGTCCGATCAGCGCCTGCACGACATAGTCGCTGAGTCGCGCCGGAGGAATCGAGCCACCGGCCATGCGGTCGCGGATATCGAACAATTCGACCATATGGGCCGCATGGGGGCGGGCCACATAACCGAGCTCCCATTGGTGCAGGTTCTGGCGGAACTTGTCCCGTTCCTCCTCGGTCACCAGCAGAGGGCCGTTGATGATCAGCGCGCTGACCCGCTGGGGATAAAGAATCGCGGCCTCGGTCGCCGCCAGGGCACCGGTGTGGTGCCCCAGCACGGCGGCGCGTTCCAGCCCGAGATGGTCGAGTACCGCGGGAACGACCCGGGCGTAGTCGCCGACCGTGGGCGTATCGGGCGTCGGATCCGACATCCCGAAGCCGGGCATGTCGATGGCGATGGCGCGGAACCCGCGACGGACGAGCGGCACCATGACATTGTCGAACTGGCCCGATGCCATCGGCGCCTGGTGCAGAAGGATGAGCGGCCGTCCCTCTCCCAGCACCTGGAAATGGGCCTGGCCGAAGGGGCCGTCCGCATAGGCGCGCCGCGGCCTGCCCGGTGCTGCGTCTGTCTGTTCAGATGTCGCCACGCGCCACTCTTTCCAGTGTATCGACACAGGGGCGCTTGCCGCGTACTGCACTCGACGGGAAACCCGGTTCTGTCATCACCCTACCTCGCATTCAAACTCATCGAGCGCCGCCAGCACCTCGGCGGGCGGCTTGACGTCCGCATACTTATAACCCATGTCGAACAGACTCGCGGCACGGGCGGCCGGGCTGCAGTCCTGGACACATACTTCCACTACGATGACACGGAAATTGAGGGAGAAGCCTTCGACACTTACGTGCTGGCGGCAATCGTCCGCAAGCTGTTGAAGCTGGACGCTACGATGCACGAGACTCTGCAGATCCTGAACTTGAGCCTGTTCAGGAAACACCCGCTCCATGAACTACTTGCGCTCTCCGTGCAGACAAGTCACCGAGCAGCGGCAGCACCATCGCGTGACACGCTTCCGTTCGATGGCCAGCCAGGTCAGGGTGACCGCACACCAGGCGAGGCACAGCCAGACGAACAGCCCCAGCTTGCCCATGCGGCGCGGAGCTTCTGCGGAGAGGCGCTGTCGGTCCGCTCCATATTCATATCCATGACAGATTGGCCGCGTCATGCCCCACCCGCCGGTCGGAGTGGGGCGGCGACAATGTTCGAGACAGGGAGATTTCTTCATGACCAACATTGCTGAGCCAGTTTTCCTGGTCACCGGATCGGCGTCCGGCATCGGCAAGGCGATTGCTGACCGGCTCACGGTCGCGGGGCATCGGGTCCGCCGCCTCGACAAGAGCTTCGACGCCACCAGCGGCGCGGGTATCGCGCTCGACATAACGGACGAGGCGGCGATCGCGCACGCCGTGGCGGAAATTGGCGTTGACGGACCCATCGGGGCGCTGGTCAATTGCGCCGGCATCGGTGGACTGGGCACAGTGACCGACATATCCATGGAGCATTGGGACAGGGTGATGGCGGTCAATCTGCGGGGCACAGTGCTGATGTGCCGCGCGGTGCTGCCCGGCATGATCGGGCGCGGCCGCGGCTCGATCGTCAACGTCGGCTCCACCTTCGGCCTGGTCGCCCGTGGCGGTTGCGTCGCTTATGGGGTCAGCAAAGCCGCCGTGATCCATCTCACCCGGTCGATGGCGGTCGACTTGGCTGACAGCGGCGTGAGAGTGAACTGCGTCTGCCCCGGGTTGATCGAGACGCCAATGACCGAGTCACTGTTCAGGCCCGGCGAGGAAGAACGGCGGCGGGCCAATATCGAGGCCCATGCGCTGCGCCGCCCTGGGAAGCCGGACGAAGTCGCCACGGCAGTCGAATATCTCCTGTCGGACGCCGCGTCCTTCGTGACCGGCGCCGTGCTGCCGGTCGATGGCGGCTATACCGCCGGAAAGTGGGTCTGAAAGACGGCGAGCGTCGCGCCTACCCGGACGGAATCAGGCGACCGCGAGGATGAGGGCCGTGAGGCCGAGGCTGCAGGCCGCAGTCGCCACGGCAATCACCAAGGCAGCGGCGAATGGCCGCATTCCCACCTGGCCCAGGTTCGCGAGCGACAGGTTGAGACCGACAGCGGTCATGCCGCAGATCATGAACAGCTCCGACAGCGTCTGCGCGACATCGAGTGTCGCACCCCAGCCGCCGGCAAGTGCTGCGCGATCGGCGACGAACTGGTCGCCGAGCGCGCGTACGACGACGAGCGCGACGAAGGCCACGATGAACCACGGCACCAGCGGCCGGCGGCGCGCCGACGAGGCCGTATCCGGCTGCCGCGTCGTCTCCGCATGGGCGAGCCAGCCGAAGAGCGGAACGAGCACGATGATCGACAGGTTGCGCAGCAGCTTCGTCGCGCTCGCGACGGCCACGGCATCCGGCGAAGCGAACTGCTGCGAATAGATGAGCGATGCGCCGATCACCTGCGAGGTGTCATGGATCGCCGAGCCGAGGAACACACCCGCAGGCAACGGATCGGTACCGAATACCAGCGCCGCGATCCACGGATACAGCAGCATGCCGGTGCTGCCGATCAGCACGACGCAGGTGAGCGCCGTGCCGGTATCGATCGCGCGCGCGCGAATCACCGGCGCGGTCGCCACGATCGCCGTGCAGCCGCACACCGCTGAGCCGACGGCCAGCAGCCTGCGGAGTTCGGCTGACAGGCCGAACGCGCGACCGACGAGCTGGCTGACGGCGAGCGCGACCAGGATGCAGACGACGACGACCGGAATCGCCACGCGGCCGACGCCGGCGAGCCCGGGCAGCGTCAGCCGCAAGCCGACGAGGGCGATGCCGACCAGCAGCAGCGTGCCGAGGATCCAGCGCACCCCCGCTTCGGTGCGCGCACCGACGCCGATGAAATGGCGCCACAGCACGCCGATTACGATGCCGACGAGTACCGGGCTCACCGGTGAGGGCCGGCCGTTGGCAAGTGCCGCGCCGATTTCCTGCGTGCCGATTTTCGCGGTAAGCGCGAGCGCGAGCGCGAGTGCCGCGCCCGGCAGCACTGCAAGCCAGGCGCCCGCCTTGCCAGGCACGGTCATTCAGCGCGGACTGGATGCGCCAAGGGAATCAGGCGTGGAAGACAACTGCCTCAGCCGCGAGCGCTTGGTGACCATGCGCTCGTGCAGGCGGGTCAGGCAGTCGCTGGCCGTGTTCGTGAACAGGAACGGCAGCGCCGCGTGGATGAGGCAGGCGAAGCCGGCCGTCATCATGGACAGGCCACAACGCCCCGCGACGCCCATGTGCTGGAGGTAGGTCTCCCCTACCGAGCGCGGATGTTCCGTGAAGGCTTTATGGATATTCACTGCCGAGACTTTAGACGTTCGGGTGCGCAACAGGATTGCAAAATACTGGACTGCCGAGGGCCTGATGACGATACTGTTTCTCATTGCATGGATTTCGCGCAACAAATGGCCATGGACCGCATAGACAAGGCTATTCTGGACCTCCTGCAGCGCGACGCCTCGCTGGGCGTGGCCGACCTCGCCGAGAAGGTCGGACTGTCGAAGGCGCCCTGCTGGCGACGCATCCGCCGCCTGCAGGAGCGCGGCGTGATCCGCGGCACCGTGGCGCTGCTCGATCCCAAGTTGCTGAACGTCGGCACCACGGTGTTCGTCACGATCAAGACCGCGAACCACAGCGAGGCCTGGTACGAGCGCTTCCTGCAGACGCTCGACAGCATCCCCGAGGTCGTCGAGATCTACCGCATGAGCGGCGATGTGGACTATCTGCTGCGCGTGGTGGTGCCCGACATCGAAGGCTACGGCGCCGTGTATGCGCAGCTGATCGCCGGCTGCGAATTCCTCGACATCAGCGCGAGCTTCGCGATGGGCTCGATCAGGCACACCACCGCGCTACCGCTGAACCACCTCGCCCCCGGCTGAGCCCGCCTTGTTGCGTGCGCGATAGATGCTCGCGCGCATCAGCAGCATCGCGGTGGCCGGCGCGGTCATCACCACGAACACGGTGATCAGGAACTCGTGCAGCACCGGACGCCCGGCGATCGCCGAGGAGACGAACATCGAGGCGAACAGCATGCAGCCGCAGCCGAGCGTCGCGCCCATCGACGGTCCGTGCATGCGCGCCTGGAAGCTCGGCAGGCGCAGCAGCCCGAGCGATCCGATCGCCGTGAGCAGGCCGCTCGCGATGAGCAGCAACGCGGCGGGCACGGCGGCCCACATCGGCAGCTCGACCCCGCTCATGGCTCGATCACCTCGCCGCGCAACAGGAACTTCGCGAGCGCGACCGACCCGACGAAGCCGAACAGCGCGATCAGCAGCGCGATCTCGAAGTAGAAGCCGGAGCCGGAGCGGATGCCGAGCGCAAGCAGCATCAGCATGCCGTTGACGTACAGCGTGTCGAGCCCGAGCACGCGATCCTGGGCCGCCGGCCCGCGGATCACGCGCCAGGTCGCAAACAGCATCGCGAGGCCGAAGCAGCCCGACGCGAACCACGCGGCGTAATCGAGCAGTGTCATGGCTGGAAGATCCCGAGCAGAGGACGCTCGTAGTGGTCCTTGATGATGCGGATCCAGACCTCCTCGTCGCGCAGGTCGAGCACGTGCAGCGTGAGCTGGCCGCGCTCCGCATTGAAGTCGACCCAGACCGTGCCGGGTGTGGAGGTGACGATCGTCGCCAGCACCGCCAGCCCGTGCGGGTCGCGCAGTTCGAGCGGAATGTCGAGGAAGGCGGAGCGGATCCGGCGCTCGCCGACGAGTCCGAGGATGATGCGCGCGACCGCGATGTTCGAGCGCACGATGTCGACGAATACCGTCCACAGCAGACCGATCGCGAGCAGCGGGCGGTACAGGTGCGGCCGCAAGGGTCGCAACTTCGCGGACCACAGGGTCAGCGCGATCGCTAGACCGATGCCGAGCACGACATGCCCGGGCGAGACCGTGTCGTTCAGCAGCAGCCACATCACCGCGAGCGCGATGGCGAGCACGGGCGCGAAACTCTTCACAGCACCTCCTTGCCGGCGAGCACTGTTTCGATATAGATCTGCGGCGCGCGCAGCGACGCGGCGGCCTCATCCAGGAAGGCCATCACCGGGCCCGCCGCCACGGTCAGCATGATGCACAGAACCACGAGCACGGCCACGGGACCGGCCTCGAGCACGCGAAGCCGCGGCGTGTTGCGGCCGGTCACCGACCAGAAAAGACGCATGCCGATGCGCGTCAGCGCCACGAGGCTCGCGAGGCCTGTGGCGAGCGTGACGCCCGCCAGCACCCACAGCGGCCCGGCAAGTGCCGCGTCGTCGGCAGCGTGGAAGGCCGCCGACAGCAGCGCGAACTTGGCGACGAATCCCGACAGCGGCGGCGAGCCCGTCACGAGCAGCACGCAGAAGGCGAACATGATGCCCATGAAGGCCATCGCGGCCGGGATCGCCACACCGACCTCGTCGTCCTGCGAGTGCAGCGCCGGAGTGCGACGCACGCCGAACGGCACATAGTGCGGCGGGACCTCCGGCTCGGGCGTGGCTGCCTGTGGTGAAGACCCCTGCGCCGGCGAGCGCCAGGCCCGCTCGGTCATTCCGGCCAGCATGAAGAACGCCGCCGTGGCGAGCACCGAACCGATCAGGTAGAACAGCGCCGGCGCCATCAGCGCGGGAATGTCGAGGCCGATCACGGTGAGCAGCAACCCGGACGAAACGATGGCCGAGAAGGCAACGAGGCGCGCGAGGTGCTGCGCAGCCAGCATGCCGAAGATGCCGTAGCCCATCGTCAGGATGCCGAGGTAATACATGCCTCCGCGGAACAGTTCGGGGCGCAGCATGGCCGGGCCCTCGATCGCGGCGAGCACGTCGGCGCCGGCGCCGAGCGAGCCGACACGCAGCAGCACGTAGACTCCGACCTTGGTGAGGATGCCGAACACCGCCGCGACCGGTGCGGCGGCGGCGGCGTAGGTGCCCGGCAGCCAGAAGTTCAGCGGCCACGCGCCGGCCTTGATCAGGAACGCGACCGCGAGGATCGAGGTCGCGGCATCGAACAGCGCGCGTTCCTTGCCCGCAAGCTGCGAGGTCGCCGCGGGCAGTTCGGCGATGTTGAGGCTGCCGGTGACGCCGTAGACGAGCGATACGCCGATCAGGAACAGCAGCGAACCCACCAGGTTGACGATGATGTAGTGCAGGCTGACCTTCACCCGCTGCGTGCTCGAACCGTGCAGCAGCAGGCCATAGGACGCCGCGAGCAGTATTTCGAAGAACACGAACAGGTTGAACAGGTCGCCGGTCAGGAACGCGCCGTTGACGCCCATCAGCAGCAACTGGAACAGCGTGTGGAAGTGCGGCCCGACGCGATCCCAGTAGGCGAGTGAATTGACGAACGCGGCCAGGCCGACGACCGCGGTCAGCGTCAGCATCATGCCGGTGAGTCGATCGATCACGAGGACGATGCCGAACGGTGGCTGCCACGCGCCGATCGCGTAGACGCCGACACCCCGCGTCCAGACATCGGGGAAGGCGCTGGTCGTCAGTGTCAGTAGCGCGATGGCCGCGCACAGTTGCACGAACATCGACAGGCCGGCAATGGCGATGCGTATCCGGCGCGAGCGCTCGGTCAAGAACAGGATCGTCGCAGCCGCGACCAGCGGCGCGACGATCGGCACCATGGGCAGGTGCTGCAGCAGATCCGTCATGGCTCCCGCCCGTCGACATGGTCGGTGCCGGTAAGTCCACGCGCGGCGAGCAGCACCACCAGCAGCAGCGCGGTGGTCGCGAAGCCGATCACGATCGCGGTCAGCACGAGCGCCTGCGGCACCGGGTCGGCATACAGAGCCACGTCGGTGGCGTCGGCGCCCGCGAGAATGGGCGCGCGGCCGATCGTCAGGCGCCCCATACCGAAAATGAAGAGGTTGACGGCATACGACAGCAGCGCGAGCCCGATGATCACCTGGAAGGTGCGGGGGCGCAGCACCAGCCAGACTCCGGAACCCGACAACACGCCGATTGCGAGCGCGAACAGGATCTCCACGGCTCAGCCCTCCGCCGGTCGTGGCTCGACCGGTTCGCGCGGGCTGCGGAAGGACTGGTGCGCGAGCGAGACGAGGATCAGCATCGTCGAGCCCACGACCACGAGATACACGCCGAGGTCGAACAACAGCACGGTCGCAAGGTGGACATCGCCCAACAACGGCAGGTGCAGGTCATACGCGAGACTCTTCAGGAACGGTCGGCCGAATGCCCACGCGAGCATGCCGGCGCCACCCGCTGACACGAGACCGAGCGCCACCCAGTACTGCGGGTGCACGCGCATGCGCCACTCGACCCACATCGCGCCGCCAACCATGTACTGGGTGATGAACGCGGTCGCCATCACGAGGCCGCCGACGAAGCCGCCGCCGGGCGCATTGTGCCCGCGCAGCAGCAGGAAGATCGCCACGAGTCCCGCCATCGGCAGCAGCAGCCGCACCAGCACGGCGGAAATGCGCATGTCGCCAGAGGGGAGCGGCGCGAGCGGATCGAAGGAGCGATAGCCGCCGTGCGCGATTTCCTCGCGCTGCGCCCGGGGCACGGTGAGACTCTCCGGCGCCGGCCGGAACCGGCGCAGCAGCGCGTACACGGTGAGCGCGACGATGCTGACGACGGTGATCTCGCCGAAGGTATCGAAACCGCGGAAGTCGACCAGGATCACGTTGACGATGTTGCGTCCGCCGCCTTCGGTGAGCGCGCGCTCGACGAAGAAGCGTGCCAGGCCATCGACGCGGGGGCGGGTGAGCACGGCATAGGAGATCGCGGCCAGCCCGCCGCCGACCACGATCGCAACGAGCAGGTCGCGGCCGCGCCGCGCGCGCGCGCGCAGCGTCTGGCGCCTGGCATCGTCGAACATCAGTCGGCGCGGCAGCCAGCGCAGGCCGAGCAGCAGCAGAACCAGCGTCACCACCTCGACGGCCACCTGTGTCAGGGCCAGGTCAGGCGCCGAGAACCACGCGAAGGTCAGGCAGGTCACGAGACCCGCGCCGCCCATCATGATCAGCGCGGCGAGCCGGTGGAACTTGGCCTGCACGGCGGCGCCGATGGCGCAGCTGCATCCGACCACCCACAGGAGCGCATACACGGGGTCGATCGGCGTGAGCGCCTCCTGTCCGCGGGTCCAGCCCGTCGCAGCGATCGGAATCCAGCCGACGGCCAGCGCCACGCAGATGATCATCAGCAGCTGCGGCTGCAGGCGGCGTGACGAGGCGAAGCGCACCATGCGTTCGGCGGACCGGTGGATGACGATGATCAGGATATCGAACGCGCGCCGGCCATCGAGCGGCGGGCGCACCGGGGCGCGGCCGACGGCGCGGTCGCCGTAGAACCAGCGCACGAGATAGATGCCGAGGCCGCCCAGCATCGCGATCACGCTCATCAGCAGCGGCAGCGTCAGCCCATGCCAGACGGCGAGGCTGTACTCGGGCGTGTCGATACCGAGTATCGAAGTCACCGCGATATCGAGGAGCGGACCGATCGTGCGCATCGGCAGGATGCCGACCAGCAGACAGGCGAGCACGAGCAGCATGCTCGGCAGCAGCATGCCGCGCGTCGGCTCGTGCGGCGTGCGCGGCAGATCCTGCGCCGGCGGACCGAAGAACACCTGGTGGATCAGGCGCAGCGAGTATGCGACGCTGAACATGCCCGCCACGGTGGCGATTGCCGGCAGTCCGTAGCGCAGTACCGGGCCACCGCCCGCGAAGATCGTCTCGGCGAAGAACATCTCCTTCGACAGGAAGCCGTTCAGCAGCGGCACGCCGGCCATGGCCGCAGCGGCGACCGTGGCGACAGTCGCGGTGATCGGCATCGCGAGCGCCAGCCCTCCGAGGCGCTTCAGGTCGCGCGTTCCGGTTTCATGGTCGACGATGCCGGCCGCCATGAACAGCGATGCCTTGAAGGTCGCGTGGTTCATCATGTGGAATACGGCGGCAACGAGTGCCAGGCGGCTGTTCATGCCCAGCAGCAGCGTGACGAGCCCGAGGTGGCTGATCGTCGAGTAGGCGAGCACGCCTTTCATGTCGTGCTGGAACAGCGCCGCCGCCGCACCGAGCAGGAGCGACGCGAGTCCAGCCCCGCACACCAGCGCGAACCACAGGTCGGTGCCGGCGAGCACCGGCCAGAGCCGCGCGAGCAGGAAAACCCCGGCCTTGACCATGGTCGCCGAGTGCAGATAGGCGGAAACCGGGGTAGGCGCCGCCATGGCATGCGGCAGCCAGAAATGGAACGGGAACTGCGCGCTCTTGGTCAGCGCACCGAGCAGGATCAGCACGAGCATCGCCGGATACCACGGGTGCGCCGCCACGCGGCTGCCGGCGGCCAGCACGTGATCGAGGTCATACCCGCCGGCGATTTCCCCGAGCATGATCACGCCCGCCAGCAGGCAGAAGCCGCCGGTGGCGGTGACCGTGAGTGCCATGCGCGCACCCTGGCGCGCATCGACGCGGTGATACCAGTAGGCGATCAGCATGAACGAGCTGAAGCTCGTCAGCTCCCAGAACACGACCAGCTGGATCAGGTTGCCCGACAGCACGATGCCGAGCATCGAACCCATGAACGCGAGCAGGAACGAGAAGAAGCGCGGCACCGGGTCTTCCGGTGACATGTAGTAGCGCGCGTAGAGCACGACCAGCGCGCCCATGAGGGACACGAGCAGCGTGAACATCCACGCGAAGCCGTCCATGCGCAGGTAGAACTCGAGGCCCGCCTGCGCGAGCCACGGCAACTGCAGGCGAACCACACCGCCCTCGGCGATGTCCGGATACAGACTGATGGTGAGCCCGGTGCACACGAGCGCGACCGCCCCGGCTAGCCAGGCTTCGGCATTGCGGGCGTTGGAAGGCAGAAATGCTGCGCACAAGCTGCCGACGAACGGCAACAGCACGATCAGCGCAAGCGACATGGATCTCCCGACAACACGCGCGCAATGTCTCTAACTGCGAGGATAAGTCCTTATTTTTACCACAGGTTTTGCGCCTCTGCGCGGCGGGTTTATCAGCCCGCGCGTGAGCAGCTGGCCCCCGAGCGCGCAGAAATAGAGATAGCCCCTCAGCGTCCCGAAGCGCTCGATCGTCGCGTCGATCTTCGCCGTGCTCGTCGTGCCGAGCAGTGCGCGCAGGCTGCGCGCGGCGCCGACATCGCCCGGCGGGAAGACATCGAGTCGACCGAGGCCGCGCAGCAGGACGAGGCCCGCGGTCCACGGGCCCACCCCGCGCAGCGCGACGAGCCGCGCTCCCGCCGCCTCGCTCGACAGCCTGTCGAGTTCGCGCTCGTCGAGTGCGCCCGAATCGATCGCGCGCGCGATCATCTGGAGTGTGCGCGTCTTCTGCGCGCTCAGACCGCAGGCGCGCAGCGCGCGCGGCCTGGCGCGGACGATCGCCGCGGGTGTCGGAAACGCGTAGTAGCGCTCGCCCTCGTGGACGAGCGCGTCGCCGAAGCGCTCGACGGTGCGCCCGAGCACCGCGATGCCGGCGTCGATACTGACCTGCTGGTAGGGCACGACGCTCGCGAAGGCCTCGAACAGCCCGCCGAACCTTGGTGGGCGCAGGCCGCACAGTGCGCGCGCCGTCGCCCGCATGGCCGGTTCGCGCTCCGCCGCGCGCCGCAGTACCACCGGATCGAGATCGAGGCCCAGCACCCGCCGCAGCGCCCGGGCTGCCGTGTGCCGCGCGCTCGCCGAGTGCGGGCCGTGCAGCGTGCAGCGCAGGTCCGGCGCCGCGACAGTGCCGCGATCGACGACCTCGGCGAGCAACGGGCCCTCGCCGGTGTCGATGACGCGTCGATAGCACCCGTCCGACCAGACATCGACCCGATTGGCGGGCCGCCGCTGCAGCACGCGCACGGTTGCTTCGAGGTGAAACGGCCCGCGGGTCGGCAGCCGGATCGCCACCGCGGGCTCAGCGCTGTTCGCGCAGGAAATCGCGCAGCACGAGCGCGCTGTTGTGCTCGAGGTCGCGGGCGCTGTACAGGAGTGTGACCGGCCCCCGGCGGCTCGCCGCGAGCAGCGGCTCGCATGCCGCGCGATTCGCAGCCAGCTCCTTGCGGTAGCGCTCACGAAACTCGTCCCAGCGCTCGACCCGGTGCCCGTACCAGCTGCGCAGCGCCGCACTCGGTGCCACGTCCTTCAGCCAGGGCACGCCGTCGAGCGCTTCCTTGCGCACGCCGCGGGGCCACAGGCGCTCGACCAGGAAGCGCTCGCCATCGCCGCGCTCGCGCGCGTCGTAGACCCGCTTGATCCTGATCACCCCGCCTCGTCCCCGATCAACTGCCCGAGCACATAGGGCAGGATGCCGCCCGCCTCGTAGTAGGCCACTTCGATCGGCGTGTCGATGCGCACGGTGAGCGGCACGCTCACACGCTCGCCGCCCACGCGCAGCACGTGCAGTGTCGCCGCCACGCGCGGCCGCAGCCTATTCGCGAGCTCGATCTCGAATACCTCGCTGCCGTCGAGACCGAGCGATTGCGCAGTGGTGCCTTCCGGCAACTGGCACGGCAGCACGCCCATGCCGATCAGGTTCGAGCGATGGATGCGCTCGAAGCTGCGCGCGATCACCGCGCGCACACCGAGCAGGCGTGCCCCCTTGGCGGCCCAGTCGCGGGAGCTGCCGGCGCCGTAGTCACTGCCGGCGATGACGAGCAGCGGCACGCCCTCGGCACGATAACGCTCGGCGGCATCGTAGATGCTGAGCACCTCACCGCCGGGCTGGTGGCGCGTCTCGCCGCCCTCGGTCCCGGGCACCATCTGGTTGCGGATGCGGATGTTCGCGAAGGTACCGCGCACCATGACGTCGTGGCTGCCGCGCCGCGCCCCGTAGCTGTTGAGATCCTCGATGGCGACTCCGCGCGCCTGCAGGTATTCGCCGGCGGGCGAACCCGGCTTGATCGCCCCGGCCGGGCTGATGTGATCGGTGGTGATCGAATCGCCGAAGATCGCGAGCGCCCGCGCGCCCTTGATCGTGCCGGCCGGGTAGGCCGCCATCGACGCATGGAAATACGGCGGCTCCTGGATATAGGTCGAGGCCGGATCCCAGTCGTACAGCTGGCCGCTGCCGGACGGGATCGCGTTCCACAGCGGATTGCGGCGCGCGAAGTCGCCGTAGATGCGGCGGTACACTGCCGGATCGGCGGCGTGGCCACGCAGCGCCTCGATCTCCTCGAGAGTCGGCCACAACTCGCGCAGGTAAATACCGCGCCCGTCCACTTCCGCAAGCGGTTCGCGCGTCAGGTCGATGTCGACGCGGCCGGCGATCGCGAACGCGACGACCAGCGGCGGGCTCATCAGGAAATTGGCCTTGACGCTCTGGTGGATGCGCGCCTCGAAATTTCGGTTCCCCGACAACACGCTCGCGGCAATGATGTCGTGGCGCGCGATCGTCTCCTCGATCTCGCGATCGAGCGGCCCCGAGTTGCCGATACAGGTCGTGCAGCCGAAGCCGACGATGTTGAAGCCGAGGCGATCGAGGTAGGCCTGAAGCCCGGTCTGCGCGAGGTATTCGCTGACGACGCGCGAGCCCGGCGCGAGCGAGGTCTTTACCCAGGGAGGCACCGTGAGGCCGAGCTCGACCGCCTTCTTCGCGAGCAGCCCGGCCGCGAGCATCACGGCCGGATTCGAGGTGTTGGTGCACGACGTGATCGCCGCGATCACGACGTCGCCGTGCGCGAGCTGCGCGGCTACGGCGCCCTCCCCGCGGCCGCGCCCGTCGCGACCCGGCGCCGGTACGCGATTGGGTGTCGGGCGATTGTCCATCATCTCGAGTTCGGTGCGCATGTTGGTGTTGCGCGGGCGCGGGTCGGAAATGCCGCCGGTCTGCCGGCCGCCGCCGGGGCGCGGTTCGCCGCCCTCGCCCAGCACCTCGAAGTGTTCACCGACTTCCGTCTGCGGCTTGCCGTAGCCGTTCGCACCGGTCAGTAGCGACAGGAACTCGGTCTTCAGCCCGCCGAGCACGATCCGGTCCTGCGGACGCTTCGGTCCCGCGACCGCCGGCTCGACGGTCGCGAGGTCGAGATCGATCAGCGTCGTGTAGTCGCACTCGCCCGCGAGCGGCATGCCGAACATGCCCTGCGCGCGGTAATAGCGCCGCACAGTCTCGACCTGCTCGGCGCTGCGCCCGGTGGCGAGCAGGTAGCGGCAACTCTCCTCATCGACCGGGAAGTAGCCGATCGTCGCGCCGTACTCGGGCGACATGTTGCCGATCGTCGCGCGATCGGGCACCGGCAGGCTCGCCGCGCCTTCGCCGTGGAACTCGACGAACTTGCCGACGACATGCGCATCACGCAGCAGCTGCGTGATGCGCAGCACCAGGTCGGTCGCGGTCGCTCCCGAGGGCAAGCGGCCGTGCAGATGCACGCCGACCACATCGGGCAGCAGCAGGTAAACGGGCTGGCCGAGCATCGCGGCCTCGGCCTCGATGCCGCCGACGCCCCAGCCGACGATTCCGAGGCCGTTGATCATCGGCGTGTGCGAGTCGGTACCGACGAGGCTGTCGGGGTAGAGCGTGTCGCCGCGCGCGAGCACGCCCTGGGCGAGGTACTCGAGGTTGACCTGGTGGCAGATGCCGAAACCCGGCGGCACGATGCGCAGGCCGTCGAATGCCTGCGCGCCCCACTTCAGGAACTGGTAGCGCTCGTGGTTGCGCCGAAACTCCATGTCCATGTTGAACTGCAGCGCGTCGTCGCGGCCGTAGCGGTCGACCTGCACCGAGTGGTCGATGACGAGATCCACCGGCACGAGCGGCTGCACGCGCGTGATGTCGCGCCCGCGCCGCTGCACGGCGGCACGCATCGCGGCGAGATCGACCAGCAGAGGCACGCCAGTGAAATCCTGCAGCAGCACGCGCCCGACGACGAACGGCACTTCGGCATCGCGCCTGGCCTGCGGTTCCCAGCGCGCGAGGGCTTCGACGTCCTCGTCGCGGATACGCCGCCCATCGGCATTGCGCAGCACCGACTCGAGCAGCACGCGCAGGCTCGCCGGCAGGCGCGAAATCCTCCCGACGCCGAGCTTCTCGAGCTCCGGCAGGGAATGGAACCAGCGCTGGGGTCCGGCGGGCAGATCGAGTGGCCGGCGTGTATCGAGCGAGGAACGGCGCGCTTTCGCCATGGCTCGAGTATAGGCGCCTGGGCCGGCGTTTTCGGCCCCTGAGCGTCAGCGCTGCGCTGCCCTCGGCGGCGGCACCGCGAGGATGTCGCACTCGATTTCGCGCAGCACACGATCGGCCACGCTGCCGAGGAAAACCCGCTTTAGGCCGGTCAGGCCGCGTGTACCGACCACCAGCAGCTGCGGCTCCTGTTGCAGCACTGCCTGGTGGATCGCGTCGAACGGCGAGCCGGAGTCGACAGTCAGCTCGACGCGGCGGTCAGCGAGATCGCCTGTGGCGAGGAAGGCGCGCAGCCTGGCGCGCGCTTCCCGTTCCCAGGCATCGCGATAGGCGCGCACCTCCTCGGCCGAGGCGCCGCTGCCCTCGAGCGCGCCGGTGAAAACCGCGTCGAAGGCATGCACGACCGAAATGTCGCCATCGAGCAGGCCGAGTTCACGGGCCGCCTGCACCGCGCGCGCTGACGCCGGCGAGACATCGAGCGCGAGCAGCACATCGCGGTAAGGCCCATGCTCGTCGGTATTCACGACCAGCACCGGCACGCCATCGGCGCGCAGCACGCGCTCGAGCGTCGAGCCGATGAACACGTCGGCGAGCGCGCGCCGACGGTGCGCGCCCATGACGATCAGTTCCGCGTTCCACTCGCGTGCGTAGCGCGCGATCGACTCGAATGCATTGCCGGCGACCACCTCGATCGCCGCGATCGCGCCGTGCCCGCCCGGCAGCGAGGCCGCCTGCGCCTCGAGATGCGCCCGCGCCTCGGCCTGCCTCGCCTCGATGATGTGGTGGGGCTGGTCATCGTCGACCACGTGCAGCAGCAGCAAGCCTGCACCATGCTGCTGCGCGAGGTTCGCGGCACGCCGCATCGCGCGGTCGGACCGCTTCGACAGATCAGTGGCGCAGAGCAGTTTTTTCATTGCAGTGCCCGTTCCACGGCCGGGTGCACGATGCGCCCGGCGACGACATTGAGCCCGGCGTGCAGACCCGGGTCACGCGCAGTGGCTTCACGCCAGCCGAGCGTGGCGAGCCGCTCCACATAGGGCAGCGTGACATTGTTCAGCGCGAAGGTCGAGGTGCGCGGCACTGCACCCGGCATATTGGTCACGCAATAATGGGTCACGCCCTCCTCCGTGTAGGTCGGGTCGGCGTGCGAGGTGGGCCGGCTCGTCTCGAGGCAACCGCCCTGGTCGATCGCGATGTCGACGGCGACGGCGCCCGCACCCATCGCGCGCAGCATGGCGCGAGTGACGACGCGCGGCGCGGCGGCCCCCGGGATCAGCACGGCGCCGATGAGCAGGTCGGCGCGTGCAAGCGCCGCCAGAATCGACTCCGGCGTCGAAAACAGGATGCGCGCGCGACCTTCGAAGCGCGTGTCGAGTTCGCGCAGGCGCGGCACCGAACGCTCCAGGATCGTCACGTCGGCGCGCATGCCGATGGCGACCTCCGCCGCGTGGCTGCCGGACACGCCGCCACCGATGATCACGACGCGCGCGGGCGCCACGCCCGGCACGCCGCCGAGCAGCACACCGCGCCCGCCCAGCGCCTTGGTGCAGTACTGGGCGCCGACCTGCACGGACATGCGCCCGGCCACTTCGCTCATCGGCGTGAGCAGCGGCAGCGAGCCATCCGCTCCGACGACGGTTTCGTAGGCGATGGCGGTGCAGCCGGAGGCCATGAGCGCTTCGGCCTGGGCACGATCGGCCGCGAGATGCAGGTAGGTGAAGAGAACGTGCTTTGGCGTGAGCCGGCGGCACTCCTCGAGCTGCGGCTCCTTGACCTTGACGATCAGTTCCGCCTCGCCGAAGGTTTCCGCGGCCGAGCTGGCGATGCCCGCGCCGGCGGCGGCGTAATCGGAGTCGCTGATGCCGATCCCGGCGCCCGCGCCGGTTTCCACCGTAACCGTGTGCCCGGCCTCCGTGAGTCGCCTCACGGCATCGGGCACGAGCCCGACCCGGTACTCGTGGTTCTTGATTTCTCTGGGTACGCCGATTCTCATGGCTCGCTTCCCTGTGTATCGCCGGCAGGCATTTTGCAGCCGCCGGCACGACAGACGTTGCGGTCTGTGCGACACCTTGGCCGGGTTTGCGCAATAATCTTGCGCATGGACAGCACGGATCGGCGACTTCTGGCGGCCTTGCAGCGCGACGGGCGCGCCACGAACGCGGCACTGGCGGCCCAGGTGGGCCTGTCGGAATCGGCGTGCCTGCGACGCATGCGTCGCCTGGAAGAGACCGGCGTGATCCGCGGCTACGGGGCGCGCATCGACGCCGGTGCCGTCGGTTACACGGTGCGCGTGCTCGTGCGCATCACGCTCAAGAGCCAGACGGATCGCGACTTCAACGCCTTCGAGCGTGCCGTGCAGGCCGTGCCCAATGTCATCGACTGCTTTCTCACCACCGGCCAGTGGGACTACGAACTCATCGCGATCGCGCGCGATGCAGCCGATCTCGAGCGGCTGCACAGCACGGTGCTTACGAAACTACCCGGGGTGGCGCGTGTGGAATCGAGTTTTGTTCTGCGCCACGTGGTGCGCCAGGTGTCGCTGCCCCTCGATCGCTGACCGGCTCGCGCGTGACCTGCAGGATGAGCAGGCGCCGCATCCCGCCGGGCATTCGCCACTCCACCTCGTCGCCTTCGCGGTACCCGAGCAGCGCGGTGCCGAGCGGCGCCAGCACCGAGATCCGGCGCGCGGCGAT
>DAOQXO010000048.1:0-17984 GCA_035342635.1 Steroidobacteraceae bacterium
GCTCCTCCGGCGCGAGCCAGTTCGTGTTGATCGCCGCGCCGACCCCCGAGACGCGCATGCTGATGGTGACCTAGAAAGAGTAAGTGATGTTGATGGTCATCAGCGTGTCGGTTTTCTCGAGTCCTGGTGGCGGATCGGTGTTGTGGCGCACGGCGTAACCCAGCGAGAGGCCGAAGCGCTCGGACATCGCCACCTGCAACGCGAGATCGTTGCCGATGAAGGTGTTGTCCGAACCGGCCTCGACGATGAGCTTGTCGGTCAGCTTCGTGTTGGCCGTGAGCTGCACCTCATAGCCGAGGTCGCCACGGAAGATGACCTCGTCGAAGGTCTCACCGCTCAGCGCATCCTCGATCTGGCGGTAACCGACACCGGCCTGGCCGTAGAACTTCGTGCGCTCGGTGTCGATGAAGCGGTAACCGAGACCGGTAGTCGCCGACGCCTGGTAGTTGAAGCCGCTGAACTCGTCGTGCTCATAGCGCAGGCCGCCGAACCAGAAGGCGCGCGGCGTAAACTTGTAGTCCGACTGCCACCGGGCTTCGTAGCGCTCGGCGGTGGCTTCGACTTCCTCGGTCAGGCTGTTTTCGCTCTCGGCATAGAGCGCCGAGAGGAACGCCGCGTGCTTCCACTTCTCGAGTTCCTTCGCCATGTCGAGCTTGCCGTTGGCGGTCGTGGTTTCGCTGTTGCCACGCGAGAACACGATGCCGGCCTCGACCTTACCCTCCCAATCCGCAAAAGCAGGCGCTGCGGCCGCGAGACTCGCGAGCACCACCCCTGCAGCTGATACGCGCATACCCATCTCCAGTTCGCGAAAGCGTCAATTATATCGCGCCTCGCGGTCCGAATTCAGGCCGCCGCCTCGCGCCGCAGACGGTCCGCTTCGGTCCTGCCGAGGTAGCGCTCGATGCCGGCGCGCGATACGTAGAGCAGCGGGATCAGGGCTATCGCGGCGCCCATCTTGTAGGCGTAATTGACGGTGCCGACCGCCAGGAACTGCCCCATCGGCCATTGCTGCGGCCCGAGCACGAAGGCGATATAGAGCACGATGAAGCTGTCGATCAGCTGCGAGACGGCGGTCGAGCCGGTGGCCCGCAGCCATACGAAACGCTCGCCCGTCAGCTGCCTGATCCGGTGGAAAATCAGCACGTCGATCAGCTGGCCGATCATGAATGCGACCAGCGATCCGCCGATCGTCCACATGCCCTGGCCGAAGATCAGCGCGAAGGCGCGCTGCACGTCGGGCACGCCGAGCGCGGCATGGGTGTCGAGCCAGAAGCCGGCGGGGGCGAGCGATATCGCCACATAGGCGGCAATGAAGGCGTAGGAAATGCACCCGACGGCGAGCCAGGAAATGAAGCGCACGCCGCGAATGCCGAAGTACTCGTTGATGACGTCCGTCATGATGAACACGAACGGCCACAGCAGTACGCCGGCGGTGAAATTCAGGGTGCCGCCGACGCCGAACAGCTGCCAGTGGAAGGGCTCGGCGCCGAGCGTCGCCTCGAGCGCGAAGATCTTCACACCGACGAATTCGGCGAGCAGCGCATTGGTGAGGAAGAAACCGGCGAGGGCCAGGAACAGCCGCGTGCCGCGTTGGTCAGTGGTGCGCATCGCCGGGCAGTATAATGCGCCATGGACCGTTCATTCCTCGATCGACTTGCCACCGACCTCGACGCCCTGCGCGGCCAGGGTCTCTACAAGACCGAACGCGTGATCACCGGCCCGCAGGCCGCGGTGGTGATGAGCGGCGGGCGCGAGGTCATCAACCTCTGCGCCAACAACTACCTCGGGCTCGCCAGCCACCCCGCCGTGCGCGAGGCCGCACACGAGGCGATCGACCGCTACGGCTACGGCATGGCCTCGGTGCGCTTCATCTGCGGCACGCACGCAATCCACAAGCAACTCGAGGAGCGGCTGGCGGCGTTCCTCGGCACGGAGGATGCCATCCTCTACTCGTCCTGCTTCGACGCCAACGGCGGACTGTTCGAGACGCTGCTCGGCGAGGAAGACGCCGTCATTTCCGACGCGCTCAATCACGCGAGCATCATCGACGGCATCCGCCTGTCGAAGGCGGCGCGGTACCGCTATGCGAACTGCGACATGGACGAACTCGAGCAGCGCCTGAAGGACGCCGCGGGCGCACGCACCCGGCTCATCGCCACCGACGGCGTGTTCTCGATGGACGGCACGATCGCGAAGCTCGCCGAGATCTGCGACCTGGCGGATCGCCACGGTGCGCTGGTCATGGTCGACGACTCGCACGCCACCGGCTTCATGGGCGACAATCGTCGCGGTACGCACGAGCACTGCGGCGTCATGGGGCGCGTCGATCTGCTCACCGGCACGCTCGGCAAGGCGCTCGGCGGCGGCAGCGGTGGCTATATCGCCGGGCGCAAGCCCGTCATCGACTGGCTGCGCCAGCGCTCGCGCCCCTATCTGTTTTCGAACAGCATCCCGCCGGTGGTGGCGGCGGTGAGCCTGCGCGTGCTCGACCTGATCGAGACCACGCCGCAACTGCGCACTCAGCTCCGCGCCAATGCGCGCCATTTCCGTGCCGGCCTCGAAGCGGCGGGCTACACGCTCAAGCCCGGCGAGCATCCGATCATCCCGGTCATGATCGGCGATGCCGCGCGCGCCACGCGCCTCGCCGACGCGCTGCTCGAGCGCGATGTCTATGTGATCGGCTTTTCGTTCCCGGTGGTGCCGCGCGGCGAGGCGCGCATC
Source organism: Steroidobacteraceae bacterium (assembly GCA_035342635.1). GTDB lineage: Bacteria > Pseudomonadota > Gammaproteobacteria > Steroidobacterales > Steroidobacteraceae > CADEFQ01. The sequence goes on from DAOQXO010000048.1 coordinate 2,722, forward strand.
CGCACACAGATGACCGCGGCGCACACGACCGCGCAGCTCGACCGCGCGATCGCAGCATTCACGGCGGTCGCCGGACAGTAAGCCGCGCGATCAGTCCGCCGGAGCCGCTACTGCGCGAGGCAGAAGCAATAGGCGTACAGGTGATTGGCCGAGGAGAGGCGGCTCCAGCGCTCGAGTTCGGCAGCGACCGGATCGAACTGCTTCGCGACGCGGGCGAGTGCCGAGCCGGGCAGCCTGCCGCCAAGCCCCGCAAAGGATTCGACGGCACGCGTCTTCACCCGCAGCGCGAGTTCCTCGGCCCAGGACAGGTGCGGCTCAATGAACTCGACGTCGTATTCGCCCTCGGCGACGCCGGCGAGCGCGGCCGCGGCTTCGAGCGCCTGGTCGAAACCGCCGAGGTGATCGACGAGGCCGATGCGGTGCGCATCGACGCCGGCCCAGACGCGACCCTGCGCGACCGAGTCGATCTGCTCGGGCGTCTTGCCACGGCCGGCCGCGACACGATCGAGGAACACGCCGTAGCCGTGCTCGACGGTCGCCTGCAGGACCTGGCCTGCCTCCTTGCCGAGCGGCCGATCGAGCCGCAGCTGGCCCGACAAGGGGGTGGTGCCCACGCCGTCGACCGAGACGCCGATCTTGTCGAGCGTGCGATTGAAGGTCGGGATCGCCGCGAAGATGCCGATCGAGCCGGTGATCGTGGTGCGTTGCGCCCAGATCTCGTCGGCCGGCGCGGCGATGTAATAGCCACCGGAGGCGGCGACGTCGCCCATCGAGACGATGACGGGCTTGCCCTCGGCCTTGAGTGCCTCGATCTCGCGGTGGATCTGCTCGGCGGCGAACATGCTGCCGCCGGGACTGTCTATGCGCAGCAGCACGGCCTTGACGTTGTCGTCGAGTCGCGCCTCGCGGATCAGCCGCGCCGTCGATTCCCCTCCGACCGTGCCGGCCGGTTGGAAGCCATCGAGTATCTCCCCGGCGGCGACCACCACGCCGATGACCGGCTTGCCGTCGCGCCTGAGCGTGGCCTCGGCGCGCACGACGCGCAGGTATTCGTCGACTTCGACGCCGCGGTAGCTGTCGTTGTCGTCATCACGACCGACGAGTTCGGCGAGCTCGTTCTCGACTTCGATCGAGGTGCGGATCCCGGTGACGAGCCCGGCGTCGAGCGCGAGTTTCGCCCCATCGCCGCCCTGCGCGGCCAGGGCGGCGGCGGCACCTGCGACATAGGTTGAAATGGCGTCGGCCGGCAGCTGGCGCGCCTTCTCCACTTCGCCCTGGTAGCCGCTCCACAGCGCGCCGAGATAGGCGAGCGACTCCTCGCGATCCTCGGCCGACATGTCGGTGCGTGTATAGCGCTCGACCGCGCTCTTGTAGGCACCGACACGAAACACGTTCATGTCGACGCCGAGCTTCTCGAGCGCGCTGCGGTAATACATCACGTAGCGGTCGTAGCCATCGATCAGCACGAAGCCGAGCGGGTCGACGTAGATTTCGTCCGCATGGGCGGCGAGGTAGTACGGTGCCTGCAGGTAGAGCGAGCCGTGCGCGATCACCTTCTTGCCGGACGCGCGGAACTCGCCGATCGCCGCGGTGAGCTCCTGCATCGTCGGCTGGCCGGCGCCGGTGAACCGGTCGAGATCGAGCACCAGCGCCCCGATGCGGGCATCGTCGCGGGCCGCGGTGATCGCGTCGGTCAGGTCCCAGAGGAGCGTTTCGCTGCGCAGCCCGCCCTGCAGCCTCTCGACTGCGCGCTCGAACGGATCACCGGTGAGTTGCTCGACGATCTGTCCCTCGGGCCGGATCACGAGCGCGGCCTTCGAGGGCAGTACCGGGATCGTCGTGCGCAAAGCGCCCACGACGATGCCGAACAGCAGCAGCAGGAGCACCAGGTGCAGGAACTTGCGCAGCCCGTCGAGACCGCGCCACAAAGCGCCGAAGAATGCCCGCACGGCGACTCTCCCTCAGGAAGCGGAGGACTTCCGCGTCAGAGCTTCTCTGCGATTCTCGCGGCCTTGCCCGACAGGTCGCGCAGGTAATAGAGCTTGGCGCGGCGCACGTGGCCGCGACGCTTCACCTGGATCCCCGCGATCGCCGGGCTGTGGGTCTGGAACACGCGCTCCACACCCTCGCCATGGCTGATCTTGCGCACGGTGAACGAGGAGTTGAGGCCGCGATTGCTGATCGCGATCACCACACCCTCGTAGGCTTGCACGCGCTCGCGGTCGCCTTCGACCACCTTCACCTGCACGACTACGGTGTCCCCCGGACGGAATGCCGGGACCTCGCGGGTCATGCGGCTCTGTTCAATCTGCTGAATGATGTTGGCCATGTCGTTCTTCCTCGAGAAACTCGTTCAGGAGCGCGCTCGCCTCGCGGCTGAGTGCGCCCCTCGCTATCAAATCCGGCCGGCGTCGCCACGTGCGCGCCACCGCCTGCTTCAACCGCCAGCGCCGGATGTCGGCGTGGTTGCCCTGCTGCAGAACCTCGGGCACCGCCTGCCCCTCGAACTCCACCGGCCGCGTGTAGTGCGGCCAATCGAGGAGTCCGTCCGAAAACGAATCCTCGGCGCTCGAACGCGCATCGCCCAGCACCCCCGGCAGGAGCCGCGCCACCGCGTCGATCACCGCCAGCGCCGGCACTTCGCCGCCCGACAGCACGAAGTCGCCAAGCGATACTTCGCGGTCGATGCGCGATGTGATCACGCGCTCGTCCAGTCCTTCATACCTGCCTGCGACGAGCACCAGCCCGGCGCAAGCCGCCAGTTCCATCGCGAGCCGCTGCGAGAGCGGTTCGCCCTGCGCCGAGAGATACACCCTCGGTGCCCCGCGCGGCGCGCGCGCCGCTGCGGCATCGATCGCCGCGGCCATCGGCCCGGGCTTCAGCACCATGCCGGGCCCGCCGCCGTACGGCCGGTCGTCGACCGTGCGATGCACATCGTGCGTGTGCGCGCGCGGATCCTCCGTGCCCACCTGCACGAGCCCGCGCTCGATCGCGCGCCCGACGACTCCGAAGCCGAGCGCATGCCGGATCATATCCGGGAACAGCGTAACGACTTCGATCTGCATTGCCCCCGACCGCCGGTCAGAAATCCGCGGGCCAGTCGACGACAATCGTGCCGGCGGCGCGATCCACCTTCACGAGGTGCTGCGGCGTGACCGGCACCCAGTGCTCGCGCTCGCCGCGCACCACCATCACCGCATTCGCCGGCGCCTCGACGAAATGATCGACGCGCCCGAGTATCTCACCCTCGACGTTGCGCACCGCGAGGCCGATCAGGTCGACCCAGTAGTGCTGCCTGTCGCCGGGGTCCGGGAGCGCGTCGCGCTCGACCTCGATCACGGCGCCCGTCAGCCTTGCCGCGCCTTCGCGCGAGTCGACCCCGACGAGGCGAGCCACGAAGCGCGCCCCATGAGCACGCATCTCGGCCACCTCGTACTCCGCCACCGCGCCCTGCGCGTTGCGCAGCCGCCAGGAGCGAAATTCCGACAACAGCTCCGGCGGATCGGTGAACGAGTCGACGTGGCTAAAGCCGCGCACGCCGTAAGGCGCACCGATGCGCCCGATCTCGACCCGCGGTGCCGTAGTCGTCAGGCCGCCGCTTGCTTGCGGTAGTCCGAGACCAGCGTGGCGACACGCACCGAAGGCTTCGCACCCTTGCTGACCCAGTGGTCGATGCGGGGCAGATCGAGCTTCAGCTTGGTGTCGCCCTTGCGCGCGATCGGGTTGAAAAACCCGACCTGCTCAAGGCTCTTGCCGCCCTGGCGCTTGCGGCTGTCCGTGACCACCACATGATAGAAAGGCGCGTTTTTTGCACCGCGCCGCGTTAGACGAATCGTGACCATAATTCCCGTTTGCTCGCCGCCCCGCCCGGGGCGGCCAAAAAAGAGCGCGGATTCTACGCAAATCAGCGGCTTATAGGAAGCCCGGCGGACGCCCGCCTTTCATGGCCCCGAGCATGCGCGCCAGGCGGCCTCCTTTCATGCTTTTCATCATTCGCTGCATCTCCTGGAACTGCTTCAGCAGGCGATTGACGTCCTGTACCTGGACCCCCGCCCCGGCAGCAATGCGGCGCCGGCGCGAGCCGTCGATCACGGCCGGCTGGCGCCGCTCGCGCCGAGTCATCGAATTGATGATGGCGATCTGGCGGCGCACGTCCCTGTCGCCCGGTGCATTCGCGGCTGCGGCCCGGGTCATGTGCTGGGGCAGTTTGTCCATGACGGCGGCCAGCCCGCCCATCTTCAGCAGTTGTTCCAGTTGTCCACGCAGGTCATTGAAATCGAAGGCCTTGCCCTTGGCGACTTTGCGGGCGAGGCGCTGCGCTTCGTCGACATCGACCTGTTTCTGCACCTGCTCGACGAGCGCCACGACATCGCCCATGCCGAGGATGCGGTTCGCCATGCGCTCGGGATCGAAGGGTTCGAGGGCCTCGGTCTTCTCGCCAACGCCGACGAACACGATCGGCCGGCCGGTGACCTCGCGCACCGACAGTGCGACGCCGCCCCGGGCATCGCCGTCGGCTTTGGTCAGGATCACACCCGTGAGATCGAGCGCCTCGCCGAAGGCCCGGGCCGCATTCACGGCGTCCTGGCCGGCCATCGCATCGACCACGAACAGCCGCTCGTGCGACTGCACGGCAAGATCGATCTCGCGCGCCTCCTGCATCAGTTCCTGGTCGACGTGCAGGCGCCCGGCGGTATCGACGAGCAGCACGTCGTACAGGCCGCGCTTCGCCTGCTCGAGCGCCTGCGCGGCGATCCGGGCCGGCGGGGTTGCCGGGTCGGCCTTGTAGAAGCCTGCGCCGACCTGCGCGGCCAGGCGCTCCAGCTGCAGGATGGCCGCCGGGCGGCGCACATCGGTCGAGACCAGCAGGACGCGCTTCTTGTGCGTCTCGCCCAGCCAGCGCGCGAGCTTGGCCGCGGTGGTGGTCTTGCCCGCGCCCTGGAGGCCTGCGAGCAGCACCACGAACGGCGGCTGGGCGCGCAGGCTGAAACCGGCCGCCGCCCCGCCCATCAGCGCGACGAGTTCCTTGTGCAGGATGCCGACGAAGACCTGCCCCGGGGTGAGGCTCTGCTGCACCTCGGCGCCCAGGGCCTTCGCCCGCACGTTCTCGATGAAGCGCTTGACGACCGGCAGGGCTACGTCGGCCTCGAGCAGCGCCATGCGCACATCGCGCAGGGTCTCGGCGATGTTCTCTTCGGTGATGCGCCCGCGCCCGCGCAGGGCATCGGCGGTGCGGGACAGTCTCGCTGTCAGGTTATCGAACATGGTGCCCGCAAGTTTACGTGACGGCGTCGCCGAGCGGGCCCCCGTGCCTGATCGGGCGCCGCGCCCTATTCTTGGGCCCCATGGATACCGCCCCCACGACCGTGCTGGTCATTGCGCTCGTCGCGCTGCTCGCCACCATCGCATTCTCCTCCGGTACGGAGGTCGCGATGCTCGCCGTCAACCGCTACCGCGTCCGCCACCGTGCGGCAGGCGGCCATCGCACCGCCAGGGTGCTCGACTCGCTGCTCGCCAGGCCCGACGACTGGCTCGGCGCAAACCTCGTGATCCTGGCGCTCGCGAGCGTCGCGGCGTCGTCGATCGCGACGCTGCTCGCGCAGCGCTACGGCGGGGAATGGGCGGTACCGGTGACCATCATCGCGCTGTCGATCGTGATGATCGTGTTCTGCGAACTCGCGCCCAAGATCTACGCCGCGCGCCATCCCGAGCCGGTCGCGCTCGGCAGCACCTACATCTACCGCGCGCTGGTGTGGGTCGCGAAGCCGCTGCTGTGGATCACGAACCAGCTCGCGTACGGGTTCCTGCGCCTCTTCGGTGTCAGGCGCGCGAATCGCGGCGGACAGACGCTCTCGGCCGACGAGCTGCGCACGGTGGTCGCCGAGACCGGCACCGTGATCCCGCAGGGCCACCGCCGGATGCTGCTTTCGATCCTCGATCTCGGGCAGATCACCGTCAACGACATCATGATCCCGCGCCAGGACATCGCCGGCATCGACCTCGACGACGACTGGGACGACATCCTTGCCCAGATCCGCCAGACACCCCACACGCGCCTGCCGGTCTATCGCGGCACACTCGACGACGTGGTGGGCCTGCTGCACATGAAGCGCGTGGCGCAGGAGCTGGCCCGCGGCACGTTGACGCGCGGACGCCTCGAGGAGCTCGCGCGCGGGCGCGAGCCGTACTACGTTCCGGAGGGCACGCCGCTCACCGTGCAGCTGACGCACTTTCAGCGCAATCGCCGGCGGATGGGCTTCGTCGTGGATGAGTACGGCGACATCGAGGGCCTGGTCACGCTCGAGGATCTGCTGGAGGAAATCGTCGGCGAATTCACCAACGACACCTCGACCGTAGTGCACAAGGACGTGACGGCTGAATCGCCCGGCGTGTTCCTCGTCAACGCAGCGGCGACGATCCGCGCGCTGAACCGCGCGCTCGGCTGGACCCTGCCGACCGACGGCCCGAAGACACTGAACGGCCTGCTGCTCGAGCGCTTCGAGACGATTCCGGATGCCGGCGCCGCCCTGCGGCTCGATGGCCTGCAGTTCGAGGTACTGCAGGTGCAGGACAACGCGATCAGGACGGTGCGCGTGCGAACGCCGCAGTGAGCGCTTCGGGCACTCGGCCTACGCCGCGCACTTCGAGTCCCTCGATGGGCTTGCGCGGCACGTTGCCCTGCGGCACGACCGCCACCCTGAAGCCCTGTTTCGCGGCCTCGCGCAGCCGCTCCTCGCCGTAGGCGACCGGGCGCACTTCCCCGGTCAGGCCGACTTCGCCGAACGCGACCAGCGACTGCGGCAACGGCCGGTCGCGCAGGCTAGAGGTGAGCGCCAGCACGAGCGGCAGATCGGTCGCGGTCTCGCCGAGGTCGAGGCCACCGACCACGTTCGCGAACACGTCGTGTTCCTGCAGCGACACGTCGGCGTGGCGATTCAGGACGGCGAGCAGCATCGCGAGGCGGTTCGCGTCGAGCCCCTGTGCGACGCGCCGCGGCGCCCCGAACCGCATCCGGTCGACCAGGGCCTGCAGTTCGATCAACAGCGGCCGGCCTCTGTCGCGCGCCACCATGACGATCGAGCCCGGCGCGGCTTCGGCGGCGCGCGCCAGGAAGATCGCCGACGGATTGCGCACTTCCCGCAGGCCCTCCTCCGCCATCAGGAAGAAGGCCAGCTCGTTGACCGCGCCGAAGCGGTTCTTCACCGCGCGCACGATCCGGAAGCGGCTGCCGGCCTCGCTCTCGAAATACAGCACGGCATCGACCAGGTGCTCGAGCACGCGCGGGCCGGCGATCGCGCCCTCCTTGGTCACATGCCCGATGATCATGACCGCGATGCCGCTCGTCTTCGCGAAACGCACCAGCTGCGCGGTGCACTCCTTGAGCTGGGTGACCGCGCCGGCGCTCGCGCCGAGTTCGGCGAACTGGACCGTCTGGATCGAGTCCACGACCAGCAGCGCGACGCCCAGGTTGCGCGCGGCCTCGAGGATGGTCCCGAGGTCGGTTTCGGCAAGCACCGACAGGGCGTCGCTCGCGAGGCCCAGCCGGCGCGCGCGCATCGCGACCTGCTCCAGCGATTCCTCGCCCGTGGCATAGAGCATGGCGCGCGACGCGGTGGCGCTGGCCGCGACCTGCAGCAGCAGGGTCGACTTGCCGATGCCGGGGTCACCGCCGATCAGGGTCACCGAGCCCGGCACGATGCCGCCGCCGAGCACGCGGTCGAGTTCGGCGAGCCCGCTCGGAAACCGTGCCGGGCCCGCGCCTGCCGGCGCCAGCCTCGCCGGGGCCGCGCGGACCGTGCCGCGCCCGGGGCGCGCGGCTGCGGGTGCGCGCGGCGCCGCCTGCTGCTGCAGCGAATTCCACTCGCCACACTGCGGGCACTGACCCTGCCACTTCGGCGACTCCGCGCCACAGGCGCTGCAGACATGGACGAGGACGGGGCGGGCCATCGTGGAACTCTAGCACGCGACTTGCATGACGCCGGCTGACGGGAAGGCGTGACTTACTCTAGGATCGCAACCGGGGATGGCGGCCGCACAAGGATAGTGTGATGAGGCACTCGGACTTGGCGGCGGCCGATGCTAGTGTTTGCAGCTGAGTTCAGTTGCCAAATGACCGGGGGTTCGCGGGCCTTGATTGCGCAGGGTGAGATCGTGTCTGTGACGCGCGTCACGCTTCTGCCCGCGCCGGGAAGGCCGCGGTAGTCGTGGCGCGCCGTTACGGACCACCGCCGAGCCTGCGCGGCAAGGTGCGCCTGGTCGGGCTCACGGACACCGGCAAGGTGCGTGAGCACAATGAGGACACGATCGCCGTGGACCCCGACCTCGGCCTGCTGGTGCTCGCCGACGGCATGGGCGGCTACAACGCGGGCGAGGTGGCGAGCGGGATCGCGGTCAAGACGATCGTCAACCTCGTGCGCGAGGCGATGGAGCGCGAAGACATGACGGCCATCGATCCGACGACCAAGCTGACTCGCCCGAGCATCATCCTGCGCGATGCGATCACGCGCGCGAACAAGATCATCTACCAGACGGCCCGCTCACAACCCCAGTGCGAGGGCATGGGCACGACCGTCGTCAGTGCGCTGCTGTTCGACAACAGGATTTCGATCGCCCACGTGGGCGACTCGCGGCTCTACCGGCTGCGCGGCCCGAAGTTCGAGCAGATCACGATGGACCACTCGCTGCTGCAGGAGCTGGTCGACCGCGGCTTCTACTCCCCGGAGGAGGCGCAGCGGGCGGCCAACAAGAACTATGTGACTCGGGCGCTGGGCGTCGAGGCGAATGTCGAGGTCGAGCTGCAGGAAGTGCCTGTCCAGAAAGGCGATCATTACGTCCTGTGCTCCGACGGCCTGAACGACATGGTCGAAGACAGCGATATCCACTTAACGGTCAATACCTTTAGTGATAATCTTGATGCGGTCGCTAAACATTTGATCCAACTCGCCAACGATAACGGGGGCCGGGACAACGTCTCGGTCGTGATGGCCCAGATACTCGAGTCCTTTCCGGCGCGTCGCGGCGTTTTCGACAGAGTATTGGGCTGGTTCAGCTGAGTAAGGCGGACACATGGCACGCTTGATATTGAGCCTGGACAGCCAGGTCCTTGCGGAATACAACATGAACAAGGAGCGCTACACGATCGGGCGCCTCCCTGACAACGACATCCGCATCGACAACCCGGCGGTGAGCGGGCATCACTCGCTGATCATCAACATCCTCAACGACTCGTTCCTCGAGGACCTGAACAGCACCAACGGGACCTACGTCAACGGCAAGCTGATCAAGAAGCACGCGCTCCAGCACGGCGACGTCGTCACGGTAGGCCACCACCAGCTGCGTTTCGTCGAGGACGACGAACAGCAGGACGAGTTCGAGAAAACGATGGTGATCCAGCCCTCGGCGCGTCCCGTCGAGAAGCTGCGCAGTGTCGCCGACGGCGCCGCCCAGGCCCCGAGCGCCACCGGAATTCGTCGCGCCCTGGCCGAAGGCCAGACGGCGTTCAAGCCCGCCAAGCTGCAGGTGCTCTCGGGCGCCTTCGCCGGCCGCGAACTCGAACTCTCCAAGGCTCTGACCACGCTCGGGCGCCCCGGCGTGCAGGTTGCCGCCATCACGCGGCGCGCCGAGGGCTACTTCATCGTCCACGTCGACAGCGGCACGCCGGGGGACTTCCCGCTGGTGAACGGCTCGGCGATCGGGGACCAGGCGCGGAGACTCCAGGACAACGACGTGATCCAGCTTGCCGGCGTCAAGATGGGGTTCTTCGAAGGCTGATTGCGCACGGTGCGCGTGCTCGAAACGCCGCGGCTCGTGCTGCGCCGGTTAACGACCGCGGACGCGCCGTTCATCCTCGAACTCGTCAACGTGCCCGCCTTCCTGCGCCACATCGGCGATCGGGAGGTGCGCAAGCTCGACGATGCGCGCGCCTACATCGCGAACGGTCCGGTGGCGAGCTACGAGCGCCATGGCTTCGGCCTGTGGCACGTGGCGCTGCGCACGGACGGCACCGCAATCGGCATGTGCGGCCTGCTGAAGCGCGACACGCTCGAACACGTGGATATCGGCTTTGCCTACCTGCCCGCCTGGTGGGGCCAGGGCTACGCCCGCGAGGCCGCGGCCGCGGTGCTCGACTACGGCACGCGCACGCTCGGCATCCCGCGCATCGTCGCCATCGTCTCGCCGGACAATGCCGGCTCGATCCGCGTGCTCGAGCACATCGGCCTCGCCCGCGAGCGGAGCCTCCCGGTCAATGGCGACGGCCGGGAGACGCTCCTCTACTCGCCTGCGCCCACGCGAGATCCGCCATAGGCTCCACGTTGGCCGAGTACTCGCGCGCCCGCGCACTCACCGCCGTACCGCGCAGCACCCTGCCGCGGATGCCGTGGAAGATGCCGGCGAGGCGGAACATGCAGAACGCCATGTAGAAGTCGAGATCGGGCAGGCCCTCGCGGCCCGTGCGCGCGCAATAGGCGGCCACGCTGTCGCCCTCCGACGGGATGCCGAGCGCGTCGAGGTCGCGACCCGCCAGCCCGGGCAGCGCCAGGCCCGGCATGCGGTACTTCATCAGGTAGTAGGCGAAGTCCGCGACCGGATCGCCGATCGTCGACAACTCCCAGTCGAGTATCGCCAGCACGCGCGGCCCATCGGGGGCGAACATCAGGTTGTCGAGCCGATAGTCGCCGTGCACGATCGCCGGCTGCGGCTCGGCGGCCGGCAGGTTCTGCGGCAGCCACTCGATCAGCCGGTCCATCGATGGCACGCTGCCTGCCGCCTCGTCCTCGTGGTACTGCTTCGACCAGCGCGCGATCTGGCGCGACAGGTAGCCGCCCGCGCGACCGAAATCGGCGAGCCCGACTGCCGCCGGATCGACGCGGTGCAGGCGCGCGAGCGCGTCCACCGCGGCATCGTAGTAGCCGCGTCGCGCCTCGCGAGGCAGTTCGGGAAGGGTGGGATCCCAGTAGACACGTCCCGCAACGTGCTCCATCACGTAGAACCAGCTGCCGATCACCGTATCGTCGGTGCACAGCGTGTAGGCTCGCGCCACCGGCACGTCGGTGTGCGCGCCGAGCGCGGCGATCACGCGGTATTCGCGATCGACGGCATGCGCCGAGGCGAGCAGCTTCCCCGGCGGCTTGCGTCGCAGGACGTACTTGCGCCGCGGGGTATCCAGCAGATAAGTCGGATTTGACTGGCCGCCGCGGAACTGGCGCACGGTGAGCGGACCCTGGAATCCCTCGACGGCATCGGCCAGGTAGATCTCGAGGCGCCCGACGTCGAACTCCATGCCGGCGCGCACTGCAGTCGTGACGTCGGTCCCGGCGTCGACGCTCACAATGAACTCACCAGATGCCCGCCGTCGACCACGATCACCGACCCGGTCATGAATGCGCCCGACTCGCCGGCGAGCAGCAGCAGCGGCGCATCGAGTTCGGCGGGCTCGCCGAGGCGGCGCTGCGGAATGCGCTTCAGCATGGCGTCGCCCCGCCCCGAATCGAAGAACTCGCGATTCATGTCCGTCCTGATGTAACCCGGCGCGATGGCGTTGACGCGGATGCGGTAGCGCGCGAGTTCGAGCGCCATCTGCTTCGTGAGCTGCACGAGTCCCGCCTTCGACACGGCGTAGCTCGTCAGCGCACTGCCCTGTCGCAGGCCGAGGATCGACGCGATGTTGATGATGCTGCCGGGGCGCCCCGTATCACGCAGCCGGCGCGCGACCGCCTGCGAAACGAGGAAGGCGCCCTTCAGGTTGGTGTCGAGCACGCGGTCCCAGTCGGCCTCCTCGGTGTCGAGGATCGGCGTTTCGGTGGAGACGCCGGAGTTGTTGACGAGGATGTCGACGGGTCCCGCAAGGCGCTCGGTCTGCTCGAGTGCGGCGCGGATGGAGTCCTGGCGCGTGACATCGAGCGCGATTGCGTGCGCGCGTGCGCCGGCCTGCGTGAGCTCCGCGGCGAGCGCGGCGAGCCGGTCGGTGCGCCGCGCGCCGATTGCAACCGTCGCACCCGCCGCGGCCAGCACCCGCGCAAACCTTGCACCGAGGCCCGCCGATGCGCCGGTCACGAGTGCGACTCTTCCGGAAAGATCGCCATTCATCTTCGCGGGCACCTCCAGGCTTGCGGGCACGGAGTCTCGCATATCGGTGCATAATGAGGCCATGGCGGCCAAGACCGAACGACTTGCCGTGCTCATCGACGCGGAGAACGCACAGGCGTCACTGATCGAGGAGCTGCTGGCCGAGATCGCGCGCTACGGCACCGCGAGCGTCAAGCGCGCCTACGGCGACTGGACCACCACGCGACTCAGCGCCTGGAAGGAGCACCTGCACCGCTTCGCGATCCAGCCTATCCAGCAGTTCGGCTACACGCGCGGCAAGAATTCCAGCGATTCGTCGCTGATCATCGATGCGATGGACCTGCTGCACGCGGGCAACATGGACGGCTATTGCCTCGTATCCTCCGACAGCGATTTCACGCCGCTCGCCACGCGGCTGCGCGAATCGGGCGCCGAGGTGTACGGCTTCGGCGACAAGAAGACGCCGGAGGCCTTCGTCGCCGCCTGCGACAAATTCATCTTCACCGAGATCCTGCGCGCCGACGCCAAGCAGGAGTCGGCCGCGCCCACCGCCTCGGTGCCGCCGCTCGAGAAGCTGCTGCGCCCGGCGATCGACGCGACCGCGCGCGACAACGGCTGGTCGCCGTTGAGCGCGGTCGGCTCGCTGCTGGTGAAGAACCATCCGTCGTTCGACCCGCGCAACTACGGCTTCTCGAAGCTGAGCGATCTCGCCCGCAAGCAGCGTTACGTCGAGGTCAACGAGGTGACCTCGGGCGATAGCGCCACACTCTACGTGCGCCTCAAGGAGGATTCCCGCCATGGCAAGAAGTAAGGCCGGCCCGCTGCTGCTGTGCGCCGCGGCACTCACGCTCGCCGCCTGCGGCAAGGAGCCCCCGCCGCAGTCCGCGGCCGTCACCCTGCCGACCGAGCTCGGCGAACTGGAAGGGGCCGTCGACATCCTCGTCTGGCCACGCCATTTCGCACGCATCGAGGGCGATCCGCGCTTCGACTGGATCACGCAGTTCGAAGCGGACACCGGCTGCAAAGTCACGCTCACCGCCGTGTCCACCGCCGACGAGATCGTGCCGCTGATGGCACAGGGCGACCACGACCTGGCGGTCGCGCCCGGCGATGCGACGCTGCGGCTCATCCGCGGCGGTCTCGTGCAGCCGATCAACACCCTGCTGGTTCCGAGCTACAACGCCGTCGATATCCGCTTGCGGCGCGCGTTGTGGCACTACGTCGACGACGTGCACTACGGCGTGCCGTTCCAGTGGGCACCCAACTGGCTGATGTATGACACGCGGGTCTTCGATACGCCGCCGGGCTCGTGGTCGACCGTCCTCGAGCCGCAGGCGTGGCCCGACGGCAAGGCCAGCCAGGGTCGGGTACAGGCCTATGGCGGCGCGATGCAGATCGCCGACGCCGCGCTGTATCTGCTCTACCACCAGCGCGACCTCGGCATCATGAATCCGTACCAGCTCGACGACAAACAGTACACGGCGGCGCTCGACCTGCTGCGCAACCAGCAGCCGCTGCTGCAGGGCTACTGGCTCGATGCGGACGAGCAGGTCGCCGCGTTCGGCAACGGCACCGTGGCTGCGTCGGTCTCGTGGCCGTACCAGGCCGACCGGCTCGCGGCGGACAGGCAACCGCTCGCCGGCGTGGTGCCGGAGGAAGGCGCCACCGGCTGGGTCGACACGACGATGCTGTCGGCCCGCGCGAAGCATCCGAACTGCGCCTATCGCTGGATGGAGTGGTCGGTGAACACCCGCGTGCAGGGCGACGTCGCCGCGGCATTCGGCACCGTGCCGGTTGTGACCGCGGCTTGCGAAGGCAACGAAAAGCTCGGCGCGGATGGCTGCAGCAGGCATGGCGCCGACGAGTTCGAGCGGATCTGGTTCTGGCGCACGCCGGAGAACACCTGCGACACGGCGCTCGGTCGTTGCGTGCCCTACGATCGCTGGGTCGCCGACTATGCCGCGCTGTCCGGGACCGGTCAGGAGACTTCGAACGCCACGCGCTGAGCCACGGCGCACAGCAGTTCGTAAGGGATCGTGTTCGCGGCCAGCGCGATCTCCTCGACTGGCAAGTCGCGTCCCCACAGCAGCGCGGGACTGCCCACCTCGACGCCCGGCAGGCCGGTGACGTCGATGGCGATCATGTCCATCGACACGCGCCCGACGAGCGGTGCGCGCCGCCCGCCGACCAGCACCGGCGCCCCGCCTGGCAGGCTGCGCAGCAGGCCATCGGCGTAGCCCGCCGCGAGGATCGCGATGCGCGCCGCGCGCGGCGCGCGCCAGATGCTGCCATAACCCACGCAATCGCCGGCCGGCACCTCACGCACCGCAATCACGGTGGAGGTCAGCGTCATCACGGGCGTAAGGCCCAGGCTGGATGCCGTCTCGCCCGGAAACGGTGACACGCCGTACAGCGACAGCCCGGGCCGCACCCAATCGCCGTGTGCCTCGAGCCAGCCGAAGATGCCGGCGGAGTTGGCGATGCTGGTCTCGAGACCGAGCGGCGCGGCGAGCGCGGCAAAGCGCGCGAGCTGCTCGCCCGTCATGTCGCAGTCGCGCTCGTCGGCACGCGCGAGATGGGTCATCACGCGCAGCGCCGCCGCCGGTACCGCGAGCGCAGCGAGGCGCGCGTGCGCGGCCGCGAATTCCGCGGGAGCGAAACCCAGGCGGTTCATGCCGGTGTTGATCTTGAGCCAGAGCACGAATCGGCGCCTGCCGCGCCAGCGCTCGAGCAGCGCGAGCTGCGAGGCATCGTGGACGACGAGCTCGAAGTCGCGCGCCGCGGCTTCCTCGAGCTGCTCGCGCGACAGCACACCCTCGAGCAGCAGGATCGGTCGGGTAATGCCGGCATCGCGCAGCCCGACGCCCTCTTCCAGTCGCGCGACCGCGAAGGCGTCGGCGTCCGCCAGTGCATGCGCCACCGCGGCGGCCCCGTGGCCGTAGCCATTCGCCTTCACGACCGCGACGACACGGCGGCCCGCCGCGACCTGGCGTATCCGGGCGAGATTGGCGCGCAGGGCTTGTGTGTCGATGGCGGCGCGGATCCACCGGCTCACCGCAGCACGCCCTCCGCATAGCTGTCGGGCGCGTAATTGGTGAAGCGGCTGTACGGCCCCTGGAAGGTCAGCAGGATGGTGCCGATCTCGCCATTGCGATGCTTGGCGAGTTCGATTTCGGCCAGGCCCTTCTTGGTCGTGT
>DAOQXO010000049.1:0-17873 GCA_035342635.1 Steroidobacteraceae bacterium
GAACTTGCGGACCGCATCTACATTCAGTTGTGGAGAGCTTAGCAAATCAGGAAATGCGCTCCAGCCGGAACTCCGTGCGCTTCACCGCCTCCTTCACCCGCGAGCTTAGCAAATCAGGAAATGCGCTCCAGCCGGAACACAGCGCCGGCTGCATCGACGTTTGCCCGGGAGCTTAGCAAATCAGGAAATGCGCTCCAGCCGGAACCTGCATTTGCAGGATGTACTTCTCGCGGAGAGCTTAGCAAATCAGGAAATGCGCTCCAGCCGGAACTGGTGTACGTGGCGATTATGGAGACTCGCAGAGCTTAGCAAATCAGGAAATGCGCTCCAGCCGGAACGGCCCGTAGCGGCGGGGCATCGGGCGGCGAGAGCTTAGCAAATCAGGAAATGCGCTCCAGCCGGAACTTGTTCGCCTCGACATCCGGGAACTTGACGGAGCTTAGCAAATCAGGAAATGCGCTCCAGCCGGAACGGTCGTGGGCTGCGATGAATCCTGCCCGGTGAGCTTAGCAAATCAGGAAATGCGCTCCAGCCGGAACTACTGGTCAGGTCAGCCGCCAGCAAGGCCAGAGCTTAGCAAATCAGGAAATGCGCTCCAGCCGGAACGACTACGCTCACGAGAAGGGAACTGCCGAAGAGCTTAGCAAATCAGGAAATGCGCTCCAGCCGGAACTGCGCTCATTCGTACGATCATCCAGCCGGGAGCTTAGCAAATCAGGAAATGCGCTCCAGCCGGAACGACGAGATGTACTACAACGATGTGATGCAGGAGCTTAGCAAATCAGGAAATGCGCTCCAGCCGGAACGTATTCCGCCACGTCGGCCCGGACACGATCGCACCCCATCGCGTCGCCTGCACCCCGACCGGCCTATTCGTTGCCTCCGATTGACATACATCAGGTCGCATTCCGCGGTTCGGGTGTCTGATTGCAGATAGCCTCTGGAGGTCCCTACATGAAGTCGAGAGCACTGTACCTTTTGAGCTTCGCGGCGCTGGCTGCGTGCGCATCGTACGTGCATGCAGATGAGCAGCAGCAATCCGTGGATGCGGCGCTGAAGGCCACGGTGCCACTGGTGGACGTGCGCCTGCGCTACGAGAACGTCGACCAGGACGGGCTTCCCGAGAACGCTGACGCCCTGACGCTGCGCGCGAGGCTGGGCTTCGAGACCGGCAAGGCCTGGAACACCTCGATGCTGGTCGAGGGCAATTTCATGCTGCCGCTGCAGAACGACTATCGGGCCGATCCGGCCGTCGCACGCAACGTGCAGTATCCGGTGGTTGCCGATCCGGAGAACTACGCGATCAACCGCCTGCAGCTGATCAACACCTCGCTGCCGCAGACGACGATCACCCTGGGCCGGCAGCGGATCAACCTGGACGACCAGCGCTTCATCGGCAATGTGGGCTGGCGCCAGAACGAGCAGACTTACGATGCATTACGCGTCGTGAACAAGAGCGTCAAGAACCTCACGCTGGACGTGACCTGGATGAACCAGGTCAACCGCGTGTTCGGCAAGGATTCCCCGCAGGGTCGTTACAGTGGCGACAGCCTGCTCGCGAATGTGGGATATCGCCTGCCTGTCGGTGTGCTGACGGGCTTCGGCTACCTGCTCTCCTTCGATCCCATGGGAACGGTTCCCGCCGCGCAGGATTCATCCGCGACCTGGGGCCTGCGGTTCAATGGCGAACGCGCCCTGCAGAACTCCGTCAAGCTGACCTACGCGGCCTCCTATGCGAATCAGCGTGAGCGCGGCGCGAACCCTCTGCGCTTCGAGAACGACTACTATCTCGCCGAGTTCGGCGCCGCGTATCGGCAGTTCAACGTGGGATTGGGCTGGGAGATTCTCGACGGTGACGGCAGCAAGGGTTTTGCGACCCCGCTCGCCACGCTGCACAAGTTCCAGGGCTGGGCCGACAAGTTCCTCGCGACGCCGGTGAACGGCATCGACGACCGCTACGCGAGTGCGGGCTTTGTCACGAAATCGGCCGGCCCGTTCGACAGCCTCGCGCTGCTCGCGAGCCATCACCGGTTTCGCTCGCAACGCCTGTCGCAGGCCTACGGCTCCGAAACGGGCCTGCAGGTGCAGGTCAAGCGCCACCGCTTCACCGGCATGCTCAAGTTCGCAGACTACGATGCCTCGGGCTTCGCAACCGACACGAGCAAGCTCTGGGTGCAGGTGGAATACGCGCGCTGAGACCGGCCCGCCACTGCCGGGGCGCCGCGCCCCGGCAGGCTCATCGGGCGAACCACACCCACCCGGCTGACTGCGAGTTGGGTATCGTTGGCGCATGCGCGCCAACGCGCGCGTCATCCGGGAGTCGCCATGAAATCCATCACGCTGCTGCTTTGCTTCGGCCTGCTGTCCGCCAGCGCCCACGCACTCGACCTGCAACTGGAAGGCCGGCGCGCGCTGGTCACGGGGAGTACCTCCGGTATCGGCTACTCGATCGCCAGGGCGCTGCTGGCTGAAGGCGCCGACGTCATCGTCAACGGGCGTACCGAGGACGGCGTGAAAGCGGCGATCGAAAAGCTGCGCGAGGAAACCGGCCGCACTGCGCGCGGATTCGCCGCGGACATGTCGACGCCCGGGGGCGCGAACGCGATCCATGCGGCCTTCCCGGACGTCGAAATCCTCGTGAACAATGTCGGCGCCTATGGTGCGAAACCCTTCGAGCAGACCACGGACGAGGACTGGTACCGGCTGATCGAGCTCAATGTGATGAGCGGCGTGCGGCTCTCGCGCCTTTACCTGCCCGGCATGCGCCAGCGCAACTGGGGACGCATCATTTTCATATCGAGCGAGAGCGCCTACCACATCCCGCCCGACAGCATCCAGTACGGCATGACCAAGGCCGCGCAGATCGCCGTGGCGCGCGGGCTCGCCGAAGCCACCGCAGGCACCCGGATCACCGTGAACAGCGTACTGCCCGGACCGACGCGGGCGCGGCCGGAGAGCGGCAAGGCCGCGGACGGGCGGCTGTGGGAAGAAGTCGAACGGCGGTTCTTTACCGAGCGGCGCCCGACGTCGCTCCTCAAGCGCTTCGGGCACCCCGACGAAATCGGCCACTTCGTCGCCTTCATCGCCAGCCCGCTGGCATCCGCCACGACGGGCGCGGCTCTGCGCGCCGACGGCGGCACGGTCAAGAGCGCGTTCTAGGCGCAGGGCTGCGGATGACCACCGATGACGGCCGCGCACCGCTCTCCGCTGCGGATATCGCGCGCTTCGGCCCCGATCCGTTCGCGACGTTCCGCGCCAATCTGGCGACGGTGGAGCAGCGCATCGCCCGCGCCTGCGCACGGGCGGGGCGCGATCGCGCCTCCGTGCGGCTGCTGCCGGTGACCAAGACCGTGCCGGCCCACGTCCTGCGCTACGCGCACGCGGCCGGCATCAGGAATTTCGGCGAGAACAAGATCCAGGAGGCGAGTGCGAAGCACGAGGCGCTGGCGGATCTCGCGATCGAGTGGAGCATCGTCGGGCACCTGCAGACCAACAAGGCCAAGTACCTCGTCCGCTTCGCGCACGAGTTCCAGGCGCTCGACAGCCTGCGGCTCGCGGAGATCCTCGACCAGCGGCTCGCGAGCGAGAACCGCTCGCTCGATGTCTACGTGCAGGTCAACACCTCCGGCGAGGCGAGCAAGTTCGGCCTGCAACCGGATGCGCTGCTGCCGTTCGTCGATGCGCTCGCGCAGTTCCCGCGCCTGAGACCACGCGGGCTGATGACGTTGGCACTGTTCAGCGCCGACATGGCGCGGGTCCGGCCCTGCTTCGTCCTCCTGCGCACGTTGCGCGACGCCGCCCTCGCGCGCCATCCCGGCATCGTCGGGCTCTCGATGGGCATGTCGGGCGACTTCGAAGCGGCGATCGAGGAAGGAGCGACGGTCGTGCGCGTCGGACAGGCCATTTTCGGCGAGCGCCCAACGCCGGACAGCCACTACTGGCCCGGGGCCGGTGCGCCGTCCTGACGCACTGCCGCCCGCACCGCGCGGGTTTCTTTCGTTTACCATTTATAAATGGCACGAAGGATCCAGGAAGTCCTCCTCATCGAGACCCGGCACCGCCCGGGTTCGCTGGCGGCCGCGTTGCAGGTACTCGCGCACCACGGCATCAACCTCGAGCACCTGCATGCGCTTTCGCGCGAGCGCGGCTGGACACGCTGGGAGCTCACGGTCGAGGTGACGCCGGCGATGCTCGAGGGCGCACTCAAAGCGCTCGACGGCCTCGCCGATGCGCGCTACGTGGGACGCTCCGACCGCGTCTTCCAGCGTCATCGGGGCGGCAAGATCGCCGTGCGGCCCACTCTCGCGATCTCCACCCAGCAGATCCTGCGCGATGTCTACACGCCCGGTGTCGCGGTCGTCTCGACCGCCATCGCGGAGCAGCCCGAGCTTGCGCGTGACTACACCATCAAGGGCCAGAGCGTCGCCGTCATCAGCAACGGCACGGCTGTGCTCGGCCTCGGTGCCGTCGGCCCGCTCGCCTCGCTGCCGGTCATCGAAGGAAAGGCCGCGCTGCTCGCCAGTCTCGTCGATGTCGTTGCGATGCCGCTTGCCGTCGAGGGACGCGACGTCGATGCGCTCGTCGCGGCCATTGCGGCGTTCGAGCCGTCGTTCGGCGCCATCCTGCTGGAGGATTTTTCCGCGCCCGACTGTTTCGAACTCGAGTCGCGCCTGCGCGCGCGGCTGCCGATTCCCGTCATGCACGACGACCAGCACGGCACTGCCGTCGTCGTGCTCGCGACACTGCTGCGCATCTGCCGGCGCTACGGACGCGAGCTGCACTCGCTCACGGTGGGCCAGGTCGGGCTCGGCGCCGCCGGGCTCGGCATCTGCTCGCTGCTTGCGCGCTACGGCTGCCGCTCGTTGCGCGGCACGGACATCAAGCCCGAGGCACTCGAACGCCTGCGCGCCATCGGCGGCACCCCCGACACGCTCGAGGGTGTGATGCAGCGCTGCGACGCCGTCGTGCTGACGAGCGGCGTGCCGGGTCTGGTCGAACCCGCGATGATCCGTCCGGGGCAGATCGTGCTGAGCCTGTCGAATCCCGATCCGGAAATCGACCCGATCGCCGCGCAGGATGCCGGCGCGGCGTTCGCGGCCGACGGCAAGATCATCAACAACGTCCTCGGATTCCCGGGGATCTTTCGCGGCGCTCTCGATGCGCGGGCGAGCGCGATCACCGATGCCATGCTGTTCGCAGCGGCCGAGGCGCTCGCGGATCTCGCGCCCGAGGACGATGTCGCACCCAATCCGCTCGACCGCGAGGTGCATGCCGCGGTGGCCGCGCGCGTGCGTGCGGCCGCGGGGACGTAGATCCCGACTGCGAGTGCGGCCTGGCCTCCTCAGGCCATACGGGCCAGGGCCCGGCGAAACCAGGCGAGCGAAGCCGTGAACAGCAGCGCGCCGATCACGAGCAGGGCCAGGAACTGCGGCCAGACGATCGCGAAGCCTGCACCGCGATAGAGGATGGCCTGCGCCAGCGCCACGAAGTGCGTGGTGGGCGCGCCGAGCATGATCCAGCGAACCAGGTCAGGCATGCTCTCGGGCGGCGTCATGCCGCCGGAGAGGATCTCGAGCGGCATCAGCACCAGCAGCATCAGCAGGCCGAACTGCGGCATGGAACGGGCGATGGTTGCGAGGAAAATGCCCATCGAGGTGGTGGCGAACAGCAGCAGCGCGGCACCCGCGAGGAACAGGCTGATGGAGCCCTCGATCGGCACCCGCAGCCAGCCCTGGATTACCACCAGCAGCGACAGGCTTGATGCCAGCAGCACCACGAGAGCCATGGCCAGCACCTTGCTGCCCATGATCTGCATCGGGGTCACCGGCATCACCAGCAGGTGTTCGATCGTGCCGTGCTCGCGCTCGCGGATCAGCGCGGCGCCCGTGAGGATGATCGACAGCATGGTGATGTTGCTGATCAGCTCCATCACCGATCCGAACCAGCGATCTTCCAGCTCCGGATTGAAGCGGGCGCGCAGCGCAAGATCGACCGGCGGGCTCGTGAGGCGCCGCTCGCGCTCGAGATATTCCTGCAACTCGCCGGTGACGATGCTCTGGATGTAGGCGCTGCCGATGTAGGCCTGGCTCATGCGCGTCGCGTCGACATTCAGCTGCAGCCCCGGAGATCGCCCGGCCAGCAGGTCGCGCTGGAAACCCGCGGGGATGTGCAGTGCGAAGGTATCGAGGCCCGCGTCCATGCGGGCGTCCATCTCGGTGGTGGTGATGAACCGGGGCGGAAGGAAGCGCGGCGGGTAGAAGGCATCGGCCATGCGGGCCGAGAGCGGCGTGGCGTCCTCGTCGATGACTGCAATGGCCGCGCTGTTCAGCGGCTCCGGCATCGCCGTCGCCGCGATATAGATGGCGCCGCTGAACGCATACACGATGAGCGCCAGCAGCATCGGATCGCGCAGCAGGCTGCGCAGCTCCTTGGCGGTCAGGTGCAGAAAGTTGCGTTCGCCGCGCATCTCAGCGCTCCTGCTTGCGCAGCGCGAGCGTGGCCAGCCCGACGATCACGGGGATGGCGATCAGCAGTGGCAGGAAGGCGGCCTGCAGTTCCTGGAAGCCGAGACCCTTGGCGAAGGTGCCGCGGGCGATCGTGATGAAATGTGTCGTCGGCCAGGCATGGCCGATCATGGCCGCGAAACCTTCCAGCGACGACACCGGGTTCAGGAGCCCGGAGAACTGCACCGCCGGCAGGATGGTCAGCATCGAGGTGCCGAACAGCGCCGCCACCTGACTGCGCACGAAGGCGGAAATGAACAGCCCGAGCGCAGTCGCCGAGACGACGTAGAGCCCCGCCGCCGCCGCGAGTGTCGCGAAGCTGCCCTTCAGCGGCACACCGAACACGGTGACGGCCAGCAGCGTCATCAGCAGGAAATTCGCCATCGCCACGGCGATGTACGGCAGCTGCTTGCCCAGCAGGAATTCCAGGCGGGTGACCGGCGTGACGTAGAGATTGACGATGGAGCCGAGCTCCTTCTCGCGCACCACCGCAAGCGCCGAGAGGATGGCCGGAATCAACAGCAGCAGGAGCGGAATCATCGCGGGCACGATGGCATTGAGGCTGCGGATACTGGGGTTGTAGAGGAATCGGGTCTCGATGCGGAAATCCGCCGCGAGCGCCGCGTCGCCGAGCGTCTCGCGCGCATGCGCGAGCAGCCAGTGCTGGTGCATGCCCTGCACATAACCCATGACCGTCTGCGCCCGCTGCGGCATCGCGCCGTCGATCCAGGCGGCGATCTGCACCGGCTCGCCCCGCGCCACGTCGCGCGCGAAGCCCTCCGGGATTTCCAGTGCGAGGCTCAGCCGCCCCTCGCGCATCCGGCGATCGATGTCCGCCTCGTCGCTCGCCGGCGGCTGTCGTGTGAAGTAGCGCGAGCCGGCAAGCGTGTCGGCATAGTCACGACTCAGTGAGGTGTCGTCGCGATCGAGCACCGCGAAGCTCAGGTTCTCGATGTCCATGCTGATGCCGTAGCCGAGCACGAACATCAGGATCGCGCTGCCGAGTCCGGCCAGGGTCAGCCGGATGCGGTCGCGGCGCAGCTCGCGCGCCTCGCGGCCCAGGTAGGCGAGCATGCGACGGGGGTCGAAGTGCCGCCGCCAGCCGCCGCCCTTGCCAACCGAAGCGTGTGGCGCCGCCATCGCCGGCAGTGTGTGTTGCGCCGGCTCGCCGATCGTCTCCTGCAGGCAGGCGACGAAGGCCTCCTCGAGCGTGTGCACGCCGTAGCGCGCGACCAGTGCCGTCGGCGTATCGCTGATCAGTACCTTGCCGGCATGCATGAAAGAGATGCGATCGCAGCGCTCGGCCTCGCTCATGAAGTGGGTGGAGATGAAGATCGTCACCCCGTCCTCGCGCGCGAGGGCGATCAGCTCGCGCCAGAACGCGTCGCGGGCGACCGGATCCACCCCGGAGGTCGGTTCGTCGAGGATCAGCAGCTCCGGCTCGTGGATCAGCGCAACCGCCAGCGACAGCCGCTGTCGCTGGCCGAGCGGCAACTTGCCCGGCAGATCGTCGAGCAGTGTGCGCAGTCCGAAGCGGCCAGCCAGGGCCTCGATGCGCGCCTGCACCCGCGCCTCCGGCAGGCTGAAGAGCCGCCCGTGCAGCTCGAGATTCTGGCGCACGGTCAGCTCGCCATAGAGCGAGAAGGCCTGGGTCATGTAGCCGACGCGCCGGCGCGTCGCGAGATCATGCGGATCGACGGGCTGGCCGAAGAGCCAGGCGCGCCCCTCGCTGGCCGGCAACAAGCCGGTCAGCATCTTCATGGTCGTAGTCTTGCCGCAGCCGTTCGATCCGAGGAAGCCGAAGATCTCTCCGCGCCGGATGCGAAAGCTCACGTGGTCGACCGCCGTGAACTCGCCGAAGCGCATCGTGAGGTCCTGCGCTTCGATGGCGATGGAATCCCCGGTACCCGGCTCCCGCGGCACGACGCGCACCGGCGTGTGGCCGGCGCGGCGGGCCTCCGGCAGCAGGTCGATGAATGCGGCTTCGAGGCTGCTGCGACCGCTGCGGGCGAGCAGCTCCGCGGGCGAACCGGTAGCGAGCACGCGCCCGCCATCCATGGCGCAGAGCCAGTCGAAGCGCGCCGCCTCCTCCATGTAGGCGGTGGCCACGAGCACGCTCATGCCCGGCCGGCTGGCGCGGATGCCTTCGACGAGTTCCCAGAAGCGACGACGCGAGAGCGGGTCCACGCCCGTCGTGGGCTCGTCGAGGATCAACAGGTCCGGGTCGTGGATCAGCGCGCAGCACAGGCCGAGCTTCTGCTTCATGCCGCCGGACAGCTTGGCGGCGGGACGGTTCGCGAATTCGGCGAGTTCCGTGGCCTCGAGCAGCGCGCCGATGCGGCGGCGGCGCTCGGTTGTTGGCAGGCCGAAGAGCCCGCCGAAGAAATCCACGTTCTCGTGGACCGAGAGCGTCGGATACAGGTTGCGGCCCAGGCCCTGTGGCAGATAGGCGATGCGGGGGTGAAGATCGCGGCGGAATTGCCGATCGCGCATGTTCCCGCCGAGCACCTCGAGCTCACCGTCCTGCAGCGCGCGGGCGCCGGCCACGAGCGATAGCAGGCTCGACTTGCCGACACCGTCCGGCCCGATCAGTCCGACGACGGCGCCGGCGGGCAACTCCAGGCGCGGGACGTCGAGCGCCGTGACATCCTTGTAACGGAGCGTCACGCCAGCCAGGCGTGCCACGGGAATCATTGCGGCAGTTTCACCTGCAGGTGTTCGGGCCAGGACAGGGAAGGATCGGTGCGGACATACGCCACGCCCGGCAAGCCCGTCTTCACCTCGTGAATGTATCGGCGCAGCAGATCCTGCGGGATCTGTGCGCGCACGCGGAACATCAGCTTCTCGCGCTCAGCCGCCGTTTCGACCGTCTTCGGCGTGAACTGGGCAACATCGGCCACATAGGAGATCCGCGCCGGCACCACGTATTCGGGAGCGGCGTCCAGCACGACGCGTGCCTCGGCGCCCAGTGCGATCCGGCCCGCCACGCCGGTCGGCAGGTAGAAAGTCATGTAGACATCGGTGAGATCGACGAGGTTCAGCACGCGGCCGCCGGCCCCGAGCACTTCCCCGGGACGTGCGACGACCACCTGCACACGCCCGTCGCGCGGCGCCTTGAGTTCGCTGTCGTCGATCTCGGTCTGCACTCGCGCGACGGTCGCGCGGGCCGCCTCGATGGCCGAAGCGGCCGCCGCGACCTGGCTGCGGGCGCTGACGATCGCGGCCTCGGCCGCCGCGAGCTGGGCGCGCGCGGTGGCGAGCGCGCCGCTGCGCGTTTCGACCGCCGTGCGCGCATCGTCCGCGCTCTGCCGCGAGACGTCGCCGCGCTGTGCGAGCGCGGTGATTCGCTGCGCGCGGGTCTGCTCGGCGTCGAGCTCCGCCTGCCGTTGTTTCACGAGCGCCTGCGCCGCCGCCCGCTCGCTATCGCGTTGGGCCACCTGGCTGCGCGCCGTCTCGAGGGTCGCCTCGGCCTGCCGGGCCTGGGCCTCGGCCTGCTGCAGCTGTGCCCGCAGCGACTCGGTGTCCATCCGCGCCAGCACCTGGCCGGTGGTGACGAACTCCCCCTCCTTCGCCAGCAGTTCCAGCAGCCGTCCCGCACTCTTCGTCGCGACGTCGATTTCCACGGCCTCGATGCGCCCGTTGCCGCTCGCGATCCCGGCGTCGGCATCGCTGGCGCCGAAGCGTTGCCACAGCACATAACCCACCGCCGCAAGCACCATCAGGAAGATCGCGATGCGCAGCAGACGCTGGACCAGAGGGGCAATGGACATGCCCGGATTTGAGCAGGACGCGCCCGGGAAGTCGAGGCCAACCCTGTCGCAGGCCCTGTGAGACCAGCAGGCCCATCAATCAGATCAGACGGAGGGATTGCCGGCGTTCTCGCCGGCCGATTTCAGCACCCGCCGCAGAAGGTAGAACGCGACGACGCTGAGAAGCGCGATTGCCAGTCCCGCGCCGAGGATGACGCCCCGGCGGCGCTCGAGGAAACTCGTGCCGAGGTACACGGTGGCCACCGTGTACGGCAATTCAGCGATAGCGAGCGCCAGCAGATAGCGCAGGAAGGGATAGCGCGCGAGACCCAGCACATAGCCCGGGACTTCCGAAGGCAGCGCGAGTTGCAGCAGGAGGATGAGCCAGAAGGGTGCATTCTGCTGCACGCGGTGCTCGAATCGCAGGAGCGCAGGATTCGACGTAACCCAGCGCACCACCGGCCGACCGAACCAGGTGCCGATGCCGTAGGTGGCGGCACCGCCCAGGATCCATCCGAGCCACAGCAGCGCCATGCTGCCGGGCTCACCCCACACATACACCGCAGCAGGCACCAGAACCGCAATCGACACGAAGGTGAACATGGCCGAGACTGCCGCGAATGCGACGAAGAGCAATGTGCCCGCGATCGGATGCCGATCGACGACCGTTTGGGCGACCGCCAGGACTTCGAGCAGCGCCTCATGCAGATTTTCGGCTGACGCGAACACCGCGAGGCCCACGCAGAGGCCCACGAGCACGGCGGCACGGCGCCAGACGGCGCGATGCTGGGCGAACTGGCCGGGGTCGCGATGCTCGCGGAACATCGCGCCATGATCCGCGCGCGGCGCGATCAAATCCAGCCGCTCCGGGGCGTACGGCGCCTTCGGCGATCGGCTTGTCGCCGACCACGACAATCACGTAGCGTGAGCCGCCCGGGGCGATCGAGGGACCAGGAGCCATGACTGCAGGAGATCCCGCCGATGCCGGCGCGAATACGTCAGGTCTGCGCGGCGTCGAACGGCTGATCGCGCACGTGCGCGACATGGAGCCCGTGCGCATGGCGGTGGTGCATCCGTGCGATGCGCTCAGCCTCGGCGGCGCCATGGACGCGCGTGCGGCCGGCATGATCATCCCGGTGCTGGTTGCGCCCGAGGCGAAGCTGCGCCGGGTGGCGACCGACGCGGGCATCGACCTCGCCGGTTGCGAGATCGTCGACGTGCCGCACAGCCACGCGGCGGCCGCGCGGGCGGCGCAGATGGCCTGCCGGGGCGAGGTCGAGGCGCTGATGAAGGGCAGCCTGCACACCGACGAACTGCTCGGCGCCATCGTCGCGCCCGAGGCAGGGCTGCGCACCGGGCGGCGCATCACACACTGCTTCGTGATGGAGACGGCAGCCTACCCGCGCCCCTTCATCATCACCGATGCGGCCGTCAACATCGCGCCTGACCTGGAGGCGAAAGCCGACATCGTGCGCAACGCGATCGACCTCGCGCACGTGATCGGCGTCGCGCTGCCGAAGGTGGCGATTCTGGCCGCGGTAGAGACCGTCAATCCCCGCATGCCATCGACACTGGACGCTGCGGCGCTCTGCAAGATGGCCGACCGCGGCCAGATCACGGGCGGACTGCTCGACGGGCCGCTCGCCTTCGACAACGCCGTCTCACCCGACGCGGCGCGCGTGAAGGGCATACGCTCGGCCGTGGCCGGCGTGGCCGACATACTCGTGGTGCCCGATCTCGAGAGCGGCAATATGCTCGTGAAGCAGCTCGAGTACATGGGCCATGCCGACAGCGCCGGTATCGTGATGGGCGCGCGCGTGCCGATCGTGCTCACGAGCCGCGCCGATTCGCGCCGTAGCCGCCTCGCCTCCTGCGCCATCGCGCTGATGCTGGCGCACCGCTTTCGCGTCGCACCGCCCTGAGCACCGCGCACCATGACCCCACTGATACTCGTGCTGAACTGCGGCTCATCGAGCATCAAGTTCGCGCTCTTCGACGCGGGCCGCCGTCCGCTCGCGCGCCAGCCACTATGGAGCGGCAAGATCGAGGGCATCACTGGAACACATGCGACCTGCAGGGAAACCGGCCTTGCGCCCGTATCGGTCGCACTGGATGCGGCGCGACCGTACGACGCCGCACTGGCACATATCCGCGAGCGCGTCCGCGCGCACATCGCCAGTGAGGGGCGCATTGCGGCCGTGGCGCACCGGGTCGTGCATGGCGGCAGCAGGTACTTCGAGCCGGTACGGCTCGACGCCGCGGTATTGGCCGATCTGAAGAGCTATGTGCCGCTCGCTCCACTGCACCAGCCGTTTGCGCTGGAGGCGATCGAGTCATTGTTCAGTCTCGCGCCCGGGCTGCCGCAGGTGGCCTGCTTCGACACCGCCTTCCATCGTACGCAGGAGCCGGTCGAGCAGATGTTCGCGTTGCCGTGGTCGGCCTGGGAGCGCGGCGTGCGCCGCTACGGCTTCCATGGCCTGTCGTACGAGTACATGACTCACGCGCTCGCCGAGCGCTACGGCGATGCCGCGCGGGGCCGCACGCTGGTCGCACACCTCGGCAGCGGCGCCAGCCTCTGCGCGATGAGCAATCTCGCGAGCGTCGCCACCAGCATGGGCTTCTCGGCGCTCGATGGCCTGATGATGGGCACGCGCTGCGGCACGCTCGATCCGGGCGCGGTGATTTACCTGATGCAGATCGAGAAACTCACGCTCGACGAAGTGGCGAGCATGCTCTACTACGACTCCGGCCTGCTCGGCGTCTCCGGCGTGTCGGCCGATCCGCGTGAACTGCTGCCGCTCGAGGCGGACAACGAGCGCGTGCGCATCGCGCTGGCGCTCTACGTGCGCCGTCTCGTGCGTGAAATCGGCGCGCTGACCGCGCTGCTCGGCGGCCTCGACCTGCTGGTGTTCACCGCCGGCATCGGCGAACACAACGCCGTACTGCGCGCACGGGTCTGCGAGCAACTGGGCTATCTCGGCGTGCGCCTGGACGCCGCAGCCAACGCGCGCCACGCCGCCGTCATCTCGGACCGCGACAGCGCGGTGACGGTGGGTATCGAACCCACCAACGAGGAATGGATCGCCGCCTCGCACGCGGCGCGACTCCCGGGGCTCGTACCGTGAACGATCGCTCGGCAGGCTGTCAGTTCCCGCCAGGCTTCCAGTACGGCGCGATCCGGTCCGCCAGGACCAGGCTGGCGCGCTGCGCGGGCACCACGCGGCGCGCCGTCGATGCGCGTGATCAGGTCATCGACCTGCAACCCGCGCACACAACACCGGGGTGTTGCATGATGCACCTGCAATGAGTGCGCGCCCCGTATTGCAGCGCCTGCTGCTGTCGCTCGGCCTGGGTTTCCTGCTCCTCGCTTCGGCGGAAGGGGTGGCGCAACAGGCAGCACCCGGTGCACTTGAAGTGTTCGTGCGCGATGGCTGTCCGCACTGCGATGCCGCGAAGTCTTTCCTCGTGGATTTCGCGGCAGAGCGCCCCGACCTGCGCATCGTGTTGCGACCCGTCGAGGATCCGCGCACGAGGGACGAACTGGTCGAGCACTTCCGGCGGGCCGGTGCGTGGCCGCCCGCCGTGCCCACCTTCGTGTACGAAGGGCGCATGCTCGTGGGCTTCGACAATCCGGAAATCACGGGTGCTGCAGTCCGTGCGCTGGTGGGGCCGCTGGAATTGCCGCCGCGCGACGAAGTGCCCACGATCCTCGGCGGACTCAGCGCTGCGAAGCTCGGCCTGCCGCTTTTCACGCTATCACTCGGACTGCTCGACGGCTTCAATCCGTGCGCGATGTGGGTGCTGCTGTTCCTGCTTTCGCTGCTGGTCCGCCTGCGGGATCGCAGGCGCATGGCCATCATCGCCGGAACCTTCGTGCTCGTGAGCGGCGCGGTCTACTACGCCTTCATGGCCGCGTGGCTCAACCTGTTCCTGGCAATCGGCATGTCGAACGCCGTGCGATGGACACTCGCCGGCATTGCGCTGCTGATCGGCGTCGTCAACGTCAAGGACTTCGTCGCGCCGGGCAGGGGCGTGTCGCTCTCCATACCCGAAGCGGCGAAGCCGGGCCTGTACGCGCGCGCCCGGTCGGTGCTGCAGGTCGAGACGCTCACTGCATCCCTCATCGGCGTCGCGATGCTCGCCGTGTTGGTCAATTTCGTCGAACTGCTGTGCACCGCCGGGCTGCCGGCGATCTTCACCGCGGTTCTTGCCGAGCGCGATCTCTCGACGGGCGGCTACTACGCCTATCTCGGGCTGTACATCGCCGGGTACATCGCGGATGACGCGCTCATGGTGACCCTGGCGGTGCTCGCCCTCGGCAATCGCAGACTGACGCAGCGCACCGGCCGCTGGCTGAAGCTCCTGAGCGGCGTCTTGATGCTGGCGCTCGGCGCGATCCTGTTTTTGCGACCGCAATGGCTGTCATAGGCGAGCTGCCAATGCCTTGAACCACTCCATTCACCGGCGCGGCGCAGGCCCGCTGGCGGACGGCGGGCGGCCAAGGCAATCGTGGACTACAATCACTGGCATGAACCGCTTACATGGCGCAACCAGGCGCACAGCCCTCCTCGCCCTCCTCGCGATCACCTGCGGCGCACTGTCCGTCGCCTGCACGAATCACGAAGACGCGAGTCCCCCGGTCGTCGACGATGCCACCGCGGACCACGCCGCGCACATGGACCACGCCGCACAGGCCACGAGTGGGGCGGCGATCGGCCAGCTTGCGCTCGACG
This sequence comes from Steroidobacteraceae bacterium, assembly GCA_035342635.1. Lineage (GTDB taxonomy): Bacteria > Pseudomonadota > Gammaproteobacteria > Steroidobacterales > Steroidobacteraceae > CADEFQ01. The sequence goes on from DAOQXO010000049.1 coordinate 14,986, forward strand.
CGGGCCGCAAGTGGACCACCGACGCGCCGCTGCGCGCAGGGATGGCGGCGATCCACGAGGCATTCGACGCGGAACATGCGGCGATCGATGCCGGCAGCATGGAGGACGCCCGGTACGAGGCGCTCGCTGCGCGCATCGACACTCATGTGCAGGACATCGTGCGCAACTGCAAGTTGCCGCCGGCGGCCGACGCCAACCTGCACTACATCATCGCGGACCTGGCGCGTGGCGCGCAGGAGATGCGCGGCCGCGATCCGGCCCGTACGCGCCGCGATGGCGCCGTGCTCGTGCACGGCGCGCTGGGCGCCTACGGCGAGTTCTTCGACGATCCGGAGTTCGGCGCCGCCGGCGAGCTGCCGTAGCCGCTGCCCGACACACGCGCGGGTGCATCCGCACTCGTGGCGCCCTGCGTCAATCCGTCGCACGTCTCCATGGCCTCGTACGGGCGAGAATCCGCATTCCGTCTGTTCATCGAGGTAGAGAAGGATGCGTGACTTTCCCGCGTCAATCGCCGGCCTGTTGCTGGTGGGTGGGTTCATGGGCGCAACGCAGGCATGGGCCGGGGACACCGAGCAGGAAGGATCCACGAAGGAGAGCGCCCTGGTCACCGTCGTCGTGACCGCGGTGGCGCCGCAGTCACCGCTCACGTTCGTCACCGACCCGAAGTTGCCGCGGCAGCCCGTGCCGGCAAGTGACGGCGCCGACTATCTGAAGACGATTGCGGGTTTCAGCGCCATACGCAACGGCGGCACCAATGGCGATCCCGTTCTGCGGGGCATGTTCGGCTCCCGCCTGAATATTCTCACCGACGACGGTTCGATGCCGGGCGCGTGCCCCTCACGCATGGACAATCCCCTATCGTATGTGTCGCCGGAGACCTATGACCGGTTGGTCGTCATCAAGGGACCGCAGACGGTCCTGTGGGGCCCGGGCGCATCCGCGGGCACGATCCGTTTCGAGCGGGATGCCGACGCGGACCGATTCGAAGACGCCGGACTGCGCGTCAACGCCAACGCCCTGGGCGGCACCTTCGGGCGCAACGACCAGGTACTCGACGTCATCGGCGGTGCGGGCGTCGGCTATGCGCGGCTGAGTGCCAATCGCTCCGAAGCGGACGACTACGAGGACGGCGCCGGGCGCACCGTTCCGTCGAGCTGGGAAAAGTGGAACGCCGACGCAGCGCTCGGCTGGACGCCGTCGGCCGGCACCCTGCTCGAGTTCTCGGCCGGAACGGGTGACGGCGAGGCCCGCTATGCCGGTCGCAGCATGGACGGGTCGCAGTTCGAACGCACCAGTTACGGCCTGCGGTTCGAGAAGACGGTACTCGGCGGTGCGCTGAAAGACGTGAAGGCGAACGTGTTCTACAACCACGCCGATCACGTCATGGACAACTACACGTTGCGGGAACCGAATCCGATGAGTTCGATGCCGGGCCCGTTTGCCTCGAACGTGGATCGACGCACGACGGGAGGCCGCGTGGCGGCCAGTTGGCGACTGTCGGCCATCGACATCACCGCCGGTGCGGATACGCAGCGCAGCCGCCATCGCAAGCGCAATGCCATGGGGCGCGACGCCTATGCGGACCAGCCCCGGCAGACCGATGCCGAGATCGCCGGCAGCGGCATATTCGCCGAACTCACATGGCGATTCGGCGAGGACAGCCGCGCCGTGTTCGGCGGCCGCGGCGATCGTGCCGAAGTCACCGACCGGCGTCAGACGAGCGGCGGCATGATGCCGATGCCGAATCCCACGGCCGACGTCACCCGCCGCGAAACACTCGCCAGCGGTTTCGCCCGCTATGAGCACGGTGCACGCGACCGGCCCGTCTCATGGTTCGCCGGCATTGGCCATACCGCCCGCATGCCGGACTACTGGGAACTGTTCTCGCCGGGCAGCGGTCCGATGGGAACGGTAAACGCGTTCGCTGCCCTTGCCCCGGAGGAGACGACGCAGCTCGACCTCGGCCTGCAGTATCGAACCGCGAGAGTGGACGCGTGGATGTCCGCATACGCCGGCCGGATCGATGATTTCATCCTGTTCACCTACGGCAGCGGCGGCATGATGGGACTCATGACCCGTGTGAACCAGGTCGACGCCGCTGTGCGTGGCGCGGAAGCAGGCATCGAGCTGCGGCCGCTGCCGCAATGGAAGGCGGCTGCGACGCTCGCCTATGCCTGGGCGGAGAATCGTGGCACGGGGGCAGCGCTACCGCAGATTCCGCCGCTCGATGTCCGGATCTCCGTCGCTTACGACAACGCCCGCTTTTCGGTGGGGGCGCTGCTGCGCGCGGTCGACGGCCAGGGTCGTGTCGCGCCGGGACAGGGCAATGTCGCCGGGCGTGACCTGGGCCGGAGCGCCGGATTCGCCGTGCTGTCGTTGAACGGCGCGTACCGGCTTTCACCTCGCCTGAGCCTCGCTGCCGGCATCGACAACCTGCTCGACCGCGACTATGCCGAGCACCTGAATCTCGCCGGCAGCGCGGATTTCGGCTATCCGGCCGAACCGGTGCGCATCCACGAGCCGGGTCGCTCGGCGTGGCTGAAAGTGACCTGGAACACCGGCGGAGGGTGAACTTCGGGCGGGGCGCCGCTAAAGTCAGTGCGTGGAACACCCCGCCTCACTCTCCTTCGCCCGGCTGCTGGTCAACCTGCGCTGGCTGTCGGTGGCAGGCCAGGCGCTGACCATTCTGGTCGTCACCCGACCGTTGGGCGTGGCGCTGCCCGAAACCCCGCTGTGGGCGGGAGTTGGCGCACTCGCCCTGTTCAACCTGTTCGCCGCCCGGCGAGTGCGCACGGCGGGCGACGTGAGCGTCCCGGAAGTGTTCGCGCACATCCTGGTCGATATTGTCGCGCTCACGTGGATGGTGGCGTGGAGCGGCGGCATCGAAA